>CAZTJA010000142.1:0-6301 GCA_964613745.1 uncultured Syntrophaceae bacterium
AAGAAAACAGAGGTAAAGAATTATCCCACGGTCGCCAAACCCCCCAAACCCGGTGATGATGGATGGTCTGAACTAATTATGGGATCTTTCGGTAAAAATTAAGTTTTATTTTAATCGACCCAAGCTCAATTACTTCCTATCTAAGGTCCAAACAATCCCAATTCAATTCTTATTGGCTAAACACGTGAATTAATTGCTTGACACAGATGTTTTGCGCACGTAAGCATTAACAATTCATTTACATTAGTTCAAGACTATTCACCGGCATCAGTCGATGATTATAGCCGATTAGAGGGGTTGGTTTTATGGTAAGGGAAAGCTCTCGCCCAAGATTCTTTCTTTTGGCATTTCTCATTTGCTGTTCATTGTTAACCGCAAACGCCTTCGGTCAAAGCATTCCTGCTCCATTTTCCAACACTTGGATCCCATGGAACAATTCACAATTTTCCGTAACAACTTCAGCCTTAATTGGAGTAGAAAACTTCGGCATCAACTTCAACCTTCCCACGTCGTTTTCCGCTCTCGATCTGAGTTTAAGACGATCCGTATTACCGCTGGGCAGATTCGGCCTATTGGTAAATTTTGGTGATCGTTTTACGTTATTTGCGAATGCAGAAGGAACTTTGTCGAAAAATGTCTCTTTTCAAACCAAAGACGAACCATTTGGAGCAACTATAGACTGGAATGGATCCAGGTTGCGACATGGCAGTCTTGAACTTGGTTTCCTCTACGACTTGTCCGCCTACAATCCTTACGACCTCTCTGTAATAGGAGGCCTTCGTTGGTACAAATTATCCGCGACTTTTGATGGTCCAAGTTTCAACTACTCTGCGGCCGGAAGCAAACCTCTCGGACCTTTTAGTACATTGGATTATAGTCATTCCAGTTCAAATGGGTACGACGGAGATATAAACGTTCCCATCTTTATCCCGTATTTCGGTTTGCAGCTCAGTGGAGCTAATTACCGCGCGACCTTTGTCGGCAGCCCGTTTGCCTCTGTGCAATTAAAATTGCCGTTCGATTCGTATCAGTCACAATCGCTAAACATATCTGCCGGTAACACTTTCCCGACCTGCAAGACTCGCTTCTGGCTATTATGGGTCCTTGATTACCAGCGCTCCGAATCCGAAGCCACTCAATTGAGCTATCAGTTCGATAAATCAGGGATATTCTTGGAAGGCACCTTTGACTATGACATGTACAAGAGTTCTCGGTTTGGGCTGAGCTTTTGGTCTCGTGGTCAATTCATGAGCTTCCGAGGCAACGGAACCACCGGATGGAGCATTGATGGACAAGAGAAAATGACGTTTTCAATCCAGGCCGATTTCTGGAGATTTCGGCAAGGAGGATGGCATTTCTTGACTAACTTCTGGGACGTCTCTGCCGCAAATAGTTTCAATTATTCTGCAAACGGGTCGGATTCAGGAAGAGGGTCATTGAACATCTACAATTGTGCGTTTGGTATTTCGGGTTCCGTAGCGTTCTGATGAGCTTCCTATGAACACAATCAGCGATTGTTGCTTCCCTGATTAGCCAATTATGGACCATAGGTTTTTTAAATTTTTACTGAATGTATATCCTCCTTACTGGGGCACCGGCATAGCCATAAGCAAAGTCACCCCGGACTTTCGAGAAGTGATCGTCCGGATGAATCTAAGATTCTATAACCGTAATTACGTGAAGACCCACTTCGGCGGTTCACTGTACGCCATGACGGACCCTTTCTACATGTTGATGCTCATTCAGATCTTGGGAAAAGATTACGTAGTTTGGGACAAGGCTGCAAAAATCGAATTCATCAAACCGGGAAAAGGAACGGTCACGGCCGTGTTCAAAATTAATTCGGAAATCCTGGCGAAGATCCATAAAAACACGAAAGGAGGAGAAAAGTTTCTTCTGGAACTTCCGGTAAACGTCACCGATGAGCAAAATGAAACAGTCGCAACCGTTTTAAAAACCGTATACATCCGGAAAAAGAATACCCGCCTGACCAATTCATGATCATTGTCATCTTTATCAACTTTGTGCTTCGTACCGACTTCATCGCACCACGCAACGCATCCCCTAAAAAAAAGATTAAATTATCATCAGAGAACTATGAAGGGGCGAAAGATGATCACAGATCTACTATTGATACTGGTGCTTGGAGCAATGGTACTGACGGCAAATGCAACAACGAATCACGAGCGGGCCGTCTTCGCGGGCGGTTGCTTTTGGTGCGTAGAATCTGCTTTTTCAAAGGTGCCGGGCGTAATCAAGGTGGTTTCAGGCTACTCGGGCGGAAAAGGCGAGAATCCCACATATGAGGATTATTACAAAAAAGGCCACGTAGAAGTTATAGAGATAACCTATGATCCATCCGTGGTTTCGTATGAAAAACTCCTGGAGATATTCTGGCGACAAATTGATCCGACGGATGCAGGTGGCCAGTTCGTTGATCGAGGGCCGCATTATCGATCAATTATTTATTATCTCAACGATGAGCAAAAGTCCAAAGCCGAAAAGTCGAAACAGGATCTCGAAAAATCAGGAAGATTTAACAAGCCGATTGTGACCGAAATTCTTCCAGGCGGAAAGTTCTGGGCCGCCGAAGACTATCATCAGGATTATCACGAAAAGAATCCGCTCAGGTACAAGTATTACAGGCTCAATTCCGGTCGTGATCAGTATATCGAAAGCGTTTGGGGAAAAGACAAGGAAGCTTCGAGTTCAAGTATGAAATCCAAAGAAGAATTGAAGAAGAAATTAAACCCATTGCAGTACCGCGTTACTCAAGAAGATGGAACCGAACCTCCGTTCAACAATGAATATTGGGATAACAAGAAAGAAGGAATCTATGTAGATATAGTTTCCGGGGAACCGCTTTTTAGTTCCAAGGATAAATATGATTCGGGAACGGGTTGGCCGAGTTTCGTACGACCAATCAATCCTGATGCCGTGAGGGAAAAAGAAGACAATAGTCTGTTCTCCAGGCGTATAGAAGTAAGGAGCAAGAAATCGGATTCTCATTTAGGTCATGTGTTCACGGACGGCCCAAGACCTACTGGACTGCGTTACTGTATGAATTCGGCGGCCTTGAAATTTATTCCCAAAGAAGACCTCGACAAGGAAGGTTACGCTGAGTACAAGCGATTATTCGAGTAATTATTCGACGGTCACCTTCTTGGGTGACCGTTTTATTTCATCAATCCTTCTCCCATTTGAATGCTACATTTTTGTTTGCTTTGTAGATGTTGGAATCATTCAACCGTTGTCATGATTCATTAAGCTTGCGTGAAAGTAACTTCGGGAGCGTGCCTGTCCAATTTGTTAAAATTTTTTGAACAATAATCGAAATCGCCAAGCCATTTCCCTGCCTTTGTAATTTCCCTTCAACGGTAAGGACCGTGCTTGTCAAAATATGGCGAGCATAGAGTTTTTGGATTTTTGGGAATACCACCAGATCTATTAACCCGGATTCATCTTCCAATGTGATGAACATAACCCGCTTGCCCGATTTCGTAGGAGGGGTATGTACAATCACGAGCATTCCTGACACCGTAACCTTCCGACCTGAAGGAATGTGACGTAAGTTTTTCGCCATGACAACATTGAGAGCGGCAAAATCGTCCCGCAATGGAGCAAGTGGATGCCCATGGCAGAATACATTCATCGAATTCGATTCATTCCAGGTTTTTAGCAAATTGGACTTTGAATCTGGATCACATGCATTCACGACAGACCTCTTGGCTTAAAATCCATTCTTTGTCCACGCCGTCCAAAGCGCCTGCACAAGAGAGAATAGTAAGAATCGTTTCCGAAGGAGAAAATCGTGTTATGAAATCTTGGGTGCAGCTAAATGGGCCTCGCCTTTGCCGTTCGGAAACAATTCTCCGGGCAATAGCAGGGCCGATTCCGTTGACCGCCGTTAATGGAACTCGGATACAGGAGCCTTCCAGAAAATATTCGAGCTTACTTGAGTTCACATGTGGGCCATAAATCGGAATTCCTTTTCTCCTTGCTTCATTGAGAATCACCCAAGCCGGATAACTCCCAACATGCCCGGCATTGAGCAATCCAACATAGAATGCTCCAGGATAATGAGCTTTAAGAAAAGCGCTTTGATAAGTTATGTGAGCGAATGAAGCAGCATGAGCCTTGCAAAATCCAAAGGATGCGAAAGCGGCTACTCTCGCAAAAACCTCCTCCGCCAATTCCGGAGTATGACCTTTGTTTAAGGCACCCCCGATGAATTCCTTTTTAAGGGAAACCATAATTTGAGAGCAGCGGTCCTTTGTCATTGCTCTGCGAAATCTGTCCGCTTGAGCAAAAGAGAATCCTGCGAACACATGTGCAATTTTCAAAACCTGTTCTTGATAAAGGATGACCCCGTAAGTTTCGTCTAAAACGGTATCAAGATCAGGATGAGAGCGTGGAACAACTTCTTGTTTGTTTCGCCTTTTCACATAATTATCCACCATGTCCCCTTCAACGGGGCCGGGACGAAAAAGGCTGATTTCTGCAATAAGATCTCCGAAATGGTTCGGCAAAAGCCTTGCCACAAGATTCCGCTGGCCGGGAGATTCAAGCTGAAAAACACCAACCGTATCCGAGCTTCGGAGCAGAGAGTAGGTCTTCTTATTATCTAAAGGCACATTCGCAAGATCTAATGAGATACCTTTTTTCCAGAGTACTTCCAGAGCCTTACGAATCGCCGTATGCATCCTCAGTCCGAGGATATCCAGCTTTAATAACCCAAGAATATCAATGTCGTCTTTATCCAATTGACCTAATGGAAGACCCTGGGGAGACTCCCCGATGGGGGTCCAATCTTTAATTTCACCCGGTGTAAGTAATACACCGCCCAAATGGGTTGAACATTGATACGGCAAACGAACCAATTGGGCCGCGATATCCGCTAAAAAAGGCTCCTTTTTAAGAGGCGAGTTTTTTAGCTCAGGTAATTCTTCCAGAGCCGCATTCAAGTCTCCGCCTCGCAATGACCAAGGTAAACATGATGCCAACCGATCTATTTCCTTCAAAGGATATCCCAAAGCACGTGCAGTTAGGCGAACGGCACTGCGGGCCTTAAAACTAAGGATCGTTCCTACCATTGCACTCTGCTGGGGGAACCGGTCCATCAAGAACCGGAGCACCTCATCACGGCGTTCCGAATCGAAATCAATATCGATATCCGGCATATCAGATCGAGCTTCATTCATGAATCGTTCAAAGAGTAGGTTATGTTCCAGCGGATCAACCCCACCAAGGAGAATATGAGTGACAAGGCTGCCGGCGGCGGATCCTCTGATGCTGCTCCTAATCCCCCGGGATCGCGCAAAATCCACAACAGTCCTTGACAAAAGAAATACGTCGGCCATTTTTTGCTTGGTAATGAGTGCCAATTCATGATCGATCTGCCGCATATAATGAATCGGTAGAGGCTTATATATTTTTGCGGCATCCCTGAAACAGAGATGTACGAGCTTTTTTGCGGCCTTTTCAGGTTCCTGAAATACCGGAGGATGGGATTTTCCTATGGGCATAGAAAAACCGGCGCAAAGTTCGGCAATCTTCAAAGTATTTTCAATGGCTTCATGATAAGGAACCCTCCGCATCATTTCTTCACCGGAAGCCAGAAAAAAAGAATTATTGGGGAGGGGCTTCACATCCCGATGGTGGTGTTCGCGCTGTATGTCCACTAATGTTTTATGGAGCACATAATCCTGAGCTTTTAAAAAAGTGACCTGATTGGTGGCAACAAGGGGGATGCCGAGACCGAAAGCTAGTTTAGCTGTGGACTCCATGACCCGCAAAGATTCCTGGATCTCGGATGCAGACTTGCCGTGATTTTGGAGGATCAAAAATAAATGATCAGGGTTGTGGAGCACGCCCCTCAAATCCTCGACGGCATATTCGGCAAGATCGAAATTATCGCGTATGACGGCTGCTCGAATACGTGAATTTCGTCCCCCCGCCAGGCAGATCAATCCTTTGGACCAATGAGCCAAATCCTGTCTGGTAATGAGGTTTTTCGGGGTTGTTCCACCATTTATAACAATGGATAAAAGGCGGCATAGATTTCCATATGACCGGAAGTCCGTTGCGAGAAGAATTATGTCGGACGAATCCCAGATGGGAAGTTTCGCTCCTATGATGGGTTGAATTCCTGTTTTTACGGCCTCTTTATAAAATTGCACCGCTCCATGGAGACCGGTATCCGTCAATGCCACGGATTTTTGTCCCAAAGCGATTACGTGTTCAATGAGCGCCTGGGGAGTAAAAGCACCCCAAAGAAAGCTGAAACTGCTTTGCACTTCTA
>CAZTJA010000143.1:0-6264 GCA_964613745.1 uncultured Syntrophaceae bacterium
CGGGAGTAGCTTAAACCCAAAACCGATTTGTCCAATTCACGCTGAACCAGTACAGACACTTGGATAAAAATGTTCTTTCTTCAAACCATATAGTTTGCCAATCTCGTGCCACTTCTCCTCATCCACTCCTTCACCCTTACCTTCCTCTTCGTATTTTCCGATGACATGTATCTAATTTTTCCGAAGACGGGCCTTTCTGGTCCCCAGGGTCGGTCGTACTTGCCGAGCGTCCAGAAGATGCCGCTATAGGAGTTCGGGTTTCGGCCGTCAAGGGCGTACTTGTTGTTGAGGTGGATCATCGCGTTCAGTGCTTGTTCCGGAGTTCGGGACCATTCGAGAATCTTCTTGCCCCAAAGCATACGCATGTAGTTATGGAGTCTTCCTTCAACCACGAGCTGCCGCTGAGCCGCATTCCAGAGATCATCGTACGTTTCGGCGTTTTCAAGTTGATCCAACGAATACACCGGATTTCGTATATCACCCCGATGATCTTCCAACGTTTTTAATGCCCAAGCAGGCAGAGATTCATATTTATCATAATTCGAGATGAATCGGCACGCATTATATCCAAGTTCTCGCCACGTGATGATCTGGTCCAGGAAGCCTTCAGCGGATTCATCGAGCCCCCACCAACCTGCTCTACTCCCTTTAGGTTTTTTCGATAAAGGGTCCGGAATCCAATTTCGACGAGACAGCAATTCATAGACAACCTGATGCGAAGCAACATGCCCGAAATGAAGATAAGGAGAAAGGTTGCTTGTGGCATCATCATCGGGATGGTTCCTGAGTTCCGCGTACTTGTCGAGCTTATTTTCCAGGAAGTCATCTAATGTATTTTCGGCTTGCTTGTTGCCGCCTCTGGTGTCAACCGGGCTCACTTTGTGATCAATGGGAAAAACATTCAGGTTTTTTCTTGATTCAGCGAGATCGGCTGGTTTCCATGAAGGACTGAAAAGCTCCGGCACTAAGGCTTTCTTTCGGATCGTGTAGGTATTCAGCGGTTCCGATTCCGGCATTTGTTCGAGAAATGCGAAAAGGTTTTTCTGAAGAAAGATGCGAAAGCTGAATGCCGTAGCAAATGAGCGTTCCGGAAAATCCAATGGAATGATTCCGTTTGAATCTACAGTTTCCATCAGCACGGGAGTCTGTTTTGCGGCAGACACCAACATTCGAGGTAGAAAGAAACAGGGGAAATCATCCGTAACTACCACGCATGCATTTTCCGAGAGTGCCTTGAGCAGACCCTTACCTTCGTTGATCCCGATTTCGAGATAAGGAAAATAGGTGATCCCTCTTTTCGCAAAAGAATCAGAATTGTCCATCATGCCTTCAATGACGAACGCATGTAGCCTGTCCGAGGCCCATTCATACCCGTTGCGCAAGGCTTCGAAAACCAAGAGAGGCTTTCCGAGTTCATTGCACCAGTCAACTGCGCGCTGAAGTGAAAAATTCCACGTGCTGCGCCTGAATGCAGTCATCCAGTAGAGCACGTAATCACCCTGAGCATTTACCCCGGCTGAATTCGCGTTCTTTACTCGGGTGGTGGGCACTTTGGATTCGATTAAGAATGGCATCTTTTCCAGGGCTTCCGTATCCCGTATCAAATCAATTGACTTTGTTATTTCAAAGATTAATGTGAAATGAGTTTAATTGCAAAAAACCGGATGAACAATATGGAAGACAAGATCAAAGTCGGGATAAGCGCTTGCCTACTAGGACAAAAAGTTAGGTGGAACGGCGGAGATTCCCATGACCATTTTATAACGGGAACTCTGAGCAGATACCTGAATTTCGTGCCTGTGTGCCCCGAAGTGGAGTGCGGATTTCCTGTGCCTAGGGAAACTCTGCGTCTTGTAGGTGATTCGACCGCTCCTCGATTGGTCACCACCAAGACGAATATAGATCATACCGACCGTATGTTGAATTGGGCCAGCAATCGGGTGAAGGAGCTGGAATCCGACGATCTCTGCGGCTTTATTTTCAAGAGCGGCTCACCAAGCAGCGGCATGGAGCGTGTAAAAGTTTACGGAGAAAAAGGCATGCCCACCAAAACCGGAGTTGGTTTGTTTGCCGCTGAGTTCAAGAAGCATTTTCCTTTACTTCCTACCGAAGAAGAAGGGCGACTCCATGATCCGAGACTCCGAGAGCATTTTATAGAGAGTATTTTTGTGCTGAAAAGATGGCGGGATGTCGTTACTTATCAACCATCAAGAGGCAAGTTGGTGGACTTTCACACGCGACACAAACTGCTGTTTATGGCTCATAGCCCTAAGATCGCCGGTGAGTTGGGAAAGCGAGTTGCTCAATTGGATCAGGCACCGCTTTCCGAGGTGCTTAAAGATTATCAATCAATTTTACTCAGAGCATTGAGTCAAAAAACCACGCTAGGAAAAAACACTAATGTTCTCAATCATATAATGGGCTATTTCAAAAAAAGGTTATCGGATGAGGAGAAACGAGAGCTAATAGATATCATAGAAAACTATAGAACCGGCATTCTACCTCTAATTGTTCCCGTGACACTGTTGAATCATTATGTTCTGAAATACGAAGAAGAATATTTGGCTAAACAGGTTTATCTAAGGCCTCATCCTATAGAGTTGAAATTGCGAAATCACGTCTAGGCATATGCGGAGTCGAATTGACTCCGCTTCAATGTTAGCTGTTTTTGCATTCTTGGCAGGAACCCATCATCATTCCGCCCATCTTGGCGCACTCGGTTTCGTTATTGGATCTATAACAAATGCCGTTAACGCAACAGCATCTTGTATTGCTTGATGATACATTTTCCATCTGAGTCTCCCTAGTAACTGAAATTAACCAAATCCCTACGAGATCTGGGAAGCGGCACATTGACGCACCGGTTTCCTAGTAGAATTATAAACATCAATCGCCAGCAAAGCAAAAAAGGTAGTATTTAAAGGTTGTTGATTTCAAAAACGCTTCATAAGTATGACCCCTAGGATTAGGCAGCCAACTCCCACAAATCGCCACAAATTGAGCTTATGAACTTCGAACCCGAGCAAGCCATAATGATCCAGCACCATGCCGGCCAACAACTGACCGGCAACAAATAAACCCATCATTGTAACCGCACCCAGTTTTGGGGCCAGCACAATAGTTACGACTACGAGAAAACCTCCAAGAACACCGCCGGTCCAAATCCAGACCGGTAATTCCAGAGCCCCCCTCAAATCGGGCCACGCAATTTTAAAAACCAATGTGTAAAAAAACAGTGCCAGAGTTCCAACTGCAAATGAGATGAAAGCAGCAAAAACCGGATCATTTGTCCATAAACGTAATTGTGCATTTATTCCGGCCTGCGTGGGCGCGCAAGCACCTGCAATGAGAGCGAGTACAATATAGAGTAATTCCGTCATCATAATCTCCCGATGAAATCAGCGAGGACGAAATATCATTGTAACTTGAGGATATCGAGAATAAAATGGTAGACTCACTGGTGTGATCCCATTCAATGTTTCGATTATGGACAATTTAGTCAAGGAAGACATGAATGATGTAGTCCACATTTACCGACGGAAATCTCCTTGATTTCCTACGTATGTGCCGGTATTCTCCGATACGGGCATTATTCGCAACACCATTTTTCCGTTCAAAGGCTTTAAATGGATTAGATTGCGCATTGATTTTGGGTTTTGTAAATAAGGTTTCTATACGGTGCGAATTCCAAGTAAGGAGTCATAAACATGCCTAAGAAAATACTGGTAATAGATGACGAGCCGGACATGGTGACCTTCCTGTCCACTCTGCTTGAAGACAATGGCTATGAGATAATCACCGCAATGGATGGGGATGAAGGCCTTACGGCGGCCAAAGCGCAGAAGCCCGATCTAATTTCCTTGGACTTGCTGATGCCGAACAAAACAGGAATCAAGATGTATCGGGAACTTCGAAAAGATGATGAAATCAAGGATATTCCCGTGGTGATGGTAACAGGATTCGGCAAAGATGATGTTCCTAGTATGGATTTTAAAGAGTGGATTCAAAAACGTGCGATCAGACCTCCCGAGGCTTATATAGAGAAACCTGTGGATAAAGATGTGCTTTTATCCGCCATCAAGAAAGCAATAGGCGAATAAACCGGGGATGTTTTTTTAATTCGAATAGTCGAACAGATCTAAATCTTGATTTCGGCATTGCACATAGATAACGGCTCGGGGCTGTTCAGCTTCGAGTCTGACCGCTCCATCGCTCGCGAAATTCCGTCGATTCATTCATAACGGCTCTCATCGTTATAAAGGGGTATTCTCTCGTTCTTTGTTAAGGTGAGGCTTGTTCGAACTGTTTCTTTCCGGGGAGTACTGTATTGGTCGATAAGCTGAGAGATTTTCTTGGTAGTTTGAGATTCAGGTTGAGTTTTTTCGCGGGTCTGATCGTATTCGTGGCGGTTGTGATTTTTGCCGTTCACAGTGTTTCGGTTCAAGAGAACAATCTGTTGCAGGCCCGTATTCAAGAAGCCACCAAGGATTCTGCGGTCATCAAGGCTGCCATTTGGAACGGCATGATGACCAAAGATCGAAAGATTATTAGGCAGATTGTAGATGCCATAGGCAAAGAGCAAGAATTTAATGAAATAAATATTTATGACCGTGAAGGTGTTCTTCACTATACCTCTGATGATCGGCTACGTTCCCAAATTGGTCGTGTTGAAAAAGCTGCAGCAAACCCGCTGTTGACGGATGTTTCCAACGATCCCACTGTTCGTTATCGATTTTCTAATGACGGGCTCACATTAAATCTCATCAATCCTCTCCTCAATGACGAAAATTGTTCATCGTGTCATGCTCATCCGAGAAGTCAGAATGTGCTCGGAGCTTTGGAAATTACCTTGCCGTTGGGGAGGTTGCACGGACAGATTCGCGATTCCGCTCTGAAGACCTATTTATTTGGAGCGGGCCTCTTTGTACTCGTTTCGACGATGATCGGCCTTGGTGTAATCTTCTTCGTTTCCAAGCGCCTGCACCATCTTCAAAAGAATGCAGCTCGGATTGCAAGAGGAGATCATGAATTAGCGGACCCAATGAAGGGAACGGATTCAATTGCGAAATTGGACAGAGCCTTTCACGACATGAGTAAGCAAATTCTCGAACGCCAGACTCAAGTCGAACAAAATAGGCGATTGTTCAAGGAATTGTTCGAAAAAGTACCGTGCTACATAGCGGTCATAGACCCTGATTTCAAGATAGTCCGTGCGAATGCCGCATACTATGGGGAATTCGGAGATTTAGTGGGTCAATATTGTTATCAAGGTCAGAAGGGTTCGAGAGGCATCTGCGATAATTGTACAGTCCAAAAAACGTTTTCCGACGGCTTACCCCACAGGTCCGAAGAAACTTGGACTTCCAGCCGCAGTGGAAAGAAAACTCACGTTATAGTCCACACTTCACCCATTTTTGATGATTCCGGAAAAGTTGCTGAAGTAATGGAGATGTCGGTAGACGTCACGCCGATGGTGCGTCTCCAATCGGAGGTTGAGAAGCAAAGACAGGAATTTAAGGATCTTTTCGATAACGTGCCTTGCTATCTCCTTGTCATAGACAAGGAATTCAGAATAGGTTTCTTTAATAATTTGGTTTCCCAACACTTTGGCGACATCTGGGGAAAACATTGCTACGAAGTACTTAAAGGCCGTAATGAAAAATGTGATCAATGCTCCGTAGAAAAAACTTTTTTGACGCAAAAATCCCAGTCCAGTGATGAAATTTGGAAGCAGGATCATCATGACGTTTGCGTAATTACGAACACTTCTTTGATCTCCGACATAGAAGGCAAGCCTATTGCAGTCCTTCAAATGTGTACCGATGTCACTGAATTAAAATTCTTACAAAGTGAACTAGCCGTGCTTGGTGAAACCATTGCGGGAATGTCTCACAGTGTGAAGAATATTCTGGCCGGGCTCGAAGGCGGGGTATATGTCGTTGATTCGGGATTGAAATCAGGTAAGGACGACAAAATTCGGGTCGGTTGGGAGATGGTAAAGAAAAATGTAGTAAAGGTGAGTGAATTAGTCAGAGATATTCTTTATGCTTCAAAAGAGCGTCAACCTGAATATGTAAAGTGCGATCCTAGCTCAATTTTGAATGAGATTTACGAACTATTCTCACAAAAGACACAAGAGTTCGATATCAGCCTGGCCAAGAATTACCCGGAGTCCCTCGGAGAATTTTCCATAGATCCGAAGGGAATTCACACCGTCTTGTCCAATTTAATGTCTAATGCCATTGAGGCCTGCCGGTCAGCGGG
>CAZTJA010000144.1:0-6136 GCA_964613745.1 uncultured Syntrophaceae bacterium
TTGCCGATATGCTCAATGTCGGTCGATTGAATGTTCGTCATGAGGTTTCCAAATCTATCCGTATAAACAATGCTCCCCTGGAGTTCTTTTCCTACGAGCTGAGGTTTTTGGATGGGCAATGTAACGGGATTGGTCACAACGGGACCGATGCTCTCTTCGGGAAAACCAGCGGCGAGTTTTGCCGCTGAATAGGCGAATATGTCGCGACCGTGAAAAGTAGGTTGTGGAGAAACCGCCATCAGTTCAGGGTTGGTAATTTCTCTCATGACGTAAATTTCTGAATCAGCCAAGAGAAACGTGAAAACACCATTGTCGGGTCCCACAAACCACCCGTATTTCGTTTTCAGGGCAATGCAACGCCTGGTTCCGCCGACTCCGGGGTCGATCACTGCAACGTGAATGGTTTCCGGGGGGAAATACTCCTTGAGTGCATTGATAACGAGGGCACCGTGAATTATGGAAAACGGCTCAATTTCGTGAGTAATGTCAATTACTCGGCACTCCGGACAAATCGTCAAGATTACGCCCTTCATTTGCCCAACATACCCGTCTCTTGTTCCGAAATCGGTAGTCAAAGTAATTATTGGACTTTTCACGGTATTTCCTTTCGGCTTGTATAAGACGTTTTTTTGCTGCAGGTCTATTCGCTGTTACGATTTTACCGTGAAGAAATCCGATTATGAAGCCCGGTTCATCATTTCCGATGATTGATGGGAAAAATTCAGCAACACACGTGCATATTCTGTTAAGATTTATATAGGTTTGAGCAACCCTTTTTATCGACATCCATTTACATTCCAAATGGGAAACTCATATTATGTCCAAGGTTCACAAGTATTCAGGGCATAGAACAATCCCGTTTAGCTGCTCAATGCGAAGGAGGACGTTTACATGAAAACTGAATCGGAATTGAAAGCTTCAATCCTTGTTGTCGATGATGAGCAGATTGTTCACGAGAGCGTAAGGAGGATTCTCGAAGACGAGGGTTTCGTGATTGACGGCGCATTCAGGGTTGACGAAGCCATCAACAAGCTCGGACACAAGAGATACGACCTTATCTTAACGGATCTTATGCTCCCTGAACGAAGCGGGATGGATGTGGTGAAATGGGTAGCCGACAAGTCACCGAACAGCGGTGTGGTTATGTTCACCGGGTACGCAACGGTGGAAACGGTTGTTAAATCAATGAAGCTCGGCGCTCTCGATTATTTACCCAAACCTTTCACACCTGAAGAATTGCTGCAGACCGTTCGCACGTCTTTGGAAAAAGTCCGTGAAGCCGGATTGCTGGATGAAAAAGAAAGAATTTACTACGAAGCGGAGAAAGCTCTTAAGACAAGTCTCGACTTGAAAGAGATACTCAGACTGATATGTGAAGGAATCGTGCAGCTCCTACGGGTTAAGGGCAGCGCACTCTTGCTGTTTAAGAAAAGTGACCAGAGCCTACAGTTTACGTCCTCGTGCGGACTTAGCAGCGAGTATCTCGAAAAGGGCGTACTTGCCGGAAACAAGAGCATTGCCGACGTATTTGAGACGGGCAAACCGGTTGTTGTTCAGGAAACCGACTTTGATACCAGCCTTCAGTACCCTGCACACGCGAGAAAAGAGAACATCGCTACTATTTATTCCATACCGTTGAAGGTCGGCGATCAAATTTTGGGTTTTCTCAGGATATACAGTGAGGAAAAGAGGTCCTTTGAACCCGATGCGGAAATAGTGGCCAAATTCGCCGAGCAGGCGGCGTATGCAATTGAAAACGCAATGGCTTACGAAAAGATCAAACGAGAAATTGAAGATATTAAGACGTACATTGCGGGTTCCGGAAACACGAATCAATAGCGGCGATCGGGGCACGTTGATATGGACCTGTTCAATTCTGTTACCACAAGACACGGAGAGCAAACATGGAAAACCGCAAAATAAAGATCTTGGTGGTTGACGATGAAGACATAGTTTTGGAAAGCCTGACGAGGCTTTTTGCTGAAGAGGGATATGAGACAAAGACTTGCCCTGAAGCTGAAGAGGGATTTGATGCCGTATTGCAGGGCAACTTCGATCTTTTATTGACGGATCTAAAGATGCCCGGAGTAGACGGATTGAAGCTCATTGATGCATCCGTCACGGCGGAACCCGACATGCCGATTATCGTGTTGACGGCCTACCCTTCAGTGGATTCCGCGATAAAAGTAATGCGCATGGGAGCCGTTGATTACATTCCAAAGCCTTTCGTTCCGGAGCAGCTTCTGGAATCAGTAAGGGGAGCTCTCAAGGAGAGATCCCGACGTCTCAAGAAGAATTTCAGGGATCAGGTGTTTGTTGAAGTTCGCAAATCCATAGCTTCAACGCTTAATCTTCACAAAGTTTTCGATTATATTGTGAGCGGTGTTATAAAGGGTATGCAGGCGAAAGCGGCTGCGCTGAGCATGTATGACGGAAAACAAAGAATTTTCCGTTTGATGAACTCCAGCGGCATCAGCCGGGATTACCTTGCAAGGCAGTGGGATGAGTCATCCGAAATGTCCCAATCAGTTGCCGATCGAAAGCCTCATGTTATAGAAAATATGCAACACTCCGTTGAGCCGTATGCGCAAATTGCTCAACGTGAAGGGATCGGGTCAGCTCTGAGCCTGCCGCTCGTGGTTGGAGACCGGGTAATCGGGGTGCTCCAGGTGTTTGATTCTCAGAATTCTGCATTTAACCGTGAAGAAACGGAATACTTGAAAAGTTTTTCGGAAGAGGCAGTTTTGCAGATTCAGAATGCCCGCAAATTTGATGACGTGAAGAACGAATTCGATGTGCTTAGAGACGATCTTTGGGAATACCTGGACAAGCTCGATTGGGAGTAGGCGGCCGGCATCAAATCAATGACGATCAAACGGCGGCATGCCATGGGAGAAGAGGGAGATCGCTCCTCAACCTATACATGGAATTGACGGCTCTCCGAATCAGCTCGATCCGATTAAAGAATCCGGGTTTTGGCAAGCTGCGTCTCGTATAGCTCCGGCTGTCGCAAGCCGTAGATCACGACTTTCATTCAAGAATCGTATACTCACCAATACGCTGCTGCTCATCATAGGGCTGATCGGCGTCATTGGTCTGGCTCTCGAACTCGCCGTTTTTCCGCTCATCAAGGGTGAAGAGTCGGCCATTCTCAACCTTAAGCTCATTCACTTCGCAAGCAGTATAGTACTCATTCTCGTTAGCCTCGTGTTTATTCAATTCATCAGCAAAAAGATAACACAGCCATTGAGCGAACTTACAAATCGAGCGGACCAAATAACCCGAGAAGCAGCTTCTTACTTTGATGCGACAAACGACCCAAGTCCCGCTGCAAGCTGGGATCAAGACCCGAATCCATCCATTAACGAGATCGATCGCTTAACTTTGTCCTTCAATCGTATGTTGGATCAATTGTCTGCATCTGAAGCTCGTCTGAGAGAGTCTGAAGACAAGTACCGTTTCCTATTTAACAATGGTCCGTCCCCAATTTTCGTGATCGACGCCGAGACGAAGATGATTCTGGATGTGAATACCAGAGCCGAAGAAGAGTATCAGTATTCACGTGCCGAGTTTTTGCGGATGAATTTTGCCGATTTGGGTCCCGAAAGGCACAGGGAACAGACACTCAGTACGCTCCAGCATTTGTTTCCGGATGAAGTCACGCTTTTGCCTATTCAGCACCACAAACGCAAAGACGGTTCCATCTTTATGATCAGCTATCAGGCGTCGCTCAACACGTTCCACAATCGGCCTGCGGTTATTGCTGCGGTATGGGATGTTACGGAACGAATAGAGAAACATACGAAATTCATTCAAACGGCGAAGATGGCGACACTTGGGGAAATGGCCACGGGTATAGCTCATGAACTTAATCAACCTTTGAGCATTGTTCGACTGGGATGTGATTACCTGCAGAAAAAAATCCGCGTTAACCAAAGCTTTACACAGGAAGATCTCATTCATCTTCTCAAGGAGCTATCGATAAGTGTTGATCGGGCTTCGAAGATTATCAATCACCTCCGGCAATTCGGTCGAGTTGCCGACGGGACGATGCATGCGGTTGATTTGCGGGATCCCATTTCGAACATTTTTGAATTACTCGGCAGACAATTGGCGGCTTCGGGTATAGAATGGGATCTCAAATTTGCTGATGACGTTCCCAAGATTCTCGGTGACGTGAACAGACTGGAACAGGTCTTCATCAATTTGATCCTCAATTCGAAGGACGCTATGTTGTCCTGGGAAATCGAAACCAAACGATCCTTTCCAAAGATCATTCGAATTCGGACCTTTCAGGAAAGAGGCTTTGCGGTGGCTGTGGTATCGGACACGGGACCCGGAATAAGTAAAGATATCAGCAGCAAGATATTCGAACCGTTCTTTACCACAAAGAGAATCGGTGAAGGTACCGGTTTGGGTCTTTCAATCAGTTACGGAATAATCAAAGAACATCATGGGATTATTGAGGTAGACACCTCTGCGACTCAGGGTGCTCAATTTCGTTTGAGCTTCCCTCCGATGAAAGCGGAAAGTGGACATGACAAAAATACTCGTAGTTGACGATGAAGAAAGCATCAGGAATCTGATGCGGATGAATCTCGAATTAGACGGGTACGAAGTGCATTGCGCACCCGACGGAGAAGTCGCCCTTGAGCTATTTAAGCGTGAGCTGCCGGATGTTGTGCTGCTCGATGTGAAGATGCCCGGCATGAGCGGCATTGAAGTATTGAGTAAGATGAGGTCGATAGATCCCGATCCTGAGATCATCATTTTTACGGGCCACGGCGATATGGATATGGCCGTTGAATGTTTGAGGAAGCAGGCTTCAAATTTCCTGACGAAACCAATAAGTGAGGAGTTGCTGTCATTATCGCTCAAACGATCACTTGAGAAACTTCATTTAAAAAGGAAGCTCAAACAGTATACATACAATCTGGAAACACTGGTCAGGGAAGCCAACGTGGAACTAGAGAGGGCTTATTCGTTTCGAGAAAACATCATTGAGAACTCTCCCGATGCAATTGTGTGTATTCGCAAGGGCGGAGAGATCATAATTTTTAATTCCGCTGCGGAAAAACTGCTCAATTACACAAAAACCGAAGTCATAGGCATTATGAACATTGTTGACTTGTATCCGCCGGGAGTTGCCAAGAAAATTATGAAGGATTTGAGGAGCGACGACTTCGGAGGCCCCGGGATTCTCCAGAAACGGGAAATGGCGCTGTTGGACAAAGACGGAAACCAAATACCGGTATTTATATCAGCGGCTATTCTTTACGACCATTGTCGTGAAGCCGGTTCGATGGGGGTATTTACGGATCTGCGGGAACGAAAGCAGCTCGAAAAGCAGCTTCTCAGATCCGAAAAGCTTTCCTCTTTGGGAAAACTGTCTGCCGGTATCGCCCATGAGATTAATCAGCCGTTGACGGGAATACTCACCTTTGCTCATTTGCTTATGAAGAAGTTTCAAGGAGATGAGCAAACCACCAAGGACTTATCGATCATCGTCCGGGAAACCACTCGAATAAAGAGCATTGTGCAGGGAATTCTCGATTTCGCACGGGAATCCCCGATGGAGAAAAAACCTCTTCAGATAGCCAAGGTGTTGGACCGAACCCTTGAGATGATCATTCATCAGCAGCGTTTTTTTGGGATTGAATTGAGCAAAAAATTTGGTGATACCCCGGACGTGGTGGTGGACGGGAACCTCATGGAACAGGTGTTTATGAACATCATACTGAATGCAGTTGAGGCCATGCAGGGCAAAGGAAAACTCACCATCAGAACGGATAAGGTAAAGGATGCGGTGGAAATAGAATTTGCGGATACCGGTCCGGGCATAGCAGACGACATCGTCGATAAAGTGTTTGATCCGTTCTTTACAACGAAGGATTCATCCGAAGGGACCGGTATGGGTTTGGGATTGGCGGTCAGCTACGGAATTGTTAAGAATCACGGCGGTGATATTCAGGTCTCCGGGAAAGTCGGGAAAGGGGCGTCGTTTATTATTCGTCTGCCGTTGGCGCAGGACGGCAGGGTTGTTGTTGAGTGAGACGGCGCTGGGACCAAGTTTTATAGCAGTATGGGTAATGTCGGTGAAGGCCGCTCCAGGCTTTTGGCCTTTTTCTTTGCGGGG
>CAZTJA010000145.1:0-6131 GCA_964613745.1 uncultured Syntrophaceae bacterium
GAACCCCAGAAACACGTCACTTATGTAAACACCGGATGACATGACCGCCTGAAACCAGGGTTCGTTTGCATAGTTTACCTGTTTGAGTTTTTCATAATAGGGACCGGTATAAGCCAAGTGGCTGCCGTCTTCAGAAATGACGCCCAAGTCGATAAACGACTTAGAACGTATCTGCATTGTGTTGAAAACACGATTTAGGTATGCTTCGTCCTTAAGCTGCTCTAAAGATTGAGTATTGATTACCGTGGTAAGTTGAGCTATCCGTTCGTTGAAGAAAAGCTCCATCGTAGAGCGCTCATTTTCCGCAAGTGTTTTCATGCTTTCAAGGATCTTATCTCTGTAAGACGTGCTGAACTGGTAATAGATAGTGGCTCCGAGTGCAAACAGAGGTATCAGTGAAAAGAACAAGGTCGTTGCAACCATGCTCCTTCGCAGCTTATGGTAGTCTTTGAACACGCCGAATCCTCCTATGGACTGGTCAACCTAGCTGTTGTATATGGAAACCAACATATTAAAAATGGGAGCCGATAGAGTATACGAACGAAAAGACTTAGCGAACAGTCTTTTGTGCATCGAGAAATAAGCACATTTTGTGCCAGATTTGAAAGATGGCAGCATTGTATTTTTTTTAGTGCATCGTTGTAAATTATGGGAATTTCAGGACAGGTTTGCAGTAAATTCGGGTATATTGATCAACGGAGTTGTTAAATGCGTGTAGCCATTCTTTATCCATCCTCAGTTGAGTCACTGGATTCCGAGTGGAATTGGGAAAAACTGGTCACATCGCTTGCACTAGGTCTTAAATCCCATGAGGTGGACGTAGTCCTTTACGGTTCTGGTGATCCTGAATCCCAAGACAATCTTCAACTGATACTGCCTGGTGTTACGAAAGATGACCCGCAACTCGTAAAAACGAGAACGCAAATTCACACGAGTGAGCTGTTCGAAAAAGCAACGGAATTCGACATCATTCACAATATCGGCGGATCTCTTCCACTGACATACTCCGGGTTGACCGACACCCCGATCGTAAGCACAATAAATGGGATTTCCTCCGCCAAAACACTCGCATTGTTGAAAAAATACAATCAACGTACTTTTTACGTTTCTCCTTCTGACTCAGACCGTTCAACCGAGCTTAATTACATAGCCACTGTTCGTCACGGAGTAGATTGTCCACCGATTCAGGAAGCAGCAGAATTGGAAAATTTGCTTTTCATCGGGGATATCTCAAGAGCGGGCGGGGCCGCCGATGCTGTTGAGATTGCATTAAAATCCCGTAAAAAATTGGTTCTTTGCGGGAAAAAACCTGACAACCATTTTTTCAACGATTTTATTGAACCATTTTATAAAACGGAAATAGACCTCATCACAAATTGTGCCCCGGCGCTAAAACAAAAACTTATATCAAATGCTTCCGCGTTGATTAAGCCCTTCGGCAGGACCGAGCTGTTCGACCTGGATTTAATGGAGGCAAACATTCAAGGTACGCCGGTTATAGCGTACGATTCCCCGTGGGTTAGGGAAGTCATAATGGACGGGGTAAATGGTTTTATTGTTTCCGATGTATTTGGTGCAATTGAAGCCGTGAGCCGTTTAGCCGAAGTATCCAGAGATAAGTGCAGAAGATATGCCGAGGAAACATTCTCGACTGATCGTATGGTGAGAGACTATCTTAATGTTTATCAACGTATTCTGGATAGCCGGAAAAAAGAAGACCGGAGACCCTGGGGTTATTACCAGGTACTTTCTGATGCCGGCGATCACAAAGTCAAACGGATCGTCGTTTACCCCCACAGGAGATTGAGCCTCCAACGACATCGTCGCAGAGCCGAGCATTGGTACGTAGTCTCCGGGACTGCAAGAGTTACTCTCAATGCGGACGAAATTTTTCTTAATGCGGGCGAGGCGATCAATATCGGAGTAGGCTCGTTACACAGAGTTTGCAATCCAGGAGACGACCCGTTGGTCTTCATCGAAGTTCAGATCGGTGATTATTTCGGAGAAGATGATATTGAAAGATTCGAAGATGATTTCGGGAGATGCAGCTAAAGGGCACGAATGTGCCCTCTTTGTTATTTGTTGGCATAATTAGGATCTATCTGCCAATAAGTCATAGTTTTCTTCGTCCATTCCGGTTCGGCAAAATTGGGCCACTTTGCGCCTTCAAAATTCGGAGCTTTTTCGAGACTTTCCTTATCCATATTGATGACAAGTCGGTTGTCATTACCGTGTTTTACTGCTCTCATAGGAATTGGAATGAGTTTGTCGCCGATTCCAAGTAATCCCCCATGAGAAAGAATAATATAGCTAATCCTGCCATACTGGTCGGTTACCAAATCGTTCACCGTTCCAAGCTTGTCGCCATTCCGATTGTAGATGTTCTTATTCCAAAAATCGCTTATTTTAACCGGAACTCTAGCCTGGTTTTGACCCCCGGCCTGGGACGTTTGCTCGGATCCAAATTGTTCAACTACTTGACCATCACTCTTGGCCCCGGTTGCAGGCATTTGCTGCGGCGAAGAAGCCGCAGATTGCGGCATGCTTTGTTGAGTGGAAGCATTGTTTGATTGATCCGTTTGCGCCCAAATATTTGTAGCCGGAAGAATGGAGAAGACACTTACAAGCAAGAAAATGTATAATTTCAACATGTTTACCTCGAATAGTATTCTGAGAGGGGAACAACCCTCTCAGAAAATCAGAATCCTTTTGCGATATTAGCGGGATTCAGTTAAACCCCTCGATGCAGGAGTTCCGGTATTACCAGCTTTTTTCGCTGCATCATCCGAGTTCACGGCAGTGCTGCCGGAAGTACTGCTGTTGAAATTGGTGTCCTTGCTGTAATTGCGATCGGCAAGATTGCTTCCCGAATTCGATTTCATTTCAGCATTTTTGCTGGAAGAATCTTTGTTCCAACTGTCACGGCTGAAATAACTGCTCACCGAGTTGGACCAATCTCCTTCGGCGAAATTCGGCCAAGATTTCGTTTCAAAATTTGGGGCCTTTTCGATCATATCTTTGCTCATGTCGACCATAAGATAATTGCGGTTTTGTGTCGCATTTCCATGAGCGGCAATTGAATTCCAAGGAATCGGAACTAGTTTGTCACCAATACCAAGAAAACCACCATGGGAAAGAATCACGTAGGTGATCTTGCCGTTCTGATCTATAACTACATCTTCAACTTTGCCGAGGTCCTGACCATCAACGTTCTTGATCGACTGTCCCATAATCATTGAAATTCTCTGGGGACCCATTGCCGAAAACTGATCGCGCTGATTTGCATTTTTCTGGTTGGCTCCACTCTGCGACATTGCAGATGAAGATCCTTGATTAGAAGCTGCGTTCTGTTTGGATGCGGAACTCTGATCGGCTGCAGCCGATTTGTTTGAGGAAGCTGAGCCGGAACTCATGTCTCTATTTGATCCGGAGTCGCTGCGATTAACACTCCCCGCCTGTGACTGAGTGCTGCTCATATCCGAACGGTCGGTGGATTGAGCGAAAATTGGGGCTGCAATGAAAGCAACAAGTAATAATGATAAAATGAGAGTACCTAATCTGTTCATTTCTGTCTCCTAATTGAGATTCTATGTGCGCCTAAATTACTCGGCGTCACAATCTAAGCCGGTTAGCCGTAAATATTAATTATTTGTACCCGTATATAGTGAGTGGACAAACCGCCACGTATCTGGACAAGTCTGACATTCATGGCTTCCAAAAGTTCGAGCTAGCGAAAATGTCAATAATAGAGCACACATTGTCATTTGCTTCTGGGATGATCTTGATCAGATCCCGATTTCATATCGTCGTCTCCTAAGCGACGGAACCAATATCCGGTTCTAAAATAATGGTGGAACAACTCTTCTTCGTATCCGCGGTCAACAGAACCCGACGAATACTCCGGTGAAGTTAGTATTTGCTCGACGGTTAGATCGATATAAACTTGCTGATCATGCCAGTTTACCGACTCCACCCATTCTGGAGAAATGAGCACTCTTTTGCCTGGAAACCAATTTCCCGTGTCCACGACCATGTAGCGAATTGTCCAGGTTTCTTCATCAATGACAAAATCGTAAACATGCCCTATGTGTCCGTTTTTGGCTTGTATATAATGCCCAATCACATGTTGAGTATTCCTCAAGTGAGTTTCCGGACGTACGGCGCTCATGTGACGAAATCGCATGGAAAGCAGGCCAAAGAACGTATTTAGTTCATCCTCGACCAATCTTGACAAGGCTTTTTCCACATCGGCCGCAGGGCTATTTTTGATTTTTTCTCGGCTGAGATTCAAAGTTAGAGACTGACGTTCAAAATCAATTTCGGTGACTGAAACGGCAGGAATCAATAATTTCCGACCGGGTAACCAAACACCGGTATCAACCACTATGTATTTAATGATCCATTCCTCGTCATCAAAGTAAAAAGATTTTACTTGTCCTATTTCCCCGTCGGTCGCATAAACAAAGAAACGTCTAACAGAATCTAAGCTTCGGAGCATATGGCCCCTCCGTACTAATTGAGTAACAGTCCGAGTTCGTAATTGATATAGAAAACTCGAGAGCAATTCCGATTCACTTCATAGAAGAAAAATAAGCTCCAAAATTATCGAATCAAGAGTTCAGGGAAGTTTCTGTTGAGGGGAGAACGCGAAAACAATGGGGATGATGAACGTGAATAGATCTTCAATGTCCACCAAACTGATTAATTTCTAACGGCTAGAGAAATGCCGGATATTCCCTCTTTGGATTTCAATTGTTTTGAAAACTCATCGGCTGATTGTTCCGTCGGAAAAGCACCCAACATGAGGCGATAAATAACACCTGTTTCGGGCCGAGCGGTTGGTCTCAAGATGACTTCGTACCCCTTTGCTTTCCACTTGCGAGCCCATTCTTGTGCAATCGCTGGATTGCTGAAAGACCCGACCTGAACAGAAAACGTTTTAGGTTTTTCCTGCGTACGTGGACTCTGTTTTTTCTCTGATGAAGTTTCTAAGATATCTTTGGGGCCGTTCTTGTCATTCAAATTGGCCTCCGAAATTGTTGCCCCTGATTCAGCAGCCCTGCTTAAAGCTGCGTGGGTAGGGTCTTGAAATCCGTCCTCCTGAAGATTGCGGTAAAATGTTATCTCGGTCCGTTTTTTCAAGGGTTCTTGACAGACAGCACTGTTGGCTGCGGCCTGAGAAGGCTTAGTCTTAGCAACACACGTATCTGGTTGTTCCAGAATAGGGCCGAAAGCTTTTCCTGCTATAGATGAGTCTCGTATCAGATAAATATTGATGGCTCCCAACAAAATCATTAGCAACACAGACGCAATCACTCCCAGTGTAAGTCTTCCGTTTTTCAGCACCGTCGTTTCACCGGTTCTGTTAGCTGAATTACTCGAAGGTGCTCGTGTTACACTTGATCGTTTGAAGAATTTCACATGCGCTCCGGAGCCGAGACGCCCAAGATGCCGAGACCGCAAGCCAAAACTTGACGAACGGCATCAACCAGGAACAGTCTCGTGTTCATCAAGGATTGATCATCCTGAATGATACGGTTGTCGTGATAATACGAATGGAAAGCATCTGCCAGTTCGACCAGATAAAAGGTAATTCTGTGTGGTTCCAAAGCATCCGCTGACTCGGAGAGCATATCCGGGAAATCCGCAAGTTGCTTGATTATTTTCATTTCCTCATCAAGGATGAGCAAATCAAGATTTGAACCATGAATATTCACGGGTATGTCGCGTTCCGAGGCTATACGAAAAATTGAACAGATCCTTGCGTGAGCGTACTGGACGTAATAAACGGGATTATCTCTGGATTGTTTTTTTGCCAAATCGAGATCGAAATCCAAGTGGCTATCCGAACGCTTTGTAAGAAAAAAGAACCTGGCCGCATCCGATCCCACTTCGTTCAAGACCTCTCTCAAGGTGATGAATTCTCCGGAACGGGTGGACATGGAAATTTTTTGTCCTTCTCTCACCAGGGTCACAAACTGAACCAACATTACCTGGAGAATATTGGGATCGTAGCCAAGAGCGGAAATGGCGGCTTTTACGCGCGGGACATAACCGTGATGATCGGAACCCCAAATGTCGACAAGAAGACTAAATCCTCTTTGAATTTTGTTCAAATGATAAGCTGCGTC
>CAZTJA010000146.1:0-6090 GCA_964613745.1 uncultured Syntrophaceae bacterium
TGGGACATGGCGTTTTCATCGGTGGGTTGCGGACCCATGGGCCCGCCCTGTTCGACGAGACGTGGCGGCACTTCTGCCGGTTCGGAATCGTAATTGAGATCAACGGAGTCAGAGGG
This sequence comes from uncultured Syntrophaceae bacterium, assembly GCA_964613745.1. GTDB lineage: Bacteria > Desulfobacterota > Desulfomonilia > Desulfomonilales > Desulfomonilaceae > CAZTJA01. The sequence continues at coordinate 117 of CAZTJA010000146.1, forward strand.
CATATGGTCTATACGGTTCAGGACACGCTCCGAACCGTCAACGCCGACAAGATCCAGGTAGCGTTTGATGAGTTCCGAGAAGCTGACGGTTACGCCTTCCCGTCTTAGGAGAGGCTGGAACTTCGCCAAAGTCGGCAGAACACGTTCGATGCTTTGGGCTTTGGCTATTCGTGTGGAATCCTGCCTCGTCAGAGTTGCCGACACTCTAAAGCGACCGTACCTGATTTCATGTTCTTCGATGGGTACGGATCTATCCATACCGCTGTAATCCCTGATGGTGATGACCTCATTGCCGGTCGAGAATTTCTGCATCATGGAAAGGGCAATTGTTCCGAGCGGTTCCAAGAAGCAGCGGGCGAACAAATCGGTACGTGTGGTGAACGGAGTCATTGATGCTTCCTGGAGTATGTGAGCTTCCGTAGCCGTCTTACCCAGTCCGGGGATCCCGAGGGAAAAGTCCGACACGGTGGTTCTTCGTTCAAGGAGCGTGTTCAGGTAATTGATCAGGTAGTTCACATCTTGCTGAGGAAAATTGAGCGGCGGAAAGGGCTGAACATCGCCGGGTTCATCAAAGAGCCACACCTTTCCGGGGTAGATGGTGTTGTCGTCATCCTGTAGCTGCCGTGAAGCGGAAGAGCCTCGACGAACCATAAGTTGAGCGTTCGCGGTAAGTCGTGCGTTGTCCTGGGACTGGCTGATGAACTGGGATATGGAATGGATCAGATCCAGGTTGCTTTCGACAGCCCCCATTCCGAGAGGCCCCGGCAGAGGGGTGTAGTGCGCCGCAACGAAGGGCCTGAGACCGTTCCAAAGTATTGGGTCTTCGACGAGCCGGACCATTATGCCGTCTTGGGGGTTCGTGCTGTTTCGGTCCGTGATGATTACGACGATACTTTCCCGGTAAGTGTCATTGTCAGGGATCTTACCGTGCCATTCCCAGACGGTGACTCTCACTGTCCCAGGATCCGGTATTCCGTCCGTGTCCTTGTCCGCACCCAGTTGGAATTGATCATTGTTTGTGGATTTAGATTCTCCCCAACGTTCGAGGACCTTTGATTTATTGAGGTGGTATATGCCTCGGTGGAACTGTTCGAGGACATGGGTCAGAGACTTTTCGACTCGGTGGCCTATTCCCGAATGGCGCTGAATATCGTTGTGATTGGCGGTCCAATCCAGCAGCATCCTGTCCGGGGGAATGATTTGTATGACCGGGTAGGAATGTTGTGCTCTGCCGGTTGCTTGTTGATCGATACAATCGTGGCATTGTTCGATGGGTGTTGATGAGTGCCATGCCGTTTTGGCGAAGGCAGATCCATACAGTGCGAGGTGTTGAAGCGCTTCGTAGATTCGGACATGGATTCCACCGCTGCGCAATTTGGCGAGCAGCAGTTCCTGCAACTTGAATGATGTCGGAAAGCCGCCCGAAACCGGCCCGAAGGAAGTGGTTTCAGACACCACCGTGAGCCATTCAGGTCCGTTGAAGATCGCCTGATAGGCTCGATCGGACCATGAATCTACAATGTAAGACGGAGCAAGCACTATATCCGACTGCCAGCGGTTCGATGGTGAATCCGAATTACCATCCAGCTTTGAGGCGGATCTGGGTGCATCCCATGAAGAGAGTTCTCGCCGATTATGATAGAGGTCTTCGAGCAACTTCCATTTGGGCGTTTTGCGGGACACGAATTCGTATGCGGAACGGCACCATTCCGAAGTGTATTTGAATGCTTCCGCCTGCTTCCGTGGAGACGGGCTTTCGTTTCGGGAACACGTATTTTTCATGTGTTCATCCTTCTGATAAGGGGATCAAGAAGTAGCTTGCAGAGACCGGCTGAAATTACCTCTTCTTCGGAGTCCTGGGCCAATTCTTCCCTGGGTGGTGCTGCCAGTCTATCCAGTAGGCTCGCTTGTGCGATGCGACGCAGTTGGGGCGTAGAAATGTCCTTTTTGTAAAATGGAAATCTGTGGTCAAATTCATCTTTACGAATGGACAGGTACTCAATTTCTTCTCTCAGCAGTTGGCCGTAGAGAAGCGAACAGGCATAGATATCGCGATTGCCCTGGGCGAGCATGTGCATCTTCTTCCATCCTTTCGGTGTTGGGTAATCGAGAAAAGGCGAGGGAGGGCCTTACGTTTTTGAACGGTGCCGAACTGTTTACCGGTGGTTATGTTGGAATTAAAAAATGGGCCGAAGAGAATCGAATCGATGATTTCAAGTGGAGTGACGTTATCGTCGCCCTATAAGAACATTCTCTCAAACTTTGTTAGATGCGTCAACCATTCGTTGAAAAACCTAACGGGAATGTGTGTGGGTGTGGGGGTTGGAAAAATTGGCAAAGAGGGCAACCGCTAGGGTTGCCCCTACGGGAATATTTATTGTGCTTGTTCAGAAAACGGCGATTCAATGCAAGCGAGGACTGCTATCTCGATTCAGATTCTTTTTCGAATTTGCACCTCTTCGATCCAGAGTTCATCTTAAGGTTAGCGGCGAAAAGTCTTTTCGGTCGTTGCACAAACAAGGCAGCGATCTTAGCACCGCAGTTTATACAAGCAACATGGGTCGTTTCGTATCTTATTGAAGTACATGACTTTAGGGAAGCAACGCACATGAAAGTTTACGACGTCTCTTAACAGGAACCCTCGGTCGCGAACTCCGGTCGAAATGTGATTGAGAGTTCCGCAACGCACCCTCGGTGATGACGGCATGAGGGTGATGAGGTCATGAAGATGAGAACACTATATACGTTTTTATGGGCTCTTTTTCTGATTGCGATCCTTGGTTTGGTTCCGGAGATAGTGCCGGCTCAGGGGAGCGGCCCGGGAATGGGGTCCGGACAGGGTTACGCAATCCAGGGTTATACCGGAACCACGGGTGATACAGGTGGGCAATCCAACGCACCCGGACAGGGATATGGTGGATATGGCGGTCCTGCGGGACAGGGCGGCGCTCCAACAGGGACTTCAGGGCAAGGAGGACAGAGCGGCGCACCGGGGCAAACATACGGCGGAGGTTCAGGCGGCCAGGGTCATGGAAATCAGGGCTACGGAGGACAACCTCAGGGTCAGAATTATGGAGGCGGTTCAACGGGCTTTCAGGGTCAAGGCGGGTCCAATGTGACGCAAGGTCTTGGTGTTCCCGGTGTGCGGGGTGCCGAAGGAGTTGTAACCGGCGTTGACCAACCTGAAGGGTGTTTGCGTATCCGCCGTGGTCCGTCGGGTCAGTTTGAAGCATTCGGCTGTGCAAAATTGGGGGAAAGACTCCAGTTGACCGGAAATTTCAGCAGAGATGGAAAGTGGCTTGAACTGGCGGGAGGCGGCTGGGTTTGGGCCGCTCAAGTGGGAACGGACCTCAGGCCGACTCAAGCGTATGCAGGTCCGGCAAGGAGCGGCGGCACCAAGAGCAGCAGTGGTGATGATGATCGCATAATAACGGTATACAGCGGGTATTTCCCTTCCACATGGCGTGACCGGGGCTATTATGGTGATTATTACGGCGGATGGGGTCGTCCGTGGGGTCGTGGCCATTGGCATGGGGGCTGGGGAGGTAAATGGAAGCACTAGATTGTCGGCATGAGAGCCCGCATTGAAGCGGGCTCCTCTTTTGAATGGATGAAATTAGAATGCCATTTCCGGCTTCCATACTTTCCATACGTTGCCGACCAGGTCCGGTCCGGGCTTGAGGGTCGGTTTACCGGGCTGCCAACCTGAAGGCGTAGCTTCTCCGGTTGCTCGAACATGCTGGAAGGCCTTAAGCTGGCGAATTGTTTCCGCTACATTTCTCCCGACGGACGGCGTGAGTATTTCCACGGCCTGTATGACGCCGTCGGGATCGATAATGTATCTGCCACGTATGTCCACACCGGCAGCATCTTCGTAGACTCCGTATACTTTGCCGATTTTACCGCCTGCATCGGACAACAATGGGAAGGGCACTCCATTGGGGATAAGTTTCGACAGTTCCATTTCCTGCCAGATTTTGTGAGAAAAGCGGCTATCGGTGCTGATGGCCATAACGTCAACGCCGAGGTCCTGTAGTTCTTTATATTTGGTCGCAACTGCGGCCAATTCGGTGGGTCAGACGAATGTAAAGTCTCCCGGGTAGAAGCAGAGCAGAACCCAGCGACCTTTGGAATCTGAAAGTTTCATATTCTTGAACTTTCCACCTACGTAGGCATTGGCTTCGAAATCCGGAGCGGGCTGCCCTACCCTGGCCACAACAGGTGCAGCCATCTGCGGCGCTGATGTCGGCGCTGAAACCGCCTGCTGTTCAAGTGCGGCAATTGGGCCTTTTGCGGTGGCCACACATGACGCTGCGTCTTCCGATTGCGCGGCAAAGACCGGTGCGGCCGCGAGGCCAAGAATAATAAACAATGTGAATAATTGCCTCATAAGCTACTCCTTTCGAAAAAATTGGGTCGCTTGTTTGGAAAAATATTGTTTCAGACACTCAGTTGGAACATAGGCAAGCCCCCGTGTTTTTCTTGAATAAGGATGCTCGATTTTTGCGAGGTTTGTCAATGTCCCAGGACATGATGAAGATTAGCGCCGAAAAAATACAGTTGCAGTACGTAGATTACTTAAGTTTCCAGACGTGAGGTGGGCAGAATATCCGAGCTGCCTAACTCTGCATGATATCGAGGCTTTACTGAACTCCGAGATTTTGCATATGGAGGTTTTGGAGTCAATGCGCAACAAGATTGTCCAGTTTTGCAGGAATGCACGATTGCTTCAACGTGAGTGGAAATTGTGAAGAAAAAAGCTTGTTTTGTGTTACAGTGTTCATGTATCAAGCCGATTGAAACCGGAGAACCCTGTCTCATAATTTATGGGGGGCGATAGTGGACAAACCTGGTCATACCGACCAACAATCTTCACCTAAAATCCTGGTGGTTGACGACGATTCAATGGTAAGGGGAGTGCTTGTGGAGTCGTTGGAAGCCGCAGGTCTCACGGTCGATTCGACGGGAGACGGCGAAGACGCATTGAGACTCAATACCTGTAACAGTTTTGATCTTATCATCACTGACATGCGACTGCCCGGACTTGATGGGCTTACACTCATTAAGAGGCTGAAAAGCATTAAGAGCGATACCGATGTAATGGTGATTACGGGCTATGGCACGATAGAGAATGCGGTTGAGTGCATGAAGGCCGGTGCCATAGAGTATTTAATAAAACCTTTTACTGTGGATCAAATCCAGTTCAGTGTAAAACGTGCGCTGGAACATCGTGAGCTTCGCAAGCGAGCACAGGAGCGGGAATTCTACAAGGAGCTGTCTTACATTGATGCGCTCACGGGAGTGCGCAACCGCCGTTTCTTTGATGAAGCAATTGAATCGGAAGTGATGAAAGCCGGCAGATTGGGAACAACATTTGTGCTGATGATGTTGGATATTGACGATTTCAAATTCTACAATGATTTGTACGGCCATCAAACCGGTGATGAAGCTCTTGTTAAGATGGCGCGATTATTCACTTCCGCTTGCCGTGGTTATGACATCGTAACGAGGTACGGCGGGGAGGAGTTCGCTATATTGTTTCCCGGAGCCGACTTGAAGAACGCTCATGAACTGGCTGCGAGAATCCTCAATGAGGTGAATGATTCGCGATTCGAGGGCGAAGAAAAGCTGCCGAAACGGAAGCTCACGGTTTCCATAGGAATTTCCGTGTATCCGGATCATGCGACTACTGCATGTGAATTGATAAAATGTGCGGACAAGGCGTTGTTTGCCGCCAAGAGGTCCGGAAAAAATCGGATAAAGATTGGATGCTGAAGGGTTGGGCAAACAGCCTGGATTCCGGCCTTCGCCGGAATGACGTTTTCTTACCTTTACTTTTTCAGTACAAGACACGAGGCAATTGCCTCCCGTAGGGGCAACCCTTGCGGTTGCCCTTCCTGAGACCACGTAAAGAATCTAAACCTCGTACAATCCCAAACCAACGTCCCACAAGTCATCCCGCCGTAGGGCGGGA
>CAZTJA010000147.1:0-6069 GCA_964613745.1 uncultured Syntrophaceae bacterium
TTTTCAGGTTCACGAAAAAGTAGAGTAGCGCGTTTGTATGTGGCGAATCTTCGGGCAAAGCATATGGTGAGAGCTTCGGGATCCAACAACTTGTCAACATTCTCCAGATCTTTCGCTGGAGCATTTTTGCGTTTTAGCTGCATAAGCATGCGTCTTCTCGCAAAATTGACCAATCTCGTGCGGCAGCGTTCATGAGTTCTCCACAGCTCCGTATCGGGAATTTTGTCCGCACGTTCCCATATTTTTTCATTATCGGGATCTTCCGTCCATCCCGGACCCAAGTAGCGGTCATAGAGCCTAAGCAAATCTCTGGATATATATGACGGTATGTGAACTCCGTTGGTGATAGGGAAGATGGGGACATCGCGCCTGTCGGCATTTGGCCATACCTCGTGCCACATATCGCGAGTTACGCGGCCGTGCAATTTACTCACCCCATTGGCTCGATTCGTCATTCTCAGACCGAGTACCGGCATACAAAAACCTTCGGAAGAATCTTCGGGTCTTCTCCTGCCGAGACCCAGAAATTTCTCAAAATCAAATCCCATTTTTTCCACATAGCGGCGGAAGTATTTTTCCATGAGATTTCGGCTAAATACGTCATTACCGGCTGGCACGGGGGTGTGAATAGTCAATATACTCTGGCTGGTAACCATTTCCCGGGCTTCTTCCATGGAGAGCCCGTTGTGCTCCATAAAGTGCCGAATTCTCTCCAGGAGAACGAAGGCGGCGTGTCCTTCATTCAGGTGATATACAGAGGGGTTTAGGCCCAGAGCAGCCAAAGCTCGACATCCCCCAACGCCCAGCACCAACTCCTGCCGAATTCGCATTTCGTCATTTCCGCCGTAGAGCCTTGCAGTAACGGCCCTCATTTCGGGAAGATTTTCGGGAATATCCGCATCAAGCAAGTAAAGAGGAACTCTGCCTACACCGGCTTTGAGTATTCTGCACCAGACGATCTCGTCTGCGAGTTCAATGGGTATTAAGATTGGAGTGCCGTCTGTATTTAATTGTTTTTCTAGCGGTAAAGCGTCTATTTCAGTTTTCGGATAGTATTCCTGCTGCCATCCATCTGCCGATAAAGCTTGATGAAAATATCCTTCTTGGTACATAAGACCTACTCCCGCGAGAGGCAGGTTGAGGTCACTAGCGGATTTAAGATGGTCGCCGGCCAAGAGTCCTAACCCACCGGAATAAATCGGCAAAGACTCCGTGATCCCGAATTCAAGAGAGAAATAAGCCGTGGTAAAATTTACCGGATGCTCCAAACGATAGTCATATAACCGGGTTCGATCCATATAGGCCTCGAATCTTTGCCTAATCTTTTCAGCATGCGCCAGGAACCCCTCGTCGTTTCGAATCTTCGTCAATCGGTGCTTTGAAAGTCTGACCAGCGTCTGCATCGGATTGTGATTCGTCTCCTGCCACAAACTTTCATCAAGATAATCGAACAACTCGACTGCTTCAGTATTCCAGGAAAACCAGAAATTACTCGCTATTTCACGTAGACTTTCGAGCCCACCTTCCATTGGCGGAACTACGACATATTTCCGGAAGGTCATTATCAGCTCCTAGGTATGATCTCTGAGAACAGATATATATCATACTCGGATCAAGTATTATTGAATTATGCTGTAGCTTAGATCGATTCGGCCCCAACGTAGTCGAAGATTGGAAACGAATAAATAATAGGCTGAGGTCCCTCCGAAGCGAAACTATTAAGATGGAGGTTGTCCAAATCAACTGAAAAATTGCGGCAGACAAAACCAAGTATTTCGCGCTGTTTGAATTATGGCCCGCTAATGTATTGTGCTTATGGAAGCTGAAGATCTCAAGTCCAAAACTGTTTTGTTTCAGGTTCAGTTGTGGTAATTTAGACTCAAATTCAGGGTTGAAACGCTTGATGATGATGTGTGTCGGTAAATCATCATACGGAACCGAACCCGTGCCGGTAAATCCGGGCAATCTCTGCGAACTTTTCTTGGGCTCTGGAGGCGTAAGCCGTTTTTTTTCTTCCGAATAGATTTGGATAACTTTATATATCAGGGATACTAGTTCCAATCCCGGCAGAAAAGGATTACCGATGCCCCGATCTGAAATTCTACAGGACAAACTTATTTTGGCCGTGGACGACGAAGAAGACGTTCTCGACATCATCGAGGAAGAGCTTTCGGAGTCCGCCAACATCACCCTGCACACTGCAACCACTTTTGAAAAGGCACAGCAGTATCTGGTTTCATACACCTATGATTTGGTAATTCTCGACATCATGGGTGTTCGGGGATTCGATCTTTTGCAGATAGCCAACAACGCCAATTTTCCGGTAGTAATGCTCACGGCACACGCATTCACTCCTGAAGCGCTGAAAAAATCCATCGAATTGGGTGCAAGAGCTTATCTCCCGAAAGAAAAGCTTGGTTCACTGGTTCCTTTTCTGGAAGACGTATTGAAACTCAATTATCAATCAGCTTGGAAAAAGGCTCTTAATCAAGTTGGAACTCTTTTCAACAAGAAATTTGGTTCCGATTGGAGGAAATCTCAGGAAGAATTCTGGGATGATTTTGAGAAGAAATTGTCGATTGAAGAAGGGGCAATTCTGAAATAGTTTTTCTTCTTCCCGCAGTGGAACTCAATCTATCCACTCGAACCGGGAAAATTGTAACATAAATAAAGAGTGATCAAGGAGCGATTGATGACTGATGTCGTAATAGTCTCCGCATGCCGTACTGCAATTGGCGCGTTCGGTGGAACATTGCGGGACATGCATGCGTCGAGCATAGCAAGTGTACCCATGAAGGAAGCGATTCAAAGAGCAGGAATATCCAGCGACCTTATAGACGACGTCCGATTCGGCTGTTGTCTCAATCCTACGGATGCCATGAACGTAACGAGGATTGGTGCCTTAATCGCGGGAATTCCCGATAGTGTTCCTGCTGCAACCATCAATAGAGTCTGCATCTCGGGTATGGAAGCTACCCTATCCGGTGCCGCAATGATCAAAGCCGGTGCGGCCGATGTACTCCTGACAGGAGGCGTCGAGCACATGTCCGGGGTACCCTACACGCTGGAAAAAGCCCGTTGGGGAGTTCGCATGGGTAACGATACCCTGGTTGACGCGATGCAAATGGGACTGCATTGCGGATCCCACATCCTCCCCTACCCTCAGGATGGCCCCGTAGAATTCTTCCGAGGCAAGCCTTACATTATGGGGCATACTGCCGAATTTGTGGCTTTGAAACTTGGAATTACTCGTCAGGACCAGGACGAAATAGCCCTGAGAAGCCATAATAACGTGGAGCGCGCTACCTCGGACGGCACATTTGCAGAAGAGATAGTTCCAATTTCAGTTCCCCAGAGAAAAGGTGATCCCAAGAAGTTCGATAAAGACGAACACTTCAGGCCCGGTCTGACAATGGAAGCTTTAGCCAAACTTCAGCCCGTTTTTATACCGAAAACCGGAACCGTGACCGCCGGCAACGCCAGTGGAATCAATGACGGTGCGGCAGCGATGGTTATCATGTCGTCTGAAAAGGCAAAAAGCCTGAATCTGCAGCCGTTGGCCAAAATCAAAGCCGTCGGAATGGGTGCCTGTGATCCGACGATTATGGGCCTGAGCCCTGTTCCTGCGGTAAACGATTTGTTAAAAAGATCAGGTCTGACATTGAATGATTTCGATCAAATCGAGTTAAATGAAGCATTTGCCGCCCAGTATATTGGTTGTGAACGCGAATTGGGACTCAATAGGGAAATCACGAACATTAACGGCTCCGGAATTGGCTTAGGCCATCCGGTGGGCTGCACAGGCGCCCGCCTCATGGTGTCTTTGATTCATTCCCTTCGCAAGAGGAACAAGAATCTTGGACTCGCAACATTATGTGGAGGCGGCGGTGTATCGATGGCTTGTGCTCTGGAAACCATGTAGTTAGTGATTGGCGAGGAGTTGACTTGTCAGATAAAGTTCCTAAAAAGATCAGTGCCAAAGAAATTATGCAGGATCTCAAAACTGGAATGACTGATGCGAAGTTGATGGAAAAGTATCACATTTCATTCCAAGGACTTCAGGATCTTTTCGGCAAGTTGATCCAAGCCGGTCTAGCAACAAAAACCTACTTTGAAAAAAGGGCTTTAACTCAAACTCCGAGTAAACCAAAAGAAACAGGTTCCGCAACTTGTCCGTACTGCGGATTTAAAGCCGCTGAGGAATTTAGGGAATGCCCTCAATGTCGGCAAGATGTATCTGAATGGCTGGACACTATGGAGTTGACGAAAATCCTAACAGGTTCATTTGAGTAGCTTCGAAACTTGGTTTAAAAGGGAAAGCCGCTCAGGTTTTCCTTTTTTTTTAAAAAATAAGTGAGTGATAAAGAATTAATCTCAAGACCAGCATAATAACTATTATCACGGCGATCCAGCCCATGACGGTATGAAACTTTTTTGCTGCCGTCAGTAGATGTGCCACAAGGTTTGTTACGGTCACCTTCGTTTGCTGCGGCCGTAAAAAGCTGAGCAGTAGGTAACCTATTATCATCAGCAGTATTGTAAGCAGTACATATTTCATACTATTGTCTTGTAATTCTCCACATAGAACTCATATTTCACAAATGGTCCAGAAAAGGCAAGTCAGTTCGGATTGTGGATTTAATCCAAGACTTAGGATCTCTTAATGTTTTCATTTGCCAAAATGCACGGAACTTTGAACGATTTCGTCGTATTAGACGACATGAACAACTCTTTTGAGTTTTCCTCTGAACAAATCCGCAATGTATGTGACAGACGTGCAGGAATCGGAGCTGATGGTCTTATTGTTGTTAGATCTAGTAACATAGCTGATTTCTTCATGGATTATTCCAATGCTGACGGATCTGTCGCGGAAATGTGCGGCAACGGAATCAGATGCTTGGCAAAATTCGTTGCCGATAAAGGTCTCACTCGCAGCCCGCTTATTTCAGTGGAGACTCGGGCCGGTCTGAAGAAGGTGGAAGTTTTCAAAGGACCCGATAACCTGGTAGACAGCGTTTTAGTCGACATGGGCCCACCAATATTTGAACCAAAACAAATCCCTGTGGCTTTAAATGGAGCTAATTTGCCCATCATAGATTACGGAGTTGCTGCAGGGGGGGAAGATTTTGCCGCGTCATTCGTCTCTATGGGTAATCCGCACTGCGTGATATTTGTGGATACAGACCCAAGTACTTTGCCGCAGAAATTTGGACCTGAACTCGAAGTTCATTCTCTGTTTCCAGCAAAGACAAACGTGGAGTTCGTGCGAGTAACAAGCAATGACCATATGATCATGCGAGTCTGGGAGAGAGGAAGCGGAGAGACTTTTTCCTGCGGGACAGGGGCATGTGCTTCCGCCGTTGCGGCCATACTGAAAGGACTCGTAGGAGAGCGGGTGATTGTATCGTTGCTAGGTGGTGATTTGGAAATTCAGTGGAAGAAAGAATCATCATCGGTATTCATGAAAGGACCTGCCAGAAAAGTTTTCGAAGGAACGTATAATTTTTGAATCAATTCTCATCTTTGTTGACATCCTACCGGTCATGGAATAGAAACCCGATTATCAACCGGCAATGGTGCCGGATTTCACGACATGGAGAAATTGAGCCGTGAAACGAGAAAACGGTTTCACCATTTTGGAGATGGTGTCGGCAGTTGCAATTATAATTGTACTTTCTTTAATATACTTCTTCCTGATTGATTCTTACCGCGAGCGTAGGATGAGTGAAATGGCGGCTAAGACTCTCATGCTGGCAGCGAGAGCGCAGGAAGAGTTTTTTGCCAAAGAACATCATTATTTTGATGCGGAAGTTACCGGTAACGGCAGCGAGGTTTATCTGCAGACACCTCAAGGTTCGAAAACCGCAGTGCGCGTTCCGCAGAAAGTCGTGCTCACAATTAAGACTCGTTCCAAGGAGAAACCTGGATTCTCCGGTCAAGCTTTTTATATTGGAAGTAAGGTGCTGCACAAGTATGATTCGGAATCCGGGAAGATGACAACAAGTATACGAGGGCAGGACGAGGCTGGATGAAAAAGAGATTGATTGCGGCTTTTCGCAGAAACGAAAT
>CAZTJA010000148.1:0-1422 GCA_964613745.1 uncultured Syntrophaceae bacterium
ACGTGCCTATCAGGGTCGGTTTGGTGCCGTTGATGAGTCACCCATACAGTACTTAATCAACGTCATTAAGTCATCCCGCCGAAGGGCGGGATCCATGCCTTGAGCAGTCGGTAAGAATCGCTTTCAGCAGCAGGACACGTCCTTCCTGCCGGTGGGAGCCGCGGATCCGTCTCCATCTTCGACCACACAGCAGCATGCCGATCCGGACCGCCCTAAAGCGGCATTGATTATCGCTGCGGCACACCCCACACCCTTCTTAACGTATATAGCCTCTTGAGGGCAATTCATCGAACATGCGCCGCATTCCATGCAATCATCCGCATCCCTGATTACCACGCTGCCGTTGGATCTCTGGAACACGTCGTGGGGGCAAACGTTCATGCACATGCCGCATCCGGTGCATTTGGTCTCATCTAAAGCCAAGGTCGACACATTCTTTAGGTATTTAAAGGTCGCCATAATGCCTCCGTTTCAGGCAATGAGTCTCGAAAAGAGCCACAGAATAGATCCGATAATTGCCGCAGCCATTTCCACCGGGAAAGCCCACTTCATTTCCTTCCTGACACCGGAAAGAGAAGTGTACGTGGATGCCCCGGTGAAGTTCATGCCCAGATACATAGACAAAGAAGTTACGATCAGGGTCCAGCTCACGGCTTCCAGAATGCCGGCGGTCGTGTGAAAATCGGGCGTTCTATACATGAGGAGAACCATCGAGCTGATTAAGCCTACTATAAGGCCCTTTACGGCGAAAGCACGGCCGGGAATCCAGGGCAGGAGTATCGGCACGATTACGGCCCCTGAAATCAATCCCGTAAGAAGGCTCAGTGCGGCAAAGAAGCCGTAATCCCGTAGGTTATCCATGTATGAGCCCGGCCCGCCGAATCCCGATAACAGCACGAATGCGGGAATCAAAATCATTGCCGTTTTGAGCGCATCGACGAGTTCCACCGGGATGAGCACTGTTCTTTCCGCAAGGCTGAAACTCTTTCGGCGCATTTCAGGCGTAGCTTTAAGGCCGGAGTCAAGGAACTTGGGCAGGTCGCCTGCTTCGACCGGCCCGTAGATCACACGAAAGCCGGTCATCTTCTTCACTTCATGAGCGGCTATTCCGGGGGCTCCCAATTGAGGCACAATCAATTGCCGGTGGGAAACCAGGGCATGAAGGCCGCTCATTCCGGCTCTCAAGACCAGTTCCTGCGTGCCGAACGATCCCTTGCCGGCGGCACACCAGACGTTCACGCCGTCAGTATCGAGCACCAGCAGCCATGCGGACCTGCCGGGCAATTTTGACCTGAGCGTGTCGAAGCTGAGCTTATAATTTGCCGTAACCAACACGGGCGACTTATCGTCAGGTTGTCCCAGAGCATACAATCCGGGATCGACCGTGTAATTCATCCGGTTGATTCTGAGCCGTACTTTCAC
>CAZTJA010000148.1:1522-6056 GCA_964613745.1 uncultured Syntrophaceae bacterium
TCCAATTACGAAGGGCTGATCCGCCCGTGGTCCGCTCAACCGAGCGGCGGGTTTTGGGGCTCAGGTTTGCCCACCGGTTACGGGGGTGGTGCAGTCACATGCTGATGATTCCATTTTGATCCGTTTTTTTTCTTGATGATCGGCGATTTTGCTCTCTCTTTACTAAAAAAGAAAGCCGAAAACCCAACTTAATGGGGAATGAACAACAATATTGTAACATTATACCAAAAATGCGATTGTAAGTGCACCACTCGTGGTATAAAACCGGAATTGAACGACATTCCAGATCCGAAATCCGACAAGGGCGGGAGTATATGTCAGAAGAAAAAAAGAAAAACCTGGATGCCAAGGCGGTGATCGAAGATATCAAGGCCGGCATGTCGGATTCGCAACTGAAGAAAAAATACAAGCTGAGCGACAAGGGTCTGGAAAGCCTCTTCGGCAAGTTGCGCAAAGCAGGTTTAGTCTCCGCGGCCCAGCTAAACTCCCGTGTGGAAACAGACATTGTTTTTGATCCTGAATCCAACATCAAATCCGACGATAAAGAACAGATCTATGTGCCGCCTCCATCGGCGGGACCTGTAGACTTCAAGCCGAAGCATGCTATGGATTTTCAGCCCGCGGTTTCAGTGTGGTCTCCCCAGTCCGGTGAAGAACAGGCGGCAGCGGAAGAAAAGCCCAAGAAGAAAATCGTGACCATGTGGCGCTGTCCCGCATGCGGGGTCGAACAAGAGCAGGAATATGACGAGTGCCCGCGGTGCGGAGTTGTCGTCGCTAAGTACAGTCAGTCTGCAGGACAGATTCACGATCCATATAGAGCTCCATTGCCCGGCAGACAGGGGTACATTGAACCTCAGTTTGACGATGAACCCGAAAAACCGGACAGCCAGGTTCCGGTGATTCTCGGCGTCGCGGGAGCGATCATCATCATCGGCGGGCTGTTTAGTCCACTTGTGAAGGTGCCCTTTGCGGGCGGCGTGAATCTCTTTGACCTCAACAAGATAGCCAACGGCGCGGGAATCATCGGTATGGCTCTCGGGGTTGCCGCCGTGTTAAGCGCAGTTTTTGCGGTTCAGAAGCGCTATTCCTTCTTATGGGCCACGGGCGGAGCATGTTTTCTGGCGATTGGGGTGCTTTTTTGGCGAGTCAAATCCGGGATCAGCCTTATCAAAACCCAGATGGCCGGTGCCAAGTCCGCATTTTCGCAATTCGGTTCTCAGCTTCAGGAGAAGCTCCCTCAGGTGAATCTCGAAGCACTTGCCAATCAGGTCACGACCGAATTCGAGAAAAGCTTCAAAATGGATTGGGGCTGGGCGGTGTTTTTCCTTGGAGCAACGGTGATCCTGGCGGCGGCCCTCGTTGGTTCTTTCAGCCAATCCTCCGACTGACACAATTCGACGTTTACATTCTCGATACTTATCCCGGCCTGTCGGTTCCGCTACCTGGTTCCGGCTCTCTGCAACATGGCGGAATGGTTCGGTTGCCTCCGGGGTCGCCGGCGGATGAGGGTTGATTCGTTGCTCGAGGGCATGTCGGTTCACCGTAGAGTTGCGACCTGCAGTACCTGAATGACCATCTTCATAATCTTCCAACCTTAATCGTTTCCTAAAATCAACATAGATCACCTGCCCGCAACATGATTCCCGTTTGACGGGTCGTTCCGCCGGGATTGGTGGAAACGGTATGACGTTCCCCAAATTCCTGCCGGCTGAATGGGCTTGGGAAGCGGATTTTCGTATTGCTTCGTGATTGAACTCGGGGTAAGTCCCCACCTGCTTTGCACCCTTTTGTCCTTGACTTCTATACTGAATTTCTCTTACTATGCCAAACTTAGGACTATCTTTTTCCATTGCACAATACCTTTCTTATTTGTGGTTGGTTCTCCCAAATCGGGAATTAATGCGGTTTTCACTAGGGATTTGAGTATGGATTTCACCAATTTGTACAAGAGAGTCGATGAATTAGAAGAAAGCAACGTTTCCTTTCTCGCTCATATATGCACAATACCTGCTCTGGGACCGGATAATCAGGGTTCCGGCGAAATGGAAAAGTATCTCGCCGTAAAAGAAGAGATCCTGAAGCTCAATCCGGACAGAGTCGAAGAGGTCCACGCACCGGACGACCGAGTGCCGGATGGTGTCCGACCCAATCTGTTGGCCATATTCAACGGCAAAGATACATCTCGGACTTTGTGGATTCTGACCCATGTGGACATCGTGCCTCCGGGTGAACGGCGGCTCTGGAAGCAGGATCCTTATAAGCCGTACATAGAGGATGGGCTTCTCTACGGGCGCGGAGTTGAAGACAACGGGCAGGCCCTTGCGGCGAGCATCTTTGCGGTGAAGGCTGCAAAGGAGACCGTTGGGCTCAGCATTAATGTGGGACTTGCAATTGTTTCAGACGAGGAGACGGGCAGCGGCAAAGGACTGGACTATGTGCTCGAAACGAGACCGGACCTTTTCGGCAGTGACGATCTCATCGTTGTCCCCGATGCGGGGAACAGGGATGGTGACGCCGTCGAGATAGCCGAGAAACACCTGTTTCAGGTGAAATTTACGGTTAAGGGTCTTCAGGGCCATGCGAGCGTGCCCCAGGATTGCCGCAACACCATGAGGACGGCGGCACATATGATCGTAGCCGTTGATGATGCTCTCCATGCAAAATTCTCCAATCAAAATGAGTTTTTCAACCCGCCCGTGAGCACCTTTGAACCCACCCGCAAGGATTCCAATGTTCCGAACGTGAACACCATCCCCGGTGAGGACGTGTTCTACTTTGATTGCCGGATACTGCCCGGAACGGACCCTGGGGACGTGTTGAAGGAGATGCGGGAGGTTGCGGCTCCGGTTGCGGAGCGTTTCGGTTGTACGGTGGAAGTCGAAAAGTACCTGCTGAGCGAATCGCCGCACATGACGCCGACGGACGCCCCTGTGGTGATCGAGCTTGCGCAGGCTCTCCAGGAAGTGCTCGGGGTTCAGGCGAAGCCGCACGGGATAGGCGGCCAGACGGTTGCCACGTTTTTCAGACGAAAGAAGCTCAACGCGGTTGTCTGGGGCAAGATACTTCATCTTGCTCATGCACCCAATGAGCACATCAAGATAGCGAATCTCACGGCCACCACAAAGGTTTTTGCCCGAATGATGGCCTAGCGGAATAATCGGATTCCCATGTAATTGAGGGATTCCGGTTTGACGGCATTTCGATCCGCTTCGGATCAGCCGAATTGCTTTTCATTTATTGTTCCGGCTCGTGCCGGTTTGAGTCGATTAAGGAGGGTGCCGGGTATGGTTGTTATCAGGCCGAAAGGCTTGTTGAAAATTCTGATGGTTATAGTCGCGATTTCGTGTTGGACGCTTCCATTACTCGCGGCGGAAACCAAACCGAAAAAACCGAGTTCTCCGGGTGAATCCCGGGTAAACCTTCCTCAAGCCGTCCAGATCGCAATCGCTCGAAACCTGCGCATGGCCGACGCTCGACTTGCCGTTGCGGAAAAAGAATACCAGCGCAGAGAGGCGTTTTCGGATTTCTTTCCCACCATAGATTTGTCGTACACGGCTACTGGGTATAGGTATGAGCAGGGTTCAGTAATAGCTCAGCTCCAAGGAATAAATCCTGCAAGACACAATAATCAGCTGAGGTCGCCTAACACAGATCTCCCCTACCGCATCGACCCCTACAAAAGCTTCCTGATGAATGCGACTGCGACGCAGCCTTTGTTTACGGGAGGACGGCTGCTCAATGAATACAAGTATGCCCGTTTGGGTGTGGACTACTCTGAGATCCAGTTTGAGCTTGATCGGCAGAATCTGATTCTCGACGTGTACGAAGCGTACTACCAGATGATGCAGGGCCAGCAGTTGCTCGGCGTTGCGAATTCATCCATCAGGGCATTGCAGGCCTTGAGAAACCAGACGATGGAATTCTACAAGGCGGGTGTTGTGCCCAAGGTGGACGTGTTGTCCACGGAAGGCCAGCTCGCTCAGGCGTACATCCAGCAAACCCAGGCCCAGACGGAAATCGAACGCAATAGAGCCACCTTGAACCTGCTCTTGAGGAATCCGCAGGAAACAAATCTTCAGATTATTGAAGATCTTACGTACAGGCCGAGCCCGTACGAGATCCCGGAGATATATCGGACAGCCGCAGCGAACAGGCTGGAGATCCGGCAGGCCAATATTTCCGTTGAACAGGCTATTGCTCTGGTGAAGGCGGCCAAAGCGGATTTGTTGCCGAACATCTCCGTTCGTGGTCAGGGTTCCAGGTTCAATGACGATTGGAATACCTTCGACCCGGAAGCGAACAATGATTGGCGGCTGCAGGGGATTCTTACCTGGACATTCGACATGTTCAGACGCCGGGACACGGTTCAGGAGAGGCGAGCAAGTCAGGCAAGGACATTTGTGGCCAGAGAACAGTTGGTGGAAAACATCATGGCCGAAGTGAAGACCACCTATCTGGACATGAGGCGGTCCGAGAGCGACATTCAGAATAACAGGAAAGCCGTTGAGTTCAGACGGGAGAATTTCCGGATCAA
>CAZTJA010000149.1:0-6008 GCA_964613745.1 uncultured Syntrophaceae bacterium
AAGCAGTTCGGAGGTCAATGGGACTACAGAAAAGTCTGGGAACCCGGAATTCCCGGCCAGGGCAAATCTTTTCCGTGCGGCCACTGTTCGATGGGGTATGCCTTTGTTTCAACAGTCGCTCTGTATAGATTTCATCCAGTCGGCGCGGTCATATCAGGTGGGGCTGCGATCCTCTACGGGACTGCCCTCGGTATTGGAAGAATTGCCCAAGGCGGGCACTTTGCCTCGGATGTCATATGGGCTGCTATGCTTGTATTTGCCACCATTTCTGCTCTGTATTATTTCGTGTTGAAAATACCGTCCGGATACTTAGAAGTGTGGCCCATACGACCTTCCCTGAGAAATTGCCTCATTTTCCAAGCGATAATTGCGATTGTAATTCTCCTTAACACACCATTTTATCAGGAATCCATAAAAAGGATCGATATTCCAAAAGGTATCGATAGCGTGATCATACAACCGCTACCCTACGTAATTTCGGAGGGGCCGTTGATCATTAATGATCCAAGCAACCTTATTATCCGGACTATCAAGGCAGGTTTGGGTTTGCCCGGCGGCAGATTGGATGACGAATTCCAGACAGTCGTTAAAGGAGACCAAATGTTTGTGCGTTATGGTCTGAAGGAATCCGGGCACATTCGTAGATCTTTCAGCAGTATCAGGGCGGAATCGTTTTAGCGGGAGAACCTCATGGTTCTCCCCTGAAAAAATTAACCGAATACGTGTTTGCCTTTTTCTTCTGATGTATCAGGTTTCTTAGCATTCCTGGCAGGAAGTTCAGCGCTCAATCTGTCCCTCATTCGAGCCAAAATGTTCAACCCGAGTTCCAGATGTTTAATCGTTGGGTCTAAAACCTCTCTGGAAAAATACCGGTAATAATAACCGTTACAACCATCCGCCTCGAATAAGGCATCATTAGCAGCTTTTCTCCATTTGTCGAATCTACAACGATCAAAGTTGACATTTACAGCCATGCCGTGTTCTTGGTCCCGCTCCAGCAAGTCTCTTCCCATATCGTGAACAGCGTCCAGCCGATCGATCAAATCAAATGTTTCCATAAGGATTTCTCCTTGTAATGCCGTATTAAAACGAAAGTCGCCATATTGGCTTTCGAGACGATTTCCAATGGAAATCGTATGATCATAACCTGTGGTCTTGTTCTATGGATTCAAGGGGAAAAGCTCGGGTTTTTTGCAATAACCCATTGTAAATTTCATCCCTTACTCCGAAAAGAATACGAAGCCCCTCCTCTAAATCTCTTACGTCCGGTCGAATAACCTCTCTCGAAAAATGTTTGTAGGAAAGGTCACTGCAGTGTTCCAGGGAACAAAGAAACTCGTTTACATCCTTCCTCCAAGTGTTGAAGCGACTTCCGTTCAGTCTCTCCGGAGAAAACCCCCGGTGTGCAGTCCCTTCAGCAATCTTTTGTCCTCTTTCGTATAGATCATCAATAATTTCCAACAAAGTGGGTTCGTTTTGCATGACAATACGCTCTTAATAATTTATTTGTTTGATTAATTGCCGGCAATTAGCGGTTACGACACTCGAAAAAAAAAAGTGATCTACAATCAACATGTTCTGAAATTCATGTCTTTCATGCAGCGACGCCTCTCAGCTTTAAATCTTCCTTGACTTAACCGTTTGAAATATTTAGCATAGCCACGGATTGGCGTGCCAAAAATCCGCTTAAGTGAGGCTGAAATGACAACCAGAGCCGTCTTCACTTTTTATCTATTTATTATGTCGATTATTGCTGTTCCGGGATTTGGTCAACAAGTACCCGGAACTCAGCCCGGGATTCAAACTCAACCTGAACAAATGCCTCTCCAATATTCATTCAGACCCAATCTTTCCAACCCGGAATATGGTGAATGCTTGGGCTTGGAAAAGCGATGGAAAGAACTTCATACGCAATATGCAACTGAATACGAGAGGGCAAGATATGTTCGCCCCGGATCTACCAATTTCAATAATTACATGATTTACATTCAGAATCTCAGATACGAAGCGGAGAAAGCCTGGATGAATTTCAGCTCGAGATGCGTGTACTTCCCGAGAAATGAATATTAGACAGGCAGATGAATGTGAAATGTGAAAAATCCGACTTACAACAAATTACTTCTACGGACCCACAAATAACGGGCTACTCTACGGAGCGCATTTTAAAATCCGTTATAATCTTCGCCGTGGTCGGTGCTTTGTTATACGGAGCAGCCGGCATTGTTACCGATTATCGAACAATTCTTGGGGCAATAGTAGCTTTTCCATTCGATCAATTGATTATCGTACTGAGTGCTGTGGTCATTGGCTGGCTCATTAGAGCGTGGAGATTTGATTTCTATCTTAAGAGATCCGGACTAAAAGCAGGATTTCTGTATTCAACGGCCACTTTCCTGGCCGGTTTTGCGCTAACAGGAACTCCGGGAAAAGTCGGAGAGGCAGTAAAAGGGGTCTTTCTCAAGAGAGACTATGGATTTTCGTACACTAAGTTGGTCGGCATCGTAATGATCGAACGCCTCATGGATTTATGGGGCGTCCTGATTCTCGGTTCTTTTTCCATTTTGCTTTTCGAAGGTTGGGAAAATCTCTTCTTATTTTGCGGTGTGGCTGTTATTTGCGGCGGTCTCTTCCTATCAATTGAAAATCTGTATAAACCAATTCTTGAAAAATTGGGACAGATAAGAATTTTCACCTGGATAAGCGTGAAGGTTCTGCATATCTTATTAGCTGCCAAAGAACTTATGACTCCCGGCACGTTTTTCTTGGGACTGTTGTTGTCTACACTTTCCTGGGGTTTAGAATCTTTTGCCATGTATGTAATTTTAAGAGGGCTGGATCTCACTGTCGGTATGCTGGAAGCGAATTTTGTTTACAGTTTTTCTACTTTGATCGGTGCTTTGTCAATGTTGCCGGGCGGGGTAGGCGGAACTGAGGCGGCCATGATAGGTTTGCTTAAAGTGTTGGGTGTTTCATATTCTTCCGCTCTACCGGCGGTAATACTTATCAGGGTCTGCACACTGTGGTTTGCCGTATTCGTAGGAACCCTCGTCATTTTCTTTATGATGTCTACCAAAGCAAGCAGGATTTCGGGAAAAAAGAGCACTATGACCAAAGTCACGTAAATGTCCGGGCAGAGCCGGTCCGAAACGGTAAATTGCTCAGCTAATCAACTTGGGTTTTGTTGCGCTGATAGGTGTTAACCCATTTGTTGTGTTCTTTAAGAGAGCTTGAAAACTGGTGACTTCCGTCATTCCTCGCCACAAAATATAGATAGTCCACATCTGCCGGACTAACTGCCGCAATGAGAGACTCTTTTCCCGGATTACAAATCGGCCCGGGAGGCAATCCAAAATTCTGGTACGTATTGTATGGATGTTTCCGATTCAAATCATCACGGGTGATCTTTGATCCCATTGACTTGATGCCGTAAATGACTGTGGGATCGGATTGTAGTCTCATGTTTTGTTTAAGCCTGTTGTGAAAAACGGCTGACACGAATTGGTGTTCGGAACTGCGCGCTTCTTTTTCGATGAGAGATGCCAATGTTATAACTTGATTCATAGTCCATCCATTTTCCGAGGCTGCATTTTTCACGTGCTTGTCATAGATGGAATTGAAGCGCTGGACCATTTTGCGAATGATCAATTTTGGATCCGACCGTTCAGAATATCTGAAAAAATAGGTATCAGGAAACAAGTAGCCTTCAAGACTATTCGATTCAAGCCCAAGTTCTTTTAGAAAAGCCGGATCTACGGATAACTTGAGGAAATCGTCCTTGTTCAGCAAACTTGATGCCTGAAACAACTCACCTATTTGATAGATGTCATATCCTTCTGGGACCGTAAGAGAATGCATTAAGGTTTTTCCGGATATGAGCTGGTCGAGAACTTCCCCCGGATCGGTTCCGGCCCGCAAGGCATAATCTCCTGCCTTGATGTTCCGTTGTTCACCTCTGATCATTGCAACAATTCTAAATACGAGTCGGTTCGAAA
Source organism: uncultured Syntrophaceae bacterium (assembly GCA_964613745.1). Lineage (GTDB taxonomy): Bacteria > Desulfobacterota > Desulfomonilia > Desulfomonilales > Desulfomonilaceae > CAZTJA01. The sequence goes on from CAZTJA010000149.1 coordinate 3,993, forward strand.
TAATTCCATGATCGTGAAGAATAGATGTGATTTGTCCTAGCGATGCCCCTTTGGGAATCGTTACGATGACTTCCTGACCGGTCTGAGCGGGAGGTTGCTGGGAAGAAGATAGATCCTTTAATAACATAGGTAATCGTGAATAAGCGTAGTATCCACCATAACCTATAGCAACAAGAATCAGAATTGTAAAAAGAGCTTTAATCAGCTGAAAAAACGGGAATCGCATTAGAGATGAAAACCTCTGCTCCTATTGTCCAGATACCCCTGTAGTATTAACACAGCTGCAATCTTGTCCACCAACTTCCGCCGTTTACTTCTGCTTAAATCGGCTTCGAGTAAAATTCGATCTGCGGCAACCGTCGATAATCTTTCGTCCCATTCGAGCACAGGGATGCTGATCATGGTGCTAAGAAGAGCGATGAATTCACGCACTTTTTGAGCCTGAGTTCCTGCGGATCCGTCCATGTTGAACGGCATTCCAACAACAATTTCAGAAACGGTATATTGATTGACAAGACCTACTATGTGTTTCGCGTCCTGCTCGGAAGTTTTTGCGCTAAGCACTTCGAGAGGCTGGGCTGTTAACGTAAGCTCGTCGCTAAGGGCTATTCCTATTCTCTTAGAACCGATATCGAGACCCAATATACGCAATTCGGCACCTGACCAATAATTTTGAACGTGTAATTAGACCAAGAGAGAGTTGAATGTCAATAGAGCGGGAGGCGCAGGCTAATAGCTGAAACTTCGATGATCAATCTTTGGACTCGGACTGTGTATCACCGGAAGCTGTTTTCTTGATTTCGCGAGCTATTTCGGAAATAAATTTAATGTCCTCCTCATCTATGAAAGGAATGCATTTCTCTCCATGAAAAGGCATAAACTGTTCCTGAATGTGTTCCGGGATGCGAGTGAGTTTTGGACTCTTAGCGAGAGGAGCAGGCAGATTCTCCAGTGTTTCGCTGGAAATGATTACAACATTTTCAGAATCGGACACGAGAGAAAACTGTGTTTGCTGAATACGTTTCCCCAGTTTCTCTTTGAATAATTTTTTGATCTGAATTATGAGATCCGGCAGTTTTGCTTTAATTCCGGCAATGGTCTCAATGCCTTCTATCGCCTGTCGACGCTGGACGTCCGTTCCCATCAGAAGGGCTTCTTCAAAAGCATCAAGAGCCTCAAAGATGTGCTTTCTCAGTAAGTGCGCCCTGGCTTCAATCAGCATGCTGCGGGCTTCACGTTCATCGAGTGAATCAGGGTCATACGCATTGCGATAACATTCCAGAGCGGAATCTACTTCACCTTGCTCGAGAAAACGTCTTCCCTGAGCGAACATGGAGAATTCGGAAGCATCGATGTTGGATTGAATCATAGATAGCTCGTTCAGCCTATTTGGTAATAAAATATTCATACAAAGTTATGTATAACGAGTCAGTTCGACTCATTAATTAATGTAGTGCTTAACACATTTGATGCTCCGTTTCAATCAGTTTTATGAGTACCCTGAATTCGGAATTGATTTTAGATCCGGTTTTGTCTAAGGACTGCCGTTTTTGCGATAGCATCTTAAACCTATGCTCTCTTGAACTTCCGAGTCGTATGAGCGAATATACATTGTTTTCTTAGCGTTTTTTGGAATAATCTAGAAAAATGATAGGAATGATTTGCAGCATGCCTGTTCCGATTTTGTGGAAGCGCGGCCCGGAATAAAATGAAAATTAAAGCGTTGATGAGATATCTACCGGTGCTTTCTATCGTGTTGGTTTCCGGCACTCTTTTGGTAATTGTTATTGTGCTGACATTGCGGAATATCAATTCTCAAAATGAACGCATGGAGGAATTCACAAGTAGACAGGGGGTTTCTGTCATTCGGACCCTGGAAGCAGGAACCCGAACAGGTTTCATGGAGGGGGATTGGGGTATCGAACATTTGCAGATGCTGATTGAACAGGCTGCCAAAGATCCGGATGTCGAGTTCGTGGGACTCATCAACGGCGAGGGAATGATTGTTGCCCATAG
>CAZTJA010000150.1:0-5976 GCA_964613745.1 uncultured Syntrophaceae bacterium
CTTGTAATTGACACTAGCGTGCTGGTCCACGATCCTGAATGTCTAAAGGTCTTGCTAAAAGAAAACCTGCTGGTAATTCCCTGGATCGTTCTTGAAGAGCTTGATCAACTCAAGCATAAACCTGACATAGGATGGGACGCCAGAGAAGTTATACGTCGTATAGAAGAATTGGCCCAGAACGACGAGAAAAGTCTGCGGATCGAGCCAAAACCGGGAGGAAAATACTTTAAGAATAGTCTTCAAAAGGATAAGGCCGATCATCAAATTATAGCCACCGCTCTGGCGATTGAGGCCGGCAGACCTCAGGGCACAAATGTCACCTTGATGTCGAGAGATGCAATTTTGAGAGTTCTTGCGAGAAAAATTGGCGTTGTATCTCAAGATTATCCCTTCACCCAAACGAATGCATCTTTCCAGGCTTGTCTCAAGAGGATCAACGTTCCTCAAGAGGTCTTGGATCCTCATAGCGAATCTTTCGAGTGTGATGTTTCAGACCTTGATAACATTAATCTTAACGAGGGGGTTGTATGCTGGAGCAGTACCGGTCCGATATGGGAAGAAGCGTTCGTCGCTATTTATAAGGGAAATTGCTTTAAGAAGGTCCCGGACAACATAGAAGCAGCGGGGTTAAGACCATATTACGTTGAGGCGAATGGGGGACAAGGTGGCAGAAACAAGCATTTTCCAAGGAAACTCGGGAAAAACTGGTCACAGCACGTCGCACTCGCGCACGTATTGGATCCGGAAATCAAACTCGTCTTTCTCCAGGGCGGAGCGGGCACCGGGAAAACATTGATAGCCTTGGCCGGGGCTATAGAACAGCGGAAGGCCTATACGAATATTATAATTGCTCGCCCAATGGTTCATCTGGACGACAGAGACGAAATAGGCTACTTGCCGGGCAGTCTTGAGCAGAAGATGGCGCCATGGATCGAACCTATCTTACAGTCATTTTCTTTCTTGTCCGGCATGAGGCCCGAAAACAACACTCTGATTTCTAAACTACAGGAAACGAAAAAGATCATTATAAAGCCATTGGACTACATTCGGGGTGAAACCTATCACAAATGCTTCATCGTAATTGATGAGGCCCAGAATCTCACCCCTCATCAAATGAAGACAATCATTACGCGTGCCGGCTTGAATACCAAATTGGTCTTCACCGGAGATCTGGACCAAATAGACCGAAAACGCAGATTGGATCGCAAAACCAGTGGGCTGGCTTACGCAATGAGTAAGCTTGCTAATCAGCCAATGGTGGCGATAGTCAATTTTAAAGACACTGTTAGGTCTCCTTTGGCAAGTCTCGCAGCCGAACTACTGTAAAAAGCTCCTCTAGAGTCCTCACTGGGGTATCACTGATGAATCCGAATAAGAGCATCATTTGTGCTTAACGGCAACACTCACGAATGATTTGTAAGAATTTAACTCCAATCTCATGATCATGATCCAATTTGACTGAAAATTAATGTAAGGAGGTCGCAAAAGGGTGGATGCAGTTATTCCCTAAGCGATTGAATGAACAAGCCCTAAACGAATATGTCTCTGTTGAGCAACTTAGGCACATTCTCGACATACCAAGCCCACGCCACACTTCATTTACCGACAGGATCCCGTTTTCAGCAAGTGACATCACTTCAGGTGCAGAAACAGAATTACAAACAGCTGTGATCGGCCGACACGAAGATGTGGATCTCTGTAATGTTATTAAAGATTCCACGTACTTTCATAATATAAAAAGACGGGTCGCGACTGGGGACACCAGCGCTAAAAGGAGTAATGATCTGGAGAACTTCGTTTACCAGAACGATGGAGGTGTTTGGGAAAATAGCTGGGTTCGAATCCCAGTAAGTAGTCTAGGATCGGCGGCAAAAAGAGTTCTTAGTACTGACCTTTTGATTGATAAACAAAACCCGGAGCATGGGTTAAGGACAGACTTGGAGAAATTCATAATTCGGAGTGAAGGTCGGGAGATTCTGAGAATTCCCGTTAGCTATCTTCTGAAACTGTCACTCGCAGAATGCATTGATTCCATCCCAAATATCCCGCCGGCGATTAAGGGAACCGCCGAAGAATTGATGTCCAAGTTTCTCAGTGACAACACCTCACCGGAAACAATTTCATTCTATGTAATTCCGCTTCAAAGTGAGAACGGACTGGGATGCGGACTCGCTAACGAGACGTCCATCAGGTACTTACTCAGTCACCTATTGATCGAATATGCAAACAAGCGATTCGGTTTGGAGTCAAGCGGTCAGAAGACCGTAATTTATTTATCTCCGCATCCTCCGGTTAGGCAAAAAGAACTAAATGAATATGTTTCCGATTCATTCTACCGTGAGCTTTTCATGAGCCCTTGTCTTTCAGGATGGGACAAAGGGCAATCGAAACATGCTTACATGTGCCTCTGTCACCAGGTACTCAGTAGAAGCCAACTCAATGCAGTGGCCAAACTAAGAGATGCGGGCATTATAACCAGAAATCTAGTGATTTTGCCAAACGTTTCCAACATCAGTCTAGCAAACAATGGTACTCACATAAGTTTAGGCAGTTTAAAGCTCACCAAATTCAGGAAAGATAACCATTCGGAATTCAATGAGACTCAAGAAAAATATCTCGGTGACATGGTCATAAAGATTGTGGAACACTTTTTACCGCTTTTTGTAGGGACCTATACGGCCGCTCCCTACAGATTAGATTTTGCGGATTTCCATCCTGAACGAGTAATGGGATTTCTTCCGCACGAGCTTGATTTCACTCATTTGAGAATGATTTGGAGAAGGTGGAAAAAGAAAGCAGCTGTTCGCATATTGGGTCATCCGGTCACTCCATTCGGTCTCAAGTGGCTCGACGACTTACTCTCCCGAGTGTTCATGGTCCGAGGGGATTTCGTTCGTGATTTCAGGTTATTGGACTATCCCGTATGTCTGATGAGCACAAGTAAGAACAGTGCGCTGGACGGGAAAGTAGGAAATCAGAAACGGCTTAAAAAAGATCTGACGGAGATGGGAATAATTGACGAACAAATGTCTTTATATCTTTTCTATCGATTGAGAGAATTTTCTCAATCAGGCTTTTGCGGATATGAAGGGCGACAGTATAGCCTATTCCCCAGTTTTCGATCGGAAATGACCCATGCCGTTAACCTACAATGTTTGATTACTGCGCTAGCACACAAGTATGTACTTGGAGGAAGATGGAACCATTCTCATATTCCCGCAGATCCTTTAACGGAAAGTGAGCGGCGACAAGTAATATTCGGGGCGGCCATTGGAATTCCAACCTTTTACGTTTATGAAAAAACGAAAAACCTATTTCTGAAAGACATCATACAACAGACCAAAAACGTTCGTTACAGTCGTCGTTACCGAGGTTACTTGAGGGTTCATAACCATCAATTTTGCCTTGCACTTCTCAGGATTATTCAAAAGGATGCCGCAGATCTAATTGAATCATTTCAAATCGACAATACGATGAGTGATCTCCATAAAAGACTTGCAGATCCTGAAAACCGCAGCGCATCGGCATTCCTGACAAAAGACATTCTGAACGAAATCGGCTCCAGAAATCCCATCAAAGTTAAAGCTAAAGAATTCAATTTGGCTGCAGAAAAATATTATAGAACAGAACTAAACATGAAATTGCTGAAAGAAGGGCTTGAGTTTCTTCGATCCCTTAGAATCGACAATTTTCATCCTGAAAGTTACCCGCCATCACAATGGAATAGTAATTCTTTTTTCAACGACATCATATTGAAAATTCAAAACGCTACGATCAGCCTGGAGGAACTGGAGATTGTCCTCCATTTGGTGCTGGTTGGCATTCACAACGAGAAGACAAAATTCAAAAGAGACATTGTGGAAAGGAAATATGAGACAAATTCCGCACCAATACATAGATCGCAGCACTGGACAGATTTGCACAGAGAGGCTTATCGGTGACAAGGTTATAAATTTTCTCTATTCTCATACCAGAGAATCGGCACCGGTCTTGTTCAATGCCCTTATCAGCAAGCACACGACAAAGCTTTTGGGCTATTTTAACTATGATTTGACTCCGGTTCGTAATCCCGAAACGGTATTTCGGTTACTAGATTGCGATCCGTCCGAATGTCTTGAACCTCCACATTTCTTCGATACTTATAGAAAGATTTTTGAACGGAAAATTCGGTACTGGGATTGTCGTGTTATGGACATTCAACAGCAGTGTATCGTTTCACCGGCTGATTCCAGAGTCGTTATCGGGTCCTTGGGATCCGATTCAAGTTTTCATCTCAAAGGAAAGCTCTTCGAATTACCGGAATTGCTCGGGCGCTCGAGTTCTCAGTGGAACAGCATCTTTGAGAAAGGATCCTTTGCCGTATTCAGACTTACGCCGGATAAATACCACTACAACCATATGCCTGTATCCGGACACCTCTTAGATTTGTATCCCGTTTCAGGCAATTATCATTCCTGTAATCCATCCGCTGTTATGGAGATTTCCAACTCGTATTCCAAGAACATGAGAATGGTAAGTATTATTGATACAGATGTTCCCGGCGGCAGCAAAGTGGGTATTGTGGCAATGATCGAGGTCGTAGCATTGATGATAGGTTCAATAGTCCAGGCTTATTCCGAATTTGAATATGAAAATCCTATACAGCCCGAACAGGGAATGCTGCTAAAAAAGGGATCCCCAAAAAGTTTGTTCAGGCCGGGCAGCAGTACGGTTTTGCTCTTGTTTCAGGAACAACGCATCAAATTTGCAGATGATCTTATTCATAACTGCAGTCGTACAGATGTTTCCAGCCGATTTTCTCACGGCCTCAGGAAAGCTTTAGTGGAAACGGACATCAAAGTTCGGTCTACCATAGGGTATGCTCTCTAAGCTACTTTATGAATGACTTCTAGGAAAGGACCTAAGGAAAAACCAAATGTGGAGTGACGTTTTTGTCGTTTCCTTCATGATACTCAGCACTGTAATCATGGTTTGGAGCTATAAAGTTTTACCCAGTGAGGGTTGGCAAATGCTGGCTTCCGTGCCCGTGACAAAAAGTGGAGAATCATGGCTCGGTATGAATTATACCTATTATGGGTTGTTAATATCTTTTTCTCTCATAATCGCCATTCTGATTTTGGCTATTTTGTTGGGATCCCTGGGAATGAGCCTTAATTCCATTATGTTGCTTATCTCCTTTGTACTTATTATCTTTATTCCGGCCGCTCGAGCCATGGCAAAACTTGTTGAAAAAAAGCATTACACCTTTTCCGTAGGTGGAGCATCTTTTCTGGCAATCATCTTGTTACCGCCAGTGCTTTGGGGAATTTCTAGTATGTCTGAATGGTATATTGGTTCGCCATTGCCCCTCTTGCCAATACTGGCCGCTTTCGCCATTTCATACTGTATAGGAGAAGGGTTCGGAAGAATGGCTTGCATAAGTTTTGGATGCTGCTACGGAAAACCACTTTCTCAAGTTCCGGAAAAATTCAAGAAATTGATCGGGCGATACAGGTTTGTCTTTTGGGGAACTACCAAGAAAGTTGCTTACGAGGGTAAACTTGAAGGTGAGCCATTGGTTCCGATTCAATCCATTACTTCCATAATTCTTGTCGGTGCGGGTTCAATCGGAATGATTCTCTATTTCAGAGCTTTGTTCGTTGAATCTTTCTTGTTTACAATACTGGTAGCACAATGCTGGAGATTTTTTTCAGAAATGTTTAGGGCTGATTTCAGAGGAACGGGACGCTGGTCGGCCTACCAGAAAATGGCTCTACTGTCAGCCGTTTATGTTCTAATAATCTCTTCTTTTCAATCGCCCGAAAAAGAGGTTCATTTTAATATTCTTGGAAGTATTACTGCCATGTGGGATCCGGCTTTCATACTCTTTTTGGAGTTCTTATTCGCAGCAATTTTCATCTACACCGGAAGAAGCAAAGTCACCGGATCTGAAATAACCTTTTATGTAATTGACAAGAATACCTGATTGACCTGAAT
>CAZTJA010000151.1:0-5879 GCA_964613745.1 uncultured Syntrophaceae bacterium
TCGCCAAGCTTTAATTCTAAAACCCTGATCAGGTAACTGCTCAGGGTTTTTTTATTGCTCGTTATCCCACGAAATAAAGTAATTGTGTAGCCCGGTCGCGTTCTTTGCGGCCGGGGCATTGTTGCGTTCGCATATATAAATTATCCACGTCGTAAAAATTTTCACGCTCTCACTAGCGCACGAAGATTTTTTTGAGATAAACCTCAAGTAAGAAATCTAAATGAGATGTTTTCGCAGCGGCTAATGAAGATGTGGTTCTCAATATTCTGCGCTCGACTAAAAATATTTTTCGTGCATTTGTTAAATCTCTGCTCGCTTTTTTGTTATTAACACTAATTACTCGCACGTTGTGAAATCAATTTTAATTTTGTGTTTTATTCTCTCAATCTCTGTGCTAATCTTTTTTGTCCCAGCGACAGAAATTTAAGGATAGAGAATGCTGTCATCGTCTTTTTCTCTCTCACGTGCGGACTTGTTGGTAAATGTTGAAGATACCCATCACATTTGGCCTGGTCTGAACTGGGATTCACCATCATTAGTTGTTCCTGATGTACAAAAAGCAATTCACTTTTATGAGAAAGTATTCGGGTTCCAACCCGTGTTTATTTTGCCTGATGAAAATAATGAAATTACTTTTGCTCGCGTCCGTTATCGTGGCACATATTTTGCTTTAATTCGCGAAAGTGATGCGAAGCAGGACATGTCATCGTTCTATAGTTCTGAAAACTATTCATCAACATCTTTTTATCTTTATGTTGATCATGTTGTCCGTGTTTATCACAATGCTATTGAGCAAGGTTGTCGATCAATTAAGTCACCGCACATCGATTTCTTAGGCGATCATAAAGCGAGATTAGTGGATATCTTCGGCTACTTTTGGGATATCGCTGCTAAATTATGATGCAATCAGTTGGTATTCAACTATTAACTGGTTAGCTGTTAAGTAAATAGGTAACAGGTCCATCATTGCAAAGTGATACCTCCATGTGCGCACCAAATTGGCCGGTTTCAATCTTGGGGTAATTTTTTTTTGCATACCCAATCAGATAGGAGAATAGTTTTTCACCTTCGGTTGGTGGCATCCCTTTTGAAAATCCTGGTCGTGTGCCTTTGGTGGTCTCAGCTACTAGAGTGAATTGAGGCACTAATAGCAGGCCTCCCTGTACTGATTTCAAGCTGAGGTTGGTTTTGCCATCTGAGTCAGGAAATATGCGGTAATCAAGAATGCGTTCAATCATTTTATTCGCATTCGCTTCATCGTCAGTTTTTTCTATGCCTATTAAGGCAAGAATGCCGTGATTAATATTGCCTATGCATTTGCTGCCTACTGTCACTTGTGCGTGGCTGACTAGTTGAATCAACGCGATCATCGGACATTCTTCATGTGAGTAACGAGACATCAAGCTTATAAAAATTCGAATATTATTCCAACCATATACCGTATGAAACTTCACGATATTTCCGCTAAACTACCGTCATTAATATAGACGAGTGTGCTGATGAGTCAGTTCAAAATTGCCACATGGAATGTAAATTCTTTACGCGTGCGTTTGCCGCATGTACAAACCTGGATGAGAGATGTCAAACCGGACGTTCTAGTCTTGCAAGAGATTAAAATGCCTAGTGAAGATTTTCCGCACGAGGAATTCACTGAGATGGGATACAGGTGCGTGGTTTCTGGTCAGCGCACTTACAATGGTGTTGCCATCTTGTCTCGGTATGAAGTTCAAGATGTCGTCACCGATATTCCTGATCTCGATGATCCGCAACGTCGTATCTTGTGTGCGACAATTAACGGTATTCGTATTCTGGATTTGTACGTCCCCAATGGTGAAAGTGTCGATTCAGATAAATACAAATATAAGCTGGCTTGGTTAGATAAGGTTGATGCGTATTTAAAATCAGAACTCAAACAGCATACAAGCATGGTAGTGCTCGGTGATTTTAATATCGCCCCTGAAAATATAGATACTCATGACCCTAAGGCTTGGGAAAATAGTGTCCTATTCAGTCAGCCAGAGCGGCAGGCATTTCAGAAAATGTTGCATATTGGTTTTAAAGATTGTTTTCGGCAGCTCGCTCCCACAGATCAGGCCTATTCGTGGTGGGATTATCGCATGAATGCATTCCGTAGAAATATCGGCATGCGCATCGACCACATACTGGCGAGTGATGCCTTATTTGCTAAATGTAAAAGTTGTCACATTGATAAAGCGCCGCGTAAGTGGGAACGCCCGTCAGATCATGCGCCTGTCATCGCAGAATTTAATCTATAGTCGGATGCGAGGAATCAGGGAATTGGTTGATTGCATATATGCTGTATATGCGGGGTTGTCGCGATATTTCTGCTCAAGCATGGGTACGCCACTAACAAACCGAATAATGAGATTCATGGCCAACCCGCTTACCAACGCTTCGTAGTGTCCAGTACTGGTGGTTACTAATAAAGATATGCTCCACCAAAAAACGATTTCACCAAAGTAATTCGGATGCCGGCTGTATGCCCATAGACCTTGTGTCATGATTTTGCCGCTATTAGCCAGTGAGCGTTTAAATACTGCTAATTGATAATCGCTGATGCTCTCATATAAGAAACCAATAATTGCTGTGCAGAAAAATATCCAGCTATACCAGGGAAGTTCGTCTATCGAAGAATTAGCAGCGACAAGAATGGCTGTTGACACAACAAGCATAATCGCAGCTTGTGGTAGGAATAATTTCACAAAAGCTTGCAGGTTGGTAAATTGCGTCCACTTTTCTCTAAATTGACGATAGCGAAAGTCTTCCGGGCGCCCCTTGTTGCGTAGATAGATATAGATGCTTAAGCGACAGCCCCAGAGCACGATCAAAGCGGTAGTTAACAACTCTAGCGGGGAATGCTCCGGAGTGGTCAAGTTGCAATATATGGCAGTAACTATGAACCCAAAACCCCATCCAATGTCTGCAACAGCATAATTTTTACTTTGTATTGCCCACGCAAACAGCATGGAGAAGTAAATTGTTATCACGCTGGCTGCAGCCAGATAGAGTGAAATCATAAAGATTCTTCGTATAGGGCAATGGCAATAGCGCCGCGGCCAGCATGCACGCCAACAGAAGGTGCGGTTTCACAAATACTTTTGATTTTTGCTCCAATAGAATTGGTGAGATGAGTAGTAAATGCTTTCACTTGTTCCGCTGTTGCCGTGTGTGAAACTAGCATGGTGTATTCTTTGGCTGCATCCATACGCTTTTTTAGTAATGTGGCAATTTTTTTCCACGACTTTTGCTTGCCAAGAGAAATGCCAGCTATGGCTATCTGGCCGCTATGATCGATGGAGAGAATTGGTTTGACGTGACCCCAATCAGCAATTTTATGCATAATTTTGGATACGCGACCAGATTCTTTCATGGTTTTCATCTCATCGATGGCGACATAAATGCTGATATTTTCGCGCGCTTTATTGAGTGCAGCGACGACTTCATCATGGCTATGCCCTTCATCCAGCATCTTGATAGCTTTCATTACCAATAAGCCGTGACCAGATGCAAGGCTTAAAGAATCAACGACATCAATCTTGGCGCCGTTAACATGTTCGGCCTGATTTTTAATGAGTTGATGTGCACTGCTCAAGCGTGAAGATAGAGTGATTACAATGATGGAATCATAATGTGAAGCAAGAAAATGCAAATAACGGCTGACGATCGCAGCGGTTGGCGCAGAAGTGCTGGTTTTGAAGTTTGATGTGCCTGCTTCTGCATACAGTCGCGATAAATCCACTGTTAAGCGGTCCAGTAGTGAGTGATCACCAAGGCGAACTTGGTTCGGAATAGTATGGATTTGTGCTTCGTTGCGCAGTGCTTCGGGTAGATCAGCTGATGAATCTGTGACGATTGCAACTTTATGCTTGCGATGTTCGTTGATCGCCCATTGCACTTTAATATCATCAATTTTTTGATGGATGATGGTGCCGTAGCCCTTCAATAATTCGGTGCAGCCCATGATGTCAGTGGTGTGCACATGTGCTTTGATATGGGTCGGGCTTTGGTTCAGAACGATACTGTCGCAGGTTGGGTCGAGTTTTTTATGTAAATCATCCAGATTGTCGAGCGAGCCGGTCAGCAGTGTTTCCATGCAAAACTGGTAAGCATCGGCAGCAAGTTCTGTGTGATGCGTGTGATGGGCAACATGATTGTGGGAGATTTCATGATCTTCCCAGTGCACATCAAACGTACCAGTATCACTTAATGCTTTTTCCATGCCAAGAATCAGTTTGGTAAAACCAAACGCGCCAGCATCCACAACGTGGTTTTCTTTTAATGTGGGCAGTAAAAATTCGGTTTGGGAAAGAGCATTCTCAGCAGCAGGTACGGTAGAGCGAAATAAGGCTTCAAAATTCTGGCAGGTAGCGCGGTTTTCCATACACGCACTCAGCCATGCTGACATGACGGTCAAAATAGTACCTTCAACTGGATGTGCGACAGCTTTATGCGCCTGTTTGACGCCGGATGCTAAACAGTCGATAAATTCGTTAATGGTTAACGTGGTTTTTTCTGCAATAGATTGAAGCTGCGCGAGACCAACAAAGAAAGCTGAAAGAATCATGCCAGAATTGCCGCAAGAACCAATCAGGCTGGCGTCAGCAAGAGCCGTCAGCAGCGTGCCGAAGTTGTCGGTAGGGTATTGCTGTGCCACGACATAGCGCATGAGAGCCGCCATATTCGAGCCTGTGTCGCCATCAGGAACAGGGTAGACATTCAGCTGGTTTAATTCATTTTCATTTTGAATAATCTGCTTGCCGCCGGTAAAAATCATCTTTAAAAAAAGCGCCGGGTTTAATACAGTATTTTGATCGTCACTCATGTTTAAATCCATGTTGTTAGTTTATTATCTTCAGTAACTGTCAGCCGCAGACTCAATAAAGTATGCCCCGGCAGACTACTGTTGATGCGGCCGCTCTTCGCGGTGCCTACCGGTTATTTCAATGAACAAGCCGTCCATTTTAACTAAATTTCGCTTATCAATGAATGATTTTTCTATGATGCATCTTATACCAAATTTTCGACGTAAATGCCTGAAAAAATTGAGGGTAATCCCATTTTAGGCGATAAGCAGCGCGATAAACCGCATAAATAGACTATAATTTAGACAATCCTCCGGCCGTAACTGCTGCAGGATCGTCGTTAAGTCTTAAAATATCAATTTGCGCGCAGCACTTGAATGAAGCCCGATTCTTCGTTAAGATGCACGCCAGATCAATGTAGGGGTTCGGAGAGACAATGAAGGCGATTCATCCAGAATATAAAGATGTAAAAGTATCATGCAGCTGCGGTAGCGTGTTTGTAACCAGGTCAACTCTTGGTAAAGACACTCTGTCCCTCGAAGTATGTGCCATGTGCCATCCTTTCTACACGGGCACACAGAAGATTGTTGACGCTGCAGGCCGTGTTGACCGTTTCCGCCAGAAATATGGCAGAAAAGGCGCTGCAAAGGCAGACGCCAACAAACCTGAAGAATCTAAATAATTTATATAAAACAATAAATTATAAGAAAGCCGGTGCCGGACGGCATGCTATTTGCTCATGGAATTGAGCGGAGCATTGCGTCTGGCCCGGCTTTATTGTTTTATCGGGGGCGGAACGCTCAGCCCATGGAATTGAGTGGAGCATTGCGTCTGGCCCGGCATTATTGTTTTATCGGGGACGGAACGCTCAGCCCATGGAATTGAGGGGAGCATTGCGTCTGGCCCGGCTTTATTGTTTTATCGGGGACGGAACGCTCAGCTCATGGCATTGAGCGGAGCATTGCGTCTGGCCCGGCTTCATTTTTTTACGATATGATAAACAGCTCGTCGTTCATCCCAAATCCACGCTATAAGCTACCCCAATCCTTTAATGGC
>CAZTJA010000152.1:0-5854 GCA_964613745.1 uncultured Syntrophaceae bacterium
CGAAGCACGCCTTTCATTTGTTTCCAATTTCCTGAAATTCTGTCCCAATTCATGAGTCTGCTCCTTGTAATCAATTTGTACAATATGATCTCTGAAACTTCTAAATTTCCGGAGGATTCGATTTAGCCAACAAACGTTGGCCAAATAGACTAAATCCCGGGTTCTCTAGCTTTAGAGGTCCAGAACGTTTACTTGTTCCGAGAAATTAAGAGGCATATTCACCGGGCAGTTAGGTAGTCAGAAATTGTTAGCCTTTTATGAGCACAAAATCATTTGCTTGACCCAAACTGCATTTCATTGGTAGCTTACGGTGTCCACGTGAATTAATCGGACTGCGCCCTGTGATTTGAACAGGTTCGCGGTCCTCTGCTTACTCAGGATTTTTGAATCCCTATTTTCAGCCGAACTAGGTACATTCGTAAAGTGATCTCCATTTTACGGGTACAACTTTGAATTCATAAATAAGGAACGGAGGGTGATTTATGGTCAGACCATTCGAGCATGTTGCAATCATAGGCACTGGAATACTTGGAGCTCAAATTGCCATGATGGCGGCTTATGCGGGATACTCCGTAAAGATTTATGACCCTCGAAAAGAAGCATTTCTGGAAACCTTTAACAAAATCAAATCCGACTTGATCGTCAAAAAGGCAACTCCTTTCATACCCTGGGACGAGTGGGACAAATGCAAGGATTCAATTCAACAGGTGACGACTCTGGATGAAGCAGTTGGAGACGCGGACATTGTCATAGAATCGGCACCTGAGAACGTGCAGCTTAAGAATGAGGTATTCAAACAACTTGGAGAAAAAACCCCTCCACATACCATCATTGCCACAAACAGCTCCTCAATACCTGTTTCGAAGATGGAGGACAGTAGCGGTCGTCCAGAACGCTGCCTGAACATTCACTTTTATTTTCCTCTCCAGGGCGTAAACATGGTGGACATTATGGGAGGAACCAGAACCATTCCCGAAGTGATGCAGCAAGGAGTAGAGTGGATATCTTCCATAGGTTGTGTACCTCTCAAGGTAAACAAAGAAATTTTAGGTTTTTGTTTTAATCGTGTGTGGAGAGCAATAAAACGAGAGGTCCTTTTTATGTGGTCCAACGGCTACGTGGATTTTCGTGATTCGGATCGCGGCTGGATGGTGTTTACAAAGATGAAAGAAGGGCCTTTTGCTATAATGGACAAAGTTGGTTTGGATGTCATCTACGATATCGAGATGGTGTATTACAACGATTCAAAGGATCCGCGGGACAAACCCCCCGATGCATTACTCGAGATGGTGAAGCGAGGAGAACTTGGAGTAAAATCCGGCAAAGGCTTTTACACGTACCCGGATCCGGAATTTTTGAGACCGGATTTTCTCATTTCAAAGAAATAGAATGCCGTTCCGGCAGAGACTTACTATTGCGAGAATGATCAAAAAAGACTTTATTTCTTCAATATAGTCGTTTATTTTCTGCCTAGTTAAGCGGAATCTCACAGACAAGCCTCGAATCCGTCAAGATGATTGTTTTGGCGAAAGGTTCTGCATAACACATAGTAACTTGCCTTTAACATTCTGTATAAACAGCAATAATTTTGCTGTTTATACACGAGGATTGCCGATTACAGGGAGGAAGCCGACCAAATAAGTCGTCCACTTATTTCGTTTCCCTCCCGTGCACTTTCTCCAACAGAGTTGACCAGCCGGAGATTTGCTGCCCGGTGGTCACATGACATTCAAACACTGATGACCGACACGCAATTTATTGGACTTTAGGGGAACTTCCCCCGAAATAATCAGGTCTGGAGGGTTTTAGATGGTACCCAAATACCTAGTCCGAATTGCCGTCCTTTTAACCGTGTTCCTGATTTCCGGATTGCTTGTAGTCGGGAACTCCTTCTCAGAAGACAAGATTAAGCTTGGATTTATTGCTGACGTGTCGGGAATCGGAGCAACTTTTTACAAATCCCAAAAAGCTGCTATCGACCTGTTCATTGAAGAAGCGAATGCCGCAGGTGGGATTCAAGGCAAAAAACTGGAGTTGGTAGTTCGCGACGCTCAGCTAAAACCCGACATAGGAGCCAACATGGCTCGAGAACTCATTCTTCAGGAAAAATGTGAGTTTCTCATCGGACCTACCTCAAGCGCAGTGGCCCTCGCAATTACCAAAGTGGCGAACGAATTTAAAAAAATCGTCTACTTTCATACTTCAAATAGCGAAGCGCTCACGACCACTGATTTTCAGCCTTATATGTTTCAAGTCGTGCCGAATACCGGGATCGAAGGCCGCGGCATGGCGCTGTTTCTGTCCCAGAAACCTTTTAAGAAGTACAGCCTCATCGGTCCTGATTATGCGTATGGTCATGATCAGTTAAACAATTTTAAGAAAGAGATGGCCAAGCTCAGACCGGACGTGGAAATTCTCGATACGGTTTGGGTCAAGATCGGCGAGTCTAATCTTTCTCCTTTCATACCGACTCTCATGGCAAAAAAACCCGAAGCGGTTTACAGCGCCTTTTGGGGAGGTCAGCTCAGCACATTCCTCAAGCAAGCAAAACCATTTGGAATATTGAATCAAGCCAGTGTCAGTTCACTTTACGATCTGGATATGCTCAGAGCAATGGGAGCGGAAATGCCTGAAGGGCTTTCCGGATACGCCCGGGCACCCTTTTATGCCATTGACACGCCGGAGATGAAGGAATTTACGAAGAAGTACTTCGATAAATACAAGGAATGGCCGGCGGATTGGGCCATCATGGCTTACGACGGAATGATTGCTCTATCTGAGGCTATGAAAAAAGCCAATAGTACGGAATCCGAAAAAGTAGTCAAGGAGATAGGCGGCCTTAAATTCAAGTCACTCAGGGGAGAGCGTTTCATTCGAGCGGAAGATCATATGGCCAATGTTGGTATATATGTGGGGGTGACTACGAAAGATCCGCAATACAAAGATTTTCTCATTATGAAAGATGTCGTGGAAATCCCGATTGAAAAAACTTGGTTGCCGGTTGAAGAAGTGAAAAAGCTCCAGAGTGAAAAAAAATAGATCCCTCTCAGCCGCTCCACTATTAGGAGCGGCTCAACTATACCTGTGAGCAAAAAATTACATGACTAAAGAATATTTCCTGTTCATGTTGGTAAACGGTCTCAGTCAAGGAATGCTGTTGTTCATAATAGCCTCGGGCCTATCATTGGTCTTCGGGGTCCTAAGGGTAATCAATTTTGCCCACGGTTCACTCTATATGATTGGAGCATTCGTAGCCTATTCCCTTTCCACTCTGCTCACCGGTGGATCGATCTATAGTTTTTTACTGCTACTTTTGATTGTGCCTCCCATTGTGGCGATTGTGGGGTTTGTCCTCGAACTCACATTATTCCGGCGAGTATACCGTCAAGAGCACCTTTTGCAATTGTTGCTGACCTATGCCCTGGTTTTAATTCTCGATGACACGGTTCGGGTAATTTGGGGCGGTGATCCAAGAAATGTTGCAAGACCCGACATTTTAGCGGGATCCGTACAATTCCTGGGGCTTGCTTTGCCGAGCTACAACGTTTTCATTCTGGCTATCGGCCCCTTCATCGCCTTAGCACTTTGGTTTTTATTATACCGGACCAGAGCGGGAAATATTATTCGAGCGGCGGTTTCCTACCCGGATACATTGGGTGCATTGGGCGTCAATGTGTCATGGGTCATGACGGCCACTTTCATGCTCGGATGCTGGCTTGCGGGTTTGGGCGGAGTCCTTACTGCTGCGTTGGCCAACATAGATCTCGGAATTGGTATGGAAAAAATCATCGAGTGTTTTGCCGTTGTTGTTATCGGTGGGTTGGGAAGTATTGGGGGTGCTTTGCTCGGATCCTTGGTCATCGGTGCAGGTATTACCATTCTGCAATTACCTCTGGGACGCTGGGCATTGATTTTTCCTTATGCCCTGATGGCCCTCGTTTTAATAATCAGACCGTGGGGATTATTCGGAAAGCCCGAACGCTAATCTGAAAGGCAGTTTAATGGTAGAAGTCGCGTCATCGAAGAAATCGTGGATTGCCGGACTAATAACCGTCATTCTGCTGTTTGTTCTCCCTTTTATTTTGAGCGGACTTGGAAAAACCGGCGAGTATTGGATCTGGGTTACCACTGAGATGATTATCATGGCGTTATTCGCCATGAGCCTGAATCTAATTCTTGGTTATGGTGGAATGGTGAGTTTTGGCCATGCGGCCTTCTTTGGAGTAGGCGCATATGCCGTGGCCTTGTTAATGAAAAAAGCGGCTCTGCCCCTTTATGCAGCATTAATCGCAGCACCCATAGCCGGTGCAATTACGGCGTCTATAGTCGGTTGGTTTTGCGTTCGGTTGCTCGGCCTCTATTTTTCCATACTCACCCTCGCGTTTAGTCAGTTGCTCTATATGATAATATTTCAGTGGTACACATTTACCGGCGGAGATGACGGTATTCACGGCATCCCACGCCCCGAAATTCTCACACCCATTAATTACTATTTATTGTGTCTCATTATCTTTATTGCCTGTTTTCTCGTGATGCGAATGCTGGTGAACTCTCCTTTTGGTCTGACTATAAGATCCATTCGTGAAAACATGGAAAGATCCAAGTTTGTTGGAATGAATGTACGGCGATACCAATTGATCAACTTTACGATAGCGGGCGCATTCGCCGGATTGGCTGGAGGCCTTCTATGTCAGTTGAATCGGTTCGCTCAAACCGAGTTTCTGCACTGGAGCAAGTCTGCAGAACCGATTTTGGCAAGTCTGGTCGGCGGCATGTTTTCTCTGGTCGGACCCGCAATCGGATCTTCCGTTTTAATCTTCCTCAAGATTATTCTGCAACAGCTACACAAAAGCATGGTTGAAATGTGGGCCATCGTCCTCGGCCTTATACTGTTGGTGGTCGTGCTGTTCGCTCCTTCGGGGCTTGTAGGTTTGTGGCAAAGCTTCTTCAGACGAGAAGAAGAGACACAGGAAATTGAACCGATCTCCAATTCGTCCGTGTCCGAAACGTCCTTGAAAACCGGGTCTGGTGCGGGGGGACGAGGTTAATTTCTCATGAACAATGAATTAGAGGCCGACTTATGAGCAGCACTCTCTTGAGCGTAGAAAATTTGTCCAAAAGCTTTGAGGGAAGCCCTGTCTTCAACAATATTTCTTTCAAAATCGAAGAAGGTGAATTGAGCTCTATAATTGGGCCGAATGGAGCGGGAAAGACGACTCTTTTCAACTTGATCACCGGTTATTATGTGCCGGATGACGGCAGGGTTGTTTTTCGGGGAAGAAATGTGGCCGGAATGCAGCCTTATTCGATTGTAAAACTTGGAATGGCAAGAGCTTTCCAAAGGACAAATATTTTTCCGAGAATGACGGTTTTGGAAAATATAATCGCAACGCTCGTTACGGCTCAAAGATCCAATCTGAACCTGATCACCCCAATTCGAAAGATGAAACAGCTCAGGACCCGGGCGATCGAAATCCTGGCAAGTGTGGGTTTGGCTGACATGAGTAACAAGCCGAGTTCCGTTCTGGCTCACGGCAATCAAAAACGTTTGGATATCGCAGTAGCCTTGGCCCTGGAACCTTCTCTCTTATTGCTGGATGAACCTACTGCAGGAATGAGTCCCGAAGAGCGCCGTCAAACCGTAGAATTGGTCCAAAAACTGTGGCGAGAAATGAATATTACTATGGTTTTTATAGAGCACGACATGGATATTGTATTCGGCATTTCCCAGAAGGTCAGAGTACTCTGCTATAAGACTCTACTTGCAGAGGGTACACCTGCCGAAATTTCCGCGAATCGTCAAGTTATTGAGGCCTATTTGGGGGAAGAGGTCTGATATGCAGCTTCAGGTGCA
>CAZTJA010000153.1:0-5839 GCA_964613745.1 uncultured Syntrophaceae bacterium
ACCTTAAGACCGTTTTCAGATGGTTCAATTTTATAGGCCGGCACCGGAGAATCTTTAAAATCCATGATCAGCCTGACGGCATTCTTGTACGAACCGATCCTGATCTCACTAAACTCAGCTTTGGGATTGGTAATTTTTCGAGGTGCCTTACCCTTGGAAACATTCTCAAGATCCAGGATCAACCTGTTCGGGTTTCCTTTCACTCGAGCAAAATGCTTGTCCACTGCCCCATTCGCTTGTATGACTACCTGCCTAGCCGCGGAATCGAATTCGACCGACGACAATTCGGTTATATCCGAGGCAAATGCGTTTGCACACATAAGAGCAGCGATTAAGCACAGCAGCCGAATGGATTTTAATTTTTTCACACGTGACCTCATGTTTACCTCTCCCGAAGACCGTAATGAAGGCGATCCGACGAATGCACTTCAACGGTGCCCTGGGTTATCGGTGTCAAAGCGCCGGTAATCTGAATGAGGAATGAAACCTCTACCGGATGTTAGGCTGAGACGCATCATAGCAAAGCAAGTCAATTGGTGTCAAGGAAAAAGCATTAATTACGGTTATCTACAAATAAAAATGAAACCAATATATTAACTATCGTAAAAAACTGGTTCGGGGCTTATTTATTTAAGTGTATCGTATATTTAAGCCTATACCTTGATATGCTTTGAAATATGCTCCGCAGGGTCAATCCGGAGCCCTCATACAAGATGCTACGATTTGGACGGCACCTGACATCGCTCACCAAAGCTGAGTTGTATACCACTGGGATTTCTCACTGAGCGTCATCTATGAATGGCTATATCGGAGCAATGGCTGCGCCGCACACTAGAATGGCGACACCGCCGGCGATTTCGGCTTCGAAATATCCTGAGAGAAATTTGAAAGCGCGAAATATCGATACCTTTGTAGAAAAAAATTAGTTATTTCGATATCTGAACATAATTCTCTTCAGAAACGGGGCAGGGTTGGATATTATTCGGGAATGGAATACACGGTTCTTACCAAAATAGTCGTTATTCTGACGGCTCTCGTGGCTATAGCCCTCTACTTCTATATCTACGATTGAGTCCTTCTAAGAAGCTAGACGATCTCACCAAAAAAATCGGTTTCATGAACACCGGTTATTTTTATGTCGTAGATCTTGCCGGGGTTCGCGTCTCCTGCAGTAACATAGAGCGCGCCGTCAATTTCAGGTGCTTGAAACCACATCCTGCCGCTCAGCAGTAGGTCCGTTTCAGAGGAAGTTGATTCCACTAGGCCACGTTCGATCATCCCAATTTTCTTGCGATCATTTCTCTTTTTTTGTTTTTTATGGAGCCTGATGACCTGGTTAGCGCGAAGCTTTTTGACTCGGTACGGGACAGGATCGCCCAAAGAAAAAGCTTTTGTACTTTCTTCCGGGGAGTACATGAATACACCCAAGTGATCGAAATCAATCATTTCAACGAACTCAAGGAGCTCTTCGAATTCCTTGTCACCTTCAGTCGGAAATCCAACCATCAAAGTAGTGCGAAGTACTAAATCGGGAATTTCATCTCGCAATCGCGCTATCAAATCTTCATTTCGTCCTTTTTTCCAGGCTCTTCCCATTGATGTCAGTACTTTTCCGGAGGCATGTTGGAAGGGTATATCGAAGTAGTGGAGGATGTTTCGGGAATTCTTGACAACTTTGGCTAGATCCTTTGGTATTGCGTCAGGATAAAGGTACATCAACCTTATCCATTCGATTCCATCTATTTCGCTAAGCTCTTGAAGAAGGCTCGGCAGTCTGTCCCCTGGACCCAGGTCTAAACCGAATCGAGCTAAATCCTGAGCGACCAAAATGAGTTCCTTTATTCCCTGGGAAGCCAATGTAAGAGCTTCATCGATTACATCGGGAATTGTACTGCTCTTGTACGGACCTCTGATACTGGGTATAGTGCAATAGGAACATGCTCTGGAACAACCTTCAGCGATTTTGAGATAAGCAAATCCAATATTTGATAATGCACGGCCGCTTTGTTGGGAATTTTCGGATGAAGTATTACGGCCTAATTCAGCTTTCAGCTCATCACTCAGGTGATCTTTCAATATCTGCACCAGGTTGAACAATTCCCTCGGTTCCAAAAACACATCAATTTCGGGAAGCTCTTTTTTTAGCTCATCACCTTGGTATCTCGCGGCCAAACATCCGATCACCACCAAGAAAGTATTGGGAAATTCAGCAGCCAAGTCGAGAATGGTTTCAATGGATTCTTCAACGGCCGGTTGGATGAAAGCACATGTGTTGATGATGATGAATCCTGCCTGAGCGGGATCTCCAGAATAGATGAACCCGTGCTGCAGAAGAAAACCGGTCAGTTTTTCGGAATCCACCAGGTTTTTGGGGCAGCCGAGACTAAGGACGTGAAATACAATATTCTGAATTGACCTCATGCTCTTACTTGGCCAAGATTTCTGATTCGGAGATGTCGGTCAATATTTTAAATTTATCGTCGGGAATCGATTCGAGGAAACGAATGTTCTTCAAATCGAAACGATTATAATTGCCAAGAGCGTCATATATTATCGTCCTCCTCACAACGTACGACTGGTCGTCAATTCCCACCAAAATGGCGTAGCTGCTTTGAGGATTCTTGAGATCAGTCAATTCTAAGAAAATGAGCCCCTCATTGGGATCGTGCGTTTTTGAGGGGAAAGCTAAATTGAAATTTTTGTCCAAACTGCCGATGTTTGCGAAAAATCCTAGAAAATGTTCTATGTTGAGTTCCGGTGGAATTTCGCCTCTAGCTGCATTGCCGTCCTCGGGGAAATATACGGTGTAGGTCCTACCTTTTACCACAACTGTTTGTTTTTCGGGCTGATCAACTTCCAGAGCTATTTGAGATGGCTTTTTGACGTACATCCTGCCTTGGAATACGTCTCTCATGTCCATGGAAACGTTTACGGTGAGCTGATCAAAAGTGGCCTGGAAACAGCAACTCTTTCCATACACAGCTTGAATCTTCGACACAAGCTCTTCTATGGATTTGGGGGGATCAGCGGCTCTAGGAGCTTGAACCAATGCCGCAAAGACAAGAACTGTTGCAAAAAACTGACGTAACTTGATCATTGAACTTTCTTTTGCCTGCTACACACGATTTTATAGATCGCGTCTTTTCCCCATTCTCCATGCGGAATTGGATACCCCTTCGTTCTAAGTTCATCGATGAGCGGCACCATTCCCGGTATGAGTTCACTCAGTTCCTCGTGTGATTTCATGAATATGAACACCTTTTCGGGCGAACCAAAAGCTGAGATTTGGCCGTCCGCAAGCACCATCAGCATATCAAGTAGTGGTAAATAGGGTTCCAGATCATGGCTGGCTATGATAATCGTTTTTCCCAGCTTCTTGAGTTTCACCAGGGACGCGATAAACTCACGCGATGCCGAGGAATCCATTCCCACACCCGGTTCATCAAAACAAACCAGATCGGGATCATTCACCAGTACTCCTGCAATGGCCGTCTTTCTCTTTTCCAGATCCGATAAAGAAAAAGGAGATCGTTGTCCCAATGCGTTCAAATCGAGATTCAAAATGTTGGTGGTTTTTTCGAGTCGATCCTTAATCTCCTCGGGAGTGAAATTCCCGGAATGTTCCAGCACATAAGAGATGTCACGACTGACTGATGATTCGAATAACTGCTTTTCAGGTCTTTGCAGAATGACTCCAACCCTGTTTCGGTGTTCCACAGGCGTTTTGTCCGTGTCGTCACCTATTACAACTTTTCCTTTGCTTGGAACAAGGATTCCATTTAGCAATTTCAGCAGAGTGGTTTTTCCTGATCCGGTTCTGCCGACAATACCTAAACACGCTCCCGACTCCAGTCGAAAATTAATTCCGTTAAGGACAATTCCTGAACCTTCGAGTAACTGGTACGAGAACGAGACATCAACGAATTCTACCGCAAGCCCCAATCTATTAGTCTTCCTTAATCTTCCATGCAGTTCCGGAAGGACTATCTTCCAAGATTATGCCTTGATCGAACAACTCTTTGCGAATTGCATCGGCTTTTGCAAAATCCTTATTTTTTCGAGCTTCGGTCCTTTGGTTTATCAATTCCTGAATCCGCTCCTCGGATATTCCTAAATTCTCCACATCGCCTTTACGAAGCTTTTCAAGAAATAGAGCCGGTTCTTCTTGCAGCAACCCCAGAATGCTTCTCGAGAGAGAAACAAGGTCTTCCCGAACAACTTGTAACTCCTCATGCGAAGGAATTGAAGCCGAGTCCATTCCAGGAGCGCAGAATCTGTTGATACTTCTCATAGCCTCAAACAGTACTGCCAAAGCTCTTGGCGTATTGAAATCATCATTCATGGCTTCGATGAACCGAGGTCGTATATCCTGCAGTTCTTCAGATAGCGATCCGCTACCCCCACCTGAACCTATGAGCACTTCCAAATTTATGAGCGCCGAATAGAGTCTCTCAAGTGCAGCAGAGGATTCCTTTATCGTAGTTTCATTGTAATCGAGCGGGCTTCTGTAGTGTGCCGTCAATAGGAAGAGCCTCAAAGCCTCGGGATGAACGTCCTTGAGAATATCTCTAATATTCAGCTGATTTCCCAGTGATTTTGACATCTTTTCCGAACTGATGTTCACAAAACCATTGTGTATCCAGTATCTTACAAACGAGGCGCCTGTTGCGGCTTCGGACTGTGCGATTTCATTTTCATGATGAGGGAAGGTTAGATCGGCGCCGCCTCCATGTATATCGAAAGAAATGCCTAGCTTGGCCATGCTCATTGCCGAACATTCGATGTGCCAACCCGGTCTTCCCGGACCCCAAGGACTTTCCCACTGAGGTTCACCGGGTTTTGCTCCCTTCCACAGAGCGAAATCCAAGGGATTTTCTTTTTTATCATCAACGTTGACTCGGGCTCCGGCAAGCAACTGGTCGGTTTTCTTTCCGGACAGCTTTCCGTAGGTTCCGAATTTCTCAACGGAAAACATTACGTCACCGCCTGCTACGTAGGCATAACCTCGTTTAATGAGCTTTGAAATCAAATCTTGGATTTCCTGAATGTAATCAGTGGCACGTGGCTCATGGGTTGGACGCAATACTCCTAATGCGTCCATGTCCGTGTAAAATTCATCGATAAACCTCTCGGCAAGTGATTTCCAGTTCTCTCCCACTTCATTCGCCCGGTTGATAATCTTATCGTCCACATCAGTGAAATTCCTTATGTAATCAACCTGAAAACCCGAAAACATCAAATGGCGAAAAATAATGTCAAACAGAACTGCAGAGCGAGCATGTCCTATATGGCAGAAATCGTAAACCGTGACTCCGCAGACATACATGCCGACTTTACCGGGCTGAATCGTCTGAAATTCCTCCTTCTTTCGAGTCAGCGTATTATAAATTTTCAAGCTCATAGTGTTCCTTAATTAATGATATGAATAGGCCGAGAATTAACGTTCGTGCAGATTTGGGAAGCCGGCCTGATTTGGTCCGCAGCCCATTTCCGTAATTGATCTTAATATGTACATTGTATTTATTGCAACAGCACGATGGCGGCAGCGGCTATACCTTCTTCTCTGCCGATAAAACCCATATGTTCGGTAGTCGTTGCTTTGATATTGAGGCACTCGGGGTCGAGCTTCATTGCAACGGCGAGATTCCCCAGCATGTTGGCCCTGAAAGGTCCAATCCGAGGCTTCTGGGCAAAAACGGTGATATCGATATTAACAATACTGTAGCCTAGGGCTTCGATGGCTCCCACTATGGTTTCCAACATTGAAATGCTGGAGGCGTCTTCATAAGCGGGATCCGTATCCGGAAAATGCATTCCAATGTCGCCCAAACCTGCTGCA
>CAZTJA010000154.1:0-5823 GCA_964613745.1 uncultured Syntrophaceae bacterium
GAAGGTGGAAGGACCGTCGGAGCCGGAGTAGTCTCGGAGATTCTGGAATAGTACTTTGCCCCGGCAAAGGGCAATGTTGGAGATATATTATGAGAGATATAATTAATCTGCAGTGTACTGAGTGCAAGCGAAAGAACTATACGACCACGAAGAACAAGAAGACAACGCCGGATAAGTTGCAATTCAAAAAATATTGCAAGTTCTGTAGATCCCATACTCCTCATAAAGAAACGAAGTAGGAGTGCACGCGTAGGCCAGTAGCTCAATGGCTAGAGCACCGGTCTCCAAAACCGGGGGTTGGGGGTTCGAGTCCCTTCTGGCCTGCCAGACAAGATAGGTTGCTAACAATGGAAAAGATAAGAGCCTTCTTTGTAGAGACAGTGCAATTTTTTCGTGAAGTGAAGGTGGAATTGTCGAAAGTGACGTTTCCCACTCGCCAAGAAACGGTGGGATCAACAGCCGTGGTTTTGGTGCTCACGATGATATTGGCCGTGTTTCTGGGAATTAGTGACTGGTTGCTGGCTCGAATTGTTCAAATGTTGCTGCAAGTGGGATAATTGGTTCGCACGGTTCCTAAGGAGGCTATCCGGTGGCGCTACGATGGTACGTAGTACATACATACTCCGGTTACGAAAATAAGGTAAAAACTGCTTTGGAAGAAAAGGTCAGAGGCATGGGCCTTCAGGACAAGATAACGGATGTCCTAATTCCTTCCGATTCAGTCGTAGAGCTCGTGAAGGGTGAACGCAAGACCTCCAATCGCAAATTCTTTCCGGGATACATCCTCGTTCACATGGAATTGGACGACCAAACCTGGCACATAGTCAAAAACACCCCTAAAGTTACAGGTTTTATCGGATCTCGAACCGAACCGGCGGTTATTCCGGATGAGGATGTGGAAAAAATTAGAAATCAGATGGCTGAGGCTCAAGACAAGCCTAAGCCCAAGTATTCGTTTGAAGCCGGAGACTCGGTGAGGGTAGTGGACGGTCCATTCATTAATTTCAATGGCACGGTCGAAGAAGTGAGGCCGGACAAAGGTAAACTAAGAGTACTCGTGAGTATTTTCGGCAGACCCACACCTGTAGAGCTAGATTTTATCCAGGTCACGAAAAATTAATCCGGCGCGTATGAGTCGGTCCCGCTTTGCATTGCTCAGCAGGTCCGGCTTGCTTGTTTTTTTGGGAGTTTCTTATGGCAAAAAAAGTAACAGCACAGGTTAAGCTCCAGATTCCGGGAGGTGAGGCGAAACCGTCGCCACCGGTTGGACCGGCTCTGGGACAGCACGGCGTAAACATAATGGAGTTCTGCAAAGCATTTAACGCGCAGACTCAGACTCAGCAGGGCGTGATCATCCCTGTACTCATTACCGTATACGCCGATCGCTCCTTCACTTTCATACTGAAAACACCACCGGCTTCGTATTTGATCAAAAAAGCGGCCGGTCTGGATAAGGGATCATCAAATCCGAATCGTAACAAAGTCGGAAAATTGACAATGAGTCAAGTCGAAGAGATTGCGAAATTGAAGATGTCCGATCTTAATGCGAAAGACCTGCCGGGAGCTGTGAAGACCATCATGGGATCCGCACGAAGTCTTGGCATTGAAGTGGAATAGAGGTCACCATGGCTCGTTTACCCAAAAGAAAGAATGAAGCCCGTGAGAAGGTAGATCGTTCCAAGAAGTACGGACTTGAGGAAGGTCTCGAGACGATATTGAATGCGAAATACGGAAAATTCGATGAATCCGTAGATGTCGCAGTAAAATTAGGCGTTGACCCAAGACACGCCGATCAAATGGTAAGAGGAACCTGTGTGCTTCCGCATGGGACAGGCAAGACCGTTCGAGTGCTGGTTTTTGCTAAGGGCGAAAAGGAAAAAGAAGCACTTGATGCCGGTGCCGATGTTGTGGGTGGCGATGATTTAGCCAAGAGAATTCAGGATGGCTGGTTGGAATTCGATAAGGCGGTTGCTACTCCCGACATGATGGGCGTGGTCGGCAAATTGGGTAAAATACTCGGTCCCCGCGGAATGATGCCGAACCCTAAAGTGGGAACGGTAACGTTCGATGTCGGAAGAGCCGTTGAGGAGCTCAAGGGCGGCAAAGTTGAGTTTCGCGTTGAAAAGGCGGGAATTGTTCACGTGCCGTTCGGTCGGGCATCCTTTGGTGTCGAGAAACTTTCTGAAAACTTGAAAAGTTTGATGGAAAGTATCATCCGACTGAAGCCATCGGCTTCAAAGGGTGTATATGTCAAAGGCGTGTCGATTTCTACGACTATGGGTCCCGGTCTTAAGCTGGATCCTCAGGAAATGAGAAATCTCGTTAAGTAATATTGTTGTGGTTTTTAGGAACCATCTTAATTCAAAGGAAACTAAACTAATCTACCACTTAAGTTAAATTAAGCAGTAGGCCGAGTCGGAGACAGCAGGCGTGCTTAGCACTTAATCGAGCCGGCTTAGACGGGGCTGAAATCATCGGCATGTTACCTTACCAAAGGTACCTCGATTCGCTGTTTTCCTCCGACAGAAAGGGGGAAACCTTAGTTTGAACAGAGACCAGAAAACTGAACAGGTAGCTTGGCTTCGCAACGAATTTCAGAGTGCGAAAGCTATGTTCCTGACTGACTTCCGGAGCTTGAAGGTCGGTGAAATGAACGACCTCCGGGTTCAGTTGAGAAACAAGGGAGTCAAATACAAGGTATTGAAGAATACTCTTGTGCGACTGGCTTATCAGGACACGGACATAGCTGCGATCGGCGTGGATTTGGCGGGAACGCGAGGGGCTGCATGGACGGACACTGAAGAGAATGTTCCGGCCATGGCAAAGGTTCTGATCGATTTTGCCAAGACACACCCGAACTTGGTACTCGTTCGAGGCGTATTGAACGGAGAGCTTGTAGATCCATCCGAAATGGACGCTCTTTCCAAGCTTCCGTCACGAGAAGAACTCTTGAGCCGACTATTAGGAACCTTAAAGGCTCCGATGAATGGATTTGTTAATGTTCTGGCTGCAGTGCCAAGATCATTAATGAATGTATTAAAAGCCATCGAAGAGAAGAAGGGGCCCTCAGCTGAAGGCACACAAGAGTAAAAAGTTCAGAAAATACAGTATTTGCTGTTGAAAAAGCGAATCGAGGAGGATAAATATGGCGGCCACAAAAGAGGATGTAAAAGAATTCATCCGTAACATGTCGGTCTTGGAGCTTAGTAAGCTTATCAAAGAATTGGAAGAAGAGTTCGGGGTCTCTGCGGCGGCGCCTGTAGCCGTAGCTGCAGTTGGTGCAGCAGCGGGTGGAGGAGATGCAGCCCCGGTTGAGGAAAAAACTGAATTCGACGTGATCTTGAAAGGATTCGGCGACAAGAAAATTCAGGTCATCAAGGTAGTTCGTCAGCTTACCGACCTGGGTCTGAAGGAAGCCAAGGATCTAGTGGAAGGTGTTCCTAAGCCGGTAAAGGAAGCTATCTCCAAAGAAGAGGCCGAAAAAGCCAAAGCCGCCCTTGAAGAAGCAGGCGGAACAGTGGAGATCGTCTAGAGCTCGCCGATATAGCATGAGATTGGGTTCGGAGCCTTACCGCTCCGGACCTATACTCGCGCGGACACCTGCCGTTAATCCCATCTGATCCAGATCACGCAAATTACAGCAGAGGGAGAACATGAGTCCTTTTTCCGTGCACTCACAGAGGCTCAGGAAGAATTTCGCACGCATTCCACAAATTGCGGGAATACCTAATCTTATTGAAATCCAAAAACATTCTTACGATCGCTTTCTCCAGGCGGACGTCCCCCCGGAAGCTCGCGAGGACATCGGCCTACAAGCGGTCTTTAAATCGGTGTTCCCAATAAAGGATTTTTCCGACACTGCCTCCCTTGAGTTCATAAAATACACTCTCGGAGAAGAGAAATACAACGTCGAAGAATGCCTCCAAAAGGGCGTAACCTATGCCCTTCCGTTGAAAATCACCGTGCAGTTGATCGTTTGGGATGTTGATCCGGATACATCTTCCCGTACCATCAGGGACGTCAAAGAACAGGAAGTCTATTTCGGTGAAATCCCGATCATGACTGTGAATGGAACGTTCATCATCAACGGTACTGAACGCGTAATCGTCTCTCAGCTGCATCGGTCACCGGGAATTTTCTTTGATCATGACAAAGGCAAGACCCACGCCAGCGGTAAGCTGCTCTATTCAGCCCGAATAATCCCACTCCGTGGATCGTGGATAGATTTCGAATTTGATCCTAAAGATCGCTTGTATGTCAGGATCGACCGCAGACGAAAATTGCCCGTGACGGTATTCTTAAAGGCGCTCGGCGTATCCAGCGAAGCAATCCTTAATTATTTCTATAATAAGCAGAAAATCTTACTATCTCCGGATGGAATTAGACGACAAGTAGATTTGAAGTTACTCCTTGGAACTGCAGCACCGGTCGATGTCACCGTAGAAAATTCCGAAGACGTGGTGGTGAGGAAAGGTAAGAAAATTACCCGGGCAGCCATTAAGCGTCTAGCGGATCGAAATATTGCACCGCTTCCACTCAAGAAAGAGGAATTGGCCGGTAAGGTAATTGCCCATGACATTATTGATGAAAACACCGGTGAAGTTGTAGCTCAATGCAATAAGGAAATTGCTCCGGATGAAGTTGATCAGTTCGTGGACGATCTCCTCAAGAGGGGCATTACCAGCTTTGATGCCCTATTCATCGAAGAACGCATCGTCTCATCATCTCTTAGGGATACTCTGCTGGAAGACAAAATAGATGACCGTCCAAATCGGTTTATTGAGGACTATCGTAAGCAGAAGCCGGATGATGAAACCAGCAACGAAACCCTCAATGCGCAAATAGAGATTTACCGAAGATTAAGGCCGTCGAATCCGGCCACCGTTGAAGTCAGCACCACGTTTTTCAACAATCTTTTCTTCAAGACCGAATATTACGATCTGTCGCGAGTTGGACGATTAAAACTCAATCGAAAACTGAACATTTCAAATAATGAAATTCCTTTGTCGGTACGGACACTTCGGCGTGATGACATCATGCTCGCCGTGAAATACCTTCTCGAACTCAAAGAAGGACGGCCAGGTCGTGAAATCGACGACATCGATCATATGGGCAACAGACGAGTTCGTTCAGTTGGTGAACTGCTCGAGAACCAATATCGGATTGGACTCGTTCGAATGGAACGCGCCATCAAGGAACGAATGAGTCTTCAGGATGTTGAAACCCTGATGCCTCATGATTTGATCAATGCCAAACCGGTAACGGCGGTAGTTAAGGAATTTTTCGGCTCTTCGCAATTGTCGCAGTTTATGGATCAAACAAATCCATTGAGCGAAATTACCCACAAACGGCGGCTCTCAGCACTAGGACCCGGCGGTTTGACCAGAGAACGTGCCGGCTTTGAGGTCCGTGACGTTCACCCCACTCATTATGGTCGCATATGTCCAATCGAAACCCCGGAAGGACCGAACATAGGTCTCATCGTTTCTTTGTCTACATATGCAAGAGTCAACGAATTCGGGTTCATCGAAACGCCGTATAGACCCGTTTCAGAGACGCAAGTGGGTAAGGACATACGCTTCTTGACGGCACTGGACGAAGAAGATCACGTCATAGTTCAGGCAAATGCTCTTCTTGATGAGAATAACTGTCTTGCCTCGGACCTCGTATCCGTGCGTCACAAGGAAGGTGAATTCGCTCTCGTCCAGAACACTGAACCGGATCTCATGGACGTATCCCCGAACCAGCTCGTTTCCGTCGCAGCCTCTCTCATTCCTTTTCTGGAAAATGACGATGCGAACCGCGCTCTCATGGGTTCAAACA
>CAZTJA010000155.1:0-5779 GCA_964613745.1 uncultured Syntrophaceae bacterium
CATGATAACGTTCATAAATACGTCATATCGAAAACCATTCTCGATGCTGATGTTTTCATCTCCGTTCCCAAGCTCAAAGTGCACAAAAAAGTCGGAGTGACGCTGAACGGAAAGGGACTTGTCGGAATTACCACTAACAAGAATTGTCTTGTACACTATACTTTGGGCACTCCCGACCAAGGCGGAGATCAATTTCCTTCGGAACTGCTCTCCCACTGGGAAACCTTTCTGATTCGGACCCAAAGATTCTTATACGACCATTTGTTGGCTAAGAAAAATCCCGTTTTGGACAAAGTTTACAAGATCATATTTAGTTTCTACAAAAACGTCATAGCACTAACACCCATGGCTCTTTCCCAGGACAAAAAAGTCATGGATGCAGGCAATTGGCATGGTAATGACAGTGCATGGCGAATGCTCGTGGATCTTATGCACATAATTACGTACGCCGATTCTTCAGGGAGTCTGCATAAGACGCCTCAACGGGCCATGTTCTCCTTCGTGGACGGCATCATCGGAGGTGAAAATGATGGGCCGTTAGCTCCGGATTCCGTGCAATCAGGGGTCATATTGGCCGGTTCAAATCTCCTCGCCGTTGATATTACGGCAACCAGATTAATGGGTCTGGATCATTCTAAACTAAAATGGATTGATCACTTGAAGAAATCAGGGGATTACGGAATTACGGACGAACAGGACATTAGCGTAATTTCTGATTCTTCACAGTATTCGAATTTTTTTGGGTCTGATGCAAAAATGCCGGCATTTAAACCTCATCCCGGATGGCAGGGATTCCTCGAATTAAAATGATTTATGTTCGGAGCCCAATTGCATGACCAATAGATTTGAAAGAGTTTGCAGTCCGGATCTGAAGCTGAATTTTCTTGCCTCTAATCCGTTCTCAGATTTGATGTCCGATGCAGCTAGGGACCGGTTGATCGATTTGATGACTCCATGCTGTATAGAAGCCGGCACTCGGTTTATTCATCAAGGTGAGGAAGGGGACAGTCTTTACATCATAGATGAAGGAGCTGCCTGCGTTAACGTAGAAAAAGATGGGGTTATTCATCCTATTGCGGTGCTGGGACCGGGAGATATCGTTGGAGAAATGGCCCTACTTACGGGAGAAAATCGGAATGCCCACGTTGATGCAAACTCCGATCTCATTATGTTGAAACTGAACAGGGTGGATTTCGATCATATTTGCGAAGGATTTCCGGAAGTCAGGCAATTTCTTACTCAGACGGTGACTCAAAGATTTGCTAGAGCCACATACACTGCAGATCGAACTATAGGTAAGTACGTAATCAATGAAATCATTGGTCGGGGAGGTTGGAGCGTAGTTTACAAAGGTGTCCACAAGACATTGAACATGCCCGTCGCGATTAAGATGCTCAAGCATAATATGGCGATGGACACGGATTTCTTAGAGGAATTTCAAAATGAAGCCAAAATAATAGCTTCACTAAATCACGAGAATATTATCAAAGTCTATGATATCGAGAACCTCTATCGCACTGTTTTTATCATTATGGAATTTCTTCAGGGATCCTCACTTGAAACCACGTTGAAAGCCCAAGGTAGTTTGTCGGTTTACGCATCATTGGACATTCTTCTCCAAATTTGTGAAGGTCTAGCTTACGCTCACAGGCAGGGAATCATCCACAGGGATGTGAAACCAGGCAACATATTCATCCAAGACAACGGACATATCAAAATAGTAGATTTCGGCCTGGCTTGTGCTCCAGGAACAAGAGGCGATCGCATTGTCGGTACTCCGAAATACTTGGCTCCTGAGCAAATAAAATCCGGACCTGCGGACGAGAGATCCGACATTTACTCGCTCGGACTTACGGCCTATCGCATGCTCGCAGGCAATGAAGCGTTTCCAAACCTGGACATTGCAACCCTGCTGCATAATCAATTGTACGAAGAAATTCCTGACCCCCGCGACACAGTTCCGGAGATACCGGACGAGCTATGCAGGTTTATTTCCAAAGCTACTCAAAAATCCCCTAACGATAGATTTCAAAGTGTTTCCGAAGCGACAAACGAACTGAAAGCCTTATCGGCAAAACTAGGGTTGGAGGCGAGACCTGCCGCTGATCAAAAGATGAGCTTCATGGGGCTATTCCTATTTTATCGTCAAGAACAGCAAGCTCAATTGAAGTCATTAATAAAAGAATTCGGGGAAGAATTGGAAAAAACAGGGGTGGTCCTCAAAGAAACGGATTTCCCGGAAATTTGATTCAGACGCTAAGACCAATTTTCACATCTTCTTGTTTTAGATGTGACCTAATTTTTTCAATATCCGCTCTCGTAATTCCCGGAACCTTTGACAAAGCTTCATCGGTTGCAGATATAACATTTCTTAAACTTCCAAATGTCTTCAGTAAGGATGCCCTCTTCTTTGGTCCTATACCGGGCACTTCATCCAAAGCGGATTTTATAGAATTTTTCGAGATACCCTTCTCCACAAATCCATGAGCAAACCTATGCGCTTCATCGCGAACTCTCATCAGCAGCATTAATCCTGAATCGCCCTTCGAGAAAATGATCGGATTTTTTCGATTTGGTAAATAGAAACGCTCTTCCTCAGCCTGCTCCCGAGCTTTTGCAATCGAAACTACAGGAGGAGAATCTTCACCCAATAGAGATTTCAGGGCATTCGCAGCAGCATTCAACTGAGACTTGCCTCCGTCGATGAGGAATAGATCCGGCAAGGGATCATCCTCTTTGTGAAGCACTCGTCTCGATATGGTTTGATGAATCATACCCGGATCGTCTTGATTTGAAAATCCACGCATTTTGTAGATTCGATACCCTGATTTGTCGGGGAAGCCCCTTCTAAAAAGAATTTTTACTCCTACCGGATTGCTTCCGGAAATATTGGAGATGTCATATCCCTCGATTGTTTCGGGCTGATGCGGCAGATTAAGCTTCTCCGCTATTCGATCCAGAGTTTTCATCAACGAATCTCTAAGTTTTTCTCTCAACACGGCATCATGGGCGTTCTTGAGGGCAAGCTGCATGAGCTTGGCTCCTTGACCTTTTATAGGAACACGAAGCCCGACCTTCCCTCGTCGGAGCTCAGACAACCATCCTTCAATCAATTCCGGCTGTTCTATTGGTTGCGAAATCAATATTTCACGAGGAATTGAAGCGGCTGAAATGTAGTACTGCCTAATC
Source organism: uncultured Syntrophaceae bacterium (assembly GCA_964613745.1). Lineage (GTDB taxonomy): Bacteria > Desulfobacterota > Desulfomonilia > Desulfomonilales > Desulfomonilaceae > CAZTJA01. Next base: position 3,190 of record CAZTJA010000155.1, read on the forward strand.
GCGGAACTCAGGAGTTCTTCATCTTCCAGTGCCGGATTTCTAATGACGAACGATTCACCTGAAAGAAGATTGCCCTTTCTGAAGGACAGAACTTGGATTACCGTCAATTCGGAATCCTCCTGGGCTCTCACGACTGCCACTACATCCTGATCCTTTAGATGGAAAAACGAGACGTTCTGGGCTTCTATGGTTCGTTCAATGGAAACCAGTCTGTCGCGAATTCGAGCTGCTTCTTCGAAGCGTAACTCCTCTGCGGATTTTTGCATCTCCTCCTTTAAGTTTCGTATTAAATCTTCACTCCTGCCCTGCAGAAGTAAGGAAACCTGATTTACCATTGCACCATACTCTTTGGAAGACACATCTCCACTGCAGGGACACAAACACCTCTTCATCTGACAATTCAAACAAGGTCGTGTGCACTTGGCAAATTGTCTTTCCGTACACTGTCGAAGAGGAAACAGCCTTTGAATCGACTTTAGTGTTACCCGGGCATCCCGAGCGGAGGAATATGGTCCAAAGTAACGAGCGCCATCCTGTTTAATTTTCTGAGTACGTATAAGAGTCAATCGGGGAAATTCATGTGAGAGATTGAGCCGCAAAGAGAAGAATGACTTATCATCGCGTAAATTGACATTGTATTTGGGTTTGTGTTGCTTGATGAGGTTGTTTTCAAGAATTAACGCTTCTTTTTCAGTTTCAGTGAGAATAACGTTAATACTTTCTACCCTAGCGAGTAGATATTGAACTCTGGGCCTTTCGTCTCCACCTTTTGTAAAATAGCTCCTGACTCTGTTCTTTAGATTGCCCGCCTTCCCGACATAAAGAACCTTTCCACGTTTATCCATCATGAGATAAACTCCCGGATCGGTAGGTAAGTTTTTCAAGAAATCTTTATCAATACTCATTAGGTTCGATGCGCTGGTCGGGCGGCGCTTGATTCCTCACATTATTGTGGATAATATTAAATACTTATCTACACGGAATACGTCAACTCGGAGACGATACTCGATGAAAAAAAATGACGACAGGAAAACAGCGGAAACGACATTCCTGAACGATAGAGGCCGGATAACCAACAAGGAATTGGCGAAAAAACTTGGTGTTCACCCCGCCACGGTGGCCCGGTGGAAAAAGCTTGATGAATGGGATCTGAAACTAATTCAAACCGTCAGCGGATCGCAGCAAACCAAAGTAGTTGAAGATGAATTCTTCAACAACGACTTGCGTCATATTGCGGTACTAAACGATCGAATTGAGTTGTATCTTCAAAAGAAAGAACTACTACCGTCAGAGATCCTAGAACTTGCGGAAGCCAAATACCATATTTTATCCTGCATACAAATTATAAATGATCAGCTCAGTTACTCAAATCAGGATGATTACGATCTAAGAGACGACGATTATGAATGAGACTGGGGATCATCCTCCTATAAACGGTTGCTTACCCGTCCGACTTTAACGGACTTATCAAACAAAGTTTAATATTGGAATGCAACACTTTGATATGCTATAATATACCTCAGATTATTCTCTAGTTCCAGTCCGGGGGTAATTATGTTGCGGCCGACCTTTTTTATGATCGTGGTAGTGTCTATATTCGCAACCAATTGTTTCGCTCAATCGATTAGTCCAATGGAGGCTCTTCCAAGAACTCAGGAAGGTCTTTTGCGATTAAGCATGGGTGAACTATTTCTTGCCGTTACCAAATTGTCCCCCAATGATACGAGCTGCAACATGCCTGAAGACACTCCGGCAATGAAAGAAGAGCGTCGGAGACTCTCCAGTGTCCTAGACAAACTTATGAACTTGCATCAGGAATCACTGCGCCTCACGAGTGCAATTCGGGACGCCGGGAATCGGGCGGAGCAGAGTAAAAAAGCTCAAAGCGCTGCTCAAACGGATCTTGCCGCAAGTCAACAAAGAATCAACGACATGGAACAAAATCAAGGTGGATCGGATTCATCTAGACAGGACATGAGTCAAGAACAACAGAATGCCGGAAATTTGGCCGAGACCGCAAAACGAGAAGAAAATGCCGCATTTCGAAATGAAGGAAACTTAATTGGATTTCTGAAGAGAAGAGACGACGTCGTCAAAGATTACAACAAGTTAATAGCTGGTCGGAACTGGGCACAGGCAGCTTTGATGGCCTTTGATCAGCCTTTTCTCGATTATCTGATTACTTCCGGAGCTTTTTCCCGATTCCCTACTTTGCAGTCAACCGTATCTAATTCAGTGTCGCTCGGGCAATATGGCATCATCGGCAGACTCTTGGAAACAGGAGCCGGATTGTCTACGGATTCTTCAGGGAGTTATTCCAGCCTCGCATTAGCCGAAATTTTTGGAGAAGCTCATATTGTTCATCAACTGAGAGCTGCAGGTGCAGCTTTTCAGACTCCCGCTTCGCGAGAAACTTTCCCCGATAAACTAAGATTGCTTGAAAATCAGTATGCAAGAGTGAGCAGCTTTTATCGCACCGTTTACGGCAGCCGTGATGGAGATCCCTACTTAAAGAACATGATGGTCTTTTTAAGATGCCGAATTGATAATTTGAGATCAGGCCCTGATCCAAACGTAATCAGGCCCATGT
>CAZTJA010000156.1:0-5776 GCA_964613745.1 uncultured Syntrophaceae bacterium
AGCGACTGTTGAACTTGTCTATGGACACCGACGGCTTCTACATGGAGGCTCACCCAAAACTCAGACCTGTGGATACCACTACCGGTGGAGTTTTTCTGGCAGGCGCTGCTGAAGGTCCCAAAGATATTAAAGACTCCGTTACCCAGGCTTCTGCCGCTGCATCGAGGGCCAACATTCTTATGAGCAAGGGCGAAGTCCGTATTCCTGCCATTACTTCACGAATTGACCGTGACAAATGTACGGCTTGCGGACTTTGTGCGAAAGTCTGCCCGTATCATGCGATCGAAGGAAGCAAAGAGCTTGGTTACTACAGAGTCATTGAAGCTGCATGCCAAGGCTGCGGAGCATGTGTGCCGGAATGCCGGTTCGGAGCTATCGATCAGACTCACTTCACGGAAGAGCAAATCGTTAGCCAAATCGACTCGGCCTTAGCTTCCGATCCTGAACACAAGATTTTGGCTTTCGCCTGCAACTGGTGTTCCTATGCCGGAGCGGATTTCGCCGGAGTATCCCGAATTCAGTATCCACACAATGTGCGCATCATTCGTACCATGTGTTCGGCGAGAGTTAACCCTGCATGGATCGAGAGAGCCTTCTTGAAGGGTGTCGGTGCGGTTCTTGTTTCCGGGTGTCATCCAGCGGATTGTCATTACAACAATGCAAACCAACATACAGCGAGACGCGTTGAGCGTTACTGGAAACGTTTAGAAAAACTCGGCATCAACAAAGACAGACTTCGTTTAGCATGGGTATCTGCAGCTGAAGGTGCTCAATTTGCCAAAGTAATCAAGGAAATGGAAACAGGTCTCGCAAAAATTACTCCCGATCAAATTCGGGACACCATAGAAAAACTAAGCCGACCTCCTAAAAAGGCTGAATAAAATGACGGTAATGAAAATATGGAAACACTTCCCGCGGGAGGACCTGTTCGAATGCTACCAGTGTGCCAGATGTACCGGTTCCTGCCCGGCGAAGGAGGTAGCTAACGCATATGGTCCGCGAGAGACGATTTTGAAGTGTCTTAATATGGGCCATGAAGAAGTGGCTGAGGACGAGAGAATCTGGTTGTGTTGCACGTGCAATGTTTGTGAGGACCGTTGTCCACAAAAGATTCCTATATCGGATCTGCTCGTTGCTCTGAAGAATTCCGCCGCCCGGAGAGGGAACATTCCTGCAAGACTCAGCATGGCATTGGAACTCCTCACCAAGACCGGACGGTCGATGATAGTACATCAGCTGGATGAAATGCGTGCACATCACGGACTTTCTCCCTTGCAACCTGCGCCTATCGATGAGATTCGGGAAATACTGAAAAGAAGCGGATTGGGTGAAGTCCTTGATCTATGATTCACCGCGAATCATTAATTTGAGTACACACTTAACCGCCGATTAGACCTATTCTGAAGGTAAACTATGAAATATGCTCTGTTTCTGGGATGCGCAATCCCCATAAAATATCCGGGTTTCGAAGCTGCAACACGACTTGTGTGCGAAAAATTAGGAATAGAGCTGGTTGACCTGCCGTTTACTTGCTGCCCACCGTCAACGAGCATGAAGTTGGTTCATTACGAGTCATGGCTTGCATTAGCGGCACGCAATCTGTGTTTGGCGGAAGAAGCAGGTCTGGATATCATTACGCTTTGTTCCGGATGCGTAAACACTTTGAAGGAGTCCAACCATATTCTCCGACATAGTGATGCGAAAAGACGCAAAGTAAACAAGATCCTCGAAGACCATAAGCACAAATTCGAGGGTTCGATCGAAGTGACTCATATTCTCGACGTATTGTATCAAGATGTTGTCGTAGAGCGATTGATCAGGGAAAAAACGAGAGATATTCCAATTCAGATTGGCTGTCATTACGGATGCCATTATTTCAGGCCTCCAAAAGTAATGTATCCTGGAGACCTTTCCGACGCAGAATCCTACGTTCCTGTTAAGATGGATCACCTTTTGTCGATTGTAGGAGTTGAGCCAAAAGAGTTTTCCCGCAAATTCTTGTGCTGCGGTTCGCCTTTGGGAGCGAATATGGATCAGGAAGCGGGATATGCCATAATGAGAGAAAAGCTCAACCACATTCGCGAAAGAGATATACAGGCCATGTCGGTCATTTGTCCCTCCTGCTTTGAACAGTTCGACATGGGTCAGATCGTGCTGTCCAGAAAATCGAAGGACAAGGACAAAATACCAACTTTTTATCTTACCCAATTGATAGGATTGTCTCTAGGTCTGACTCCAAAAGATGTCGGGCTGGATGTTCACCGGATCAAAACAAAGAAATTGTTGGAAAGTGTCGGAATTTCGTAATCCCAAATGTCCTAGTAACAAAATTGAGAGGATTCGATTGGCGGAATTATGACTGAAGAAAAGAAAAAAAGACTCACAAAAGAAGAGTTGGAGGATTTGCGGGAAGATCTGCTTATGGCGGACACACTAACCCGTATCGAAAACACCATAATGATTCTTTCCGGAAAAGGCGGTGTGGGAAAGAGTACCATTTCGGTGAATCTCGCCGCAGCACTGGCAGCTTCGGATCGTTCAGTTGGGTTACTGGACATCGATATTCACGGCCCAAGTGTTCCCACAATGTTGAAGCTTGACGGTGCCGTTTCGCCGGGAACCACTTATCGAGGCATGCTGCCGGTCAGGTATAATGATAATTTGAAAGTAATGTCCGTTGAGTTCTTAATGAAAGATCAAGCGGATGAATCAATCATTTGGCGCGGACCCATGAAGCATCGACTCATTAAACAGTTCGTCTCCGAAGTGGATTGGGGAGATTTGGATTTCCTCATTGTCGATGCGCCTCCAGGAACGGGGGATGAACCATTGTCGATTTGTCAAATGGCACCTCCCAGATCACAAGCCATAATTGTAACCACGCCGCAGCAAGTAGCTCTCAAAGACGTAAAAAAATCTATTCGATTCTGTCACAACCTTGAAATGCCGATTTTCGGCGTTGTCGAAAATATGAGTTCCTTCGTTTGCCCTGATTGTGGAAGCGTGCACGACATCTTCAAGAAAGGTGGGGGAGAGCAGTTGGCCCGGCAAACAGGGTTTCGATTTTTGGGCCGTGTACCGCTGGATCCTCGAATGGTTGTAGCGTCTGATGATGGAAAACCGTTTGTGTTGGAGTATCCGACCTCACCGGCAGCCGAGGCCTTCGATGAGATAGCGAAAAAATTGCTTATACTTTCACCGCAGCGGATGAGAAAACATTAATTACAATCTGATCTTTTATTTAGCGGGCATGGACAATGATACCATTAAGAGATGCTAATCCTTCCGCCACCCCGCCGATAGTCACCATTGTTCTCATCATCATCAATTCACTCGTATTTTTTTACCAGTTGTCCCTTGGGTCAGGGCTGCTGGACAGATTCATACTGCAATACGGCGTCACTCCGTATAGGTTCACCCATTTCGTTCAATTCCGAGGAGGCTTTTGGGACAATGCTCTAGTTCCGCTGTTCACTTCCATCTTTATGCATGGTGGGCTCATGCATATTGTCGGGAATATGTGGTTTTTGTGGATATTCGGCGACAATGTTGAAGATCGACTAGGTCACGTAAAATTTCTTCTTTTTTACCTACTCTGCGGTATCGGAGCTTCTCTGATCCACATTTTCTTTCATCCGCTTTCAAAAATTCCCACCATCGGTGCAAGCGGCGCAATATCCGGAGTGTTAGGGGCGTATCTGGTAAGTTTCCCTCACGCTCGGATATACACTCTATTTATCATAATCATAATCATACGTTTTATTGAAGTTCCTGCTTTTTTGTTTTTGATTTTCTGGTTCGTGTTTCAGTTCATGAGCGGAACTTCTCAACTTGCAAGCGCTCAAGATACGGGCGGGGTTGCTTATTGGGCTCACATGGGAGGTTTTGTCCTAGGCATCATCTTGTTGTTCCTGTTTCCCAAGAGTCCTAAGAGAACCACAATAGCCTGGCGCGAAAATAGATAATTCTTTTTGGGTTAGTCAATATAGGTAGTTGAGAGCAGATTCATGGAATGAAGCGTAGGCGCCCGCTTTCGATTCACCAACTTGTGTATCGAGGTAGCCCGTCCCCGATTACACGGTGGGGAAGTGGGACGGTGAATCCGGGCGCCAAGCGCTCTAAACGGAATCGGGGAGCTGAACGGTTAAATTAGTTCATCTGACCCCGACGGAGTTGCCTTGCAGATCCTTTGTCAAAAAGATGGCGAAATACCAATTTTTTGATCCAAAATACTCACGAAATTTGCAGTTAAGCAAACGGATTGCATAAGTATTAGGCAAGTTCCGTGCCTCGCTCCGACGCAAGGGCGAGAAGAAGAAATACCAAAGAAAGCAGTTTGTTAGTTTCAAGACAAACCCTTGTCGTTGATGAAAAGAGCCAATTATGGAAAAAATCCTATGGTTCTATGGTAAGAATCACCGTGTCCGGGCGGATAATCGCAGGCGTGAGCAGGCCTTCAATAATTCCTTTCTAGCTGCTTGAAATTCTTGTTTGTTTCCAAATTCAGCATCAAAACGCATCCGAAGGTAAGCTTCGTTGAATTTTTCGTAATACGGCAATAATTCAGGATTCAACTTGATTTGATCCATGTTTCTTTCATGCCAACTGTCTGGTTCCGAAACGAAGTGTTTTCTTCGTAAGTGATTCATCGTGGCTCTATAAGCATGACCGGGATCTGAATCAGTTCTTTTCCTAAAATAAAATGCAAGAAGTGGAATGCATATGAGGATGGTTGCCGGGCCAATCACCTTCACGTAAGTCGAGTATTCCTTAGGAAATGAAACAAGTCTCTTCAAATCGAAAAATGATAAGCTGCCGATGTTTTTAAGAAGCTCGAGTTGATCGGCACGATCAAAGTACACTACGTACTTTATCCAATTGTGTTCAAGGCTGTCGTACCAATCGGTCAAATATCGAACCCATTTCCTTTCAGCGATATCCCTGGAAGCGGGGGTAGGATCAAGAGTGGTCCATGTCTGATTGTCGAGAACCGCTTCTACCCATGCGTGTGCTTTGGAAAACCTCACGAGAAATTCACCGGGATTGTCGGTAGGTTCCATTCCGGCAAAACCTTCCACAACGCGGGCGGAAATATTCAAGCTCCTCAGCATGAGAGTCAAAGCACCTGCGAAATACTCGCAATGACCTGAGCGGGTTTCGAAAAGGAAATGTTCAATTGGGTGTACACCTTCCGGAGGAGGTTCAACTTGCAAGGAATATTTATATTGGGACTTCAGCCGGGAGGCCAGAGTCAAAGCTTGTTCCTTCGGATTTGTTACGCCTGAGGACCATTGTTTAGCCAAAGCCTCTATCTTGGGAGTTATTCCGTCTCGACTGCGGTTTAGGTCCAATCTCTTGGGCGTTGCTTTGATCGGAGATAAATTTGTGCCGACTTGGTATGAATCTGAAAACAGAAAAGCAGAATCGACTACGATTTCACCCTCACCGTTGATACTTAGTGGCCGCCCCCCTCTACCTTTTGCCCAGGCAGGGTTTCCGAATGCATAAACAACATTAGACTGTAAACGATACGGACTGATGGAATACACAAACTTGGCATTTGTGGTTAAACCCAGAGCTGCAGATCTCACATTGGAAGCAGCTTGCCATGAATGGCCGTCCGTCTTTTCCAATACCCTTCCGCGAAAATACGGAGATTCCGGCAAATTACCCTTCACTTCATTTACAACAAAAGCTATGCGGCGCAACCCGGGCATGTTTACCATGTCCCTATAGGTGATTTTTTGATCGAGCCGACCGAGACCGCCGGCATTGG
>CAZTJA010000157.1:0-5598 GCA_964613745.1 uncultured Syntrophaceae bacterium
CTCATTCCTTTTCTGGAAAATGACGATGCGAACCGCGCTCTCATGGGTTCAAACATGCAGCGTCAGGCTGTTCCGTTGCTGACGACTCAAGCTCCCCTCGTTGGAACCGGAATGGAGGAGGTTGTTGCAACCGATTCCGGAGTTACGGTGGTTGCCAAAAGAAACGGAACGGTGGACTCCGTTGATGCAACGAGAATAGTTGTAAAAGCTACGGATTTTAATGAAGGAGATTTGGATCCCGGCGTAGACATTTATAATCTTATAAAGTACCAGCGTTCGAATCAGAACACCTGTATCAATCAGAAGCCGATTGTTCGAAAGGGCGATAAGGTTACAAAGGGTCAAGTCATTGCTGATGGACCTGCAACCGATAAAGGTGAACTGGCTTTGGGTAGAAACGTGCTTGTGGCCTTCATGGCATGGGGTGGTTACAACTACGAAGACTCCATCCTTGTGAGCGAAAAAATCGTCAAAGAAGACATATTTACCTCAATTCATATTGAAGAATTTGAGGTTATGGCGCGGGATACGAAACTCGGAAAAGAAGAAATTACACGTGACATTCCCAACGTCGGTGATGAAGCACTCCGTAATCTCGATGATTCCGGCGTGATAAGAATCGGAGCTGAAGTCAAGCCCGGGGACATCCTCGTCGGAAAGATTACTCCAAAAGGCGAAAACCAGCTCAGCCCCGAAGAAAAACTCTTGCGAGCCATTTTCGGTGAAAAGGCTGGAGATGTTAGGGATTCATCCCTCAGAGTGCCGCCAGGAGTAGAAGGAACCGTTATTGGTGCAAGAATCTTTTCGAGAAAAGGCACTGATAAGGACAGCCGGACCATTTCCATAGAAAATGAAGAAATCGCAAAATTGTCGAAGGACCGAGATGATGAGTTGAGGATCGTTGAAGAAGGCACGCGGGAACGTATTCGATCCATGCTGAATGGAAAGCAATCATCATCGGCTCTTACGGACCCGGCTTCCGGGAAAACCTATATCAAGAAAAATGAGACGATAACCAATGAGTTTATGGACACAGTTCCTCTCGAACTCTTGAGGGACCTTTCCATAAAAGGCGACCCAACTACAGAGGACGAAATTGTCCGAATACTTGAACGTCTGAGCGATCAGAAGCATTTTTGGAAAATGCATTATGACGAGCGCATAAGCCGCTTGAAGAAGGGCGATGAGCTTCCTCCGGGCGTAATCAAACTTGTCAAGGTCTACATTGCCATTAAACGCAAATTGTCGGTCGGTGACAAAATGGCGGGTCGGCATGGAAACAAAGGTGTGCTCTCCAGGATTCTACCTGAAGAAGATATGCCGTACTTCGAGGACGGCACGCCTGTGGAAATCGTACTCAATCCGCTCGGAGTTCCATCCCGAATGAACGTCGGGCAGATTTTGGAAACCCATTTGGGTTGGGCTGCGAGAGGACTTGGTGAAGTCCTTGACAAAATGATGGAGCAGCAGTTTTCACCCGATAAATTGCGGCAACAGCTCATGGATATCTTTTCCTCTGAGGAACCTGACAGGAAAAAGAAGATCCACGGCATCATTAATGAAATGGATGATGATCAAGTGAAGAAATTCACTGCATCCTTAACATCCGGAGTGCCTGTGGCCACGCCTGTTTTCGACGGCGCACGCGAATCCGAAATAAAGAATCTTTTGGAAATGGCGAGCTACTCACCTACGGGCCAGACAAAGTTATATGACGGCAGAACAGGTGAGCCGTTTGATACAAAGGTAACCGTCGGCATTATATACATGATGAAGCTGCACCACTTGGTGGACGACAAGATCCACGCGAGAGCCATTGGACCATACTCGTTGGTCACGCAACAGCCTTTGGGCGGTAAAGCACAGTTTGGTGGTCAGCGTCTGGGCGAAATGGAAGTCTGGGCGATGGAATCATACGGTGCAGCTTATTCATTACAGGAGTTCCTCACCGTCAAGTCCGACGATGTGACGGGTAGGACGAGAATGTACGAAAGTATCGTCAAAGGGACGAATATTCTGGAACCCGGACTGCCGGAGTCCTTCAACGTGCTCGTAAAAGAAATAAAGTCATTAGGGCTGGACGTCGAGTTGCTGGAGAGCGAGCAAGCAGCGGCCGTTTAACCCAAACTATATTGGTTTAACATCCCGACCTTGTCCGGTCGGGATTCCCTCACCTCCCAGGCAAATGCCTGCTTACCCCACAGGAGGGATGACATTGGAAGATATTTATTACAGTTTTTTCGAAAAACCCAAAGATCCTCTTAATTTTAGTGCAGTTAAGATCTCATTGGCTTCACCCGAAAAGATCAAATCCTGGTCTCATGGAGAAGTCAAAAAGCCGGAAACCATAAATTATCGAACTTTCAAACCGGAGAGGGACGGTCTTTTCTGCGCGAAGATCTTTGGTCCAGTGAAGGATTACGAGTGTAATTGCGGCAAATACAAACGCATGAAACACCGTGGAACGATTTGTGAGAAATGTGGCGTAGAAGTCATTCAATCCAAGGTTCGCCGTGAACGTATGGGTCACATAGAATTGGCGACTCCGGTTGCGCACATTTGGTTTCTCAAGAGTCTACCGAGTCGAATCGGAACTTTGCTTGATCTTACGTTGAAAGAAGTAGAGCGAGTTCTCTATTTCGAGTCATTCTTAGTAATCTACGCCGGTCAGACCGATCTCGAAGTCGGTACACTAATTAACGAAGAAAAGTACAGACAGACAATTGACACATACGGGGCCGGTTCATTCGAAGCCAGAATGGGTGGAGAAGCGGTTCGAGATATGCTCGACAAGTTGGATCTTGTTACCGAGAGTGTGAGACTCAGAGAGGACATGCGCGAGTCGACCTCGGAAGCGAAGAGGAAGAAACTTGCCAAGAGACTACGTGTTCTCGAAGCCCTGAAGGGAATAGATCCTGAACATCTCGTTCTTGAGCTTGGCAACATACTTGCCAAAATTGATCCTGAAACCGAATTGGGGCAATTCGTTAACGAGTTGATCATTGCCGCCCGCCAGATTCAGGTTAGATGGGAAGATACCGACGATTGGGAAGTTCGTAAGCAGCTTGCATATTTGGAAATCAATTCGATAATCGAGCGGCTCAGCAGATCACGCCTAACTTCACCTGAAGACCTTGGCAAGTTCCGACAATGGCAAAATCCCGCGTGGATGATTCTCACAATGATCCCTGTTATTCCGCCGGATTTGCGTCCCTTGGTGCCCCTCGATGGAGGTCGGTTCGCTACATCAGACCTTAATGATCTCTATCGTCGAGTGATCAATAGGAACAATCGCCTCAAGAGACTAAAAGAACTCAATGCTCCCGAAATAATCCTGCGAAATGAAAAAAGGATGCTGCAGGAAGCTGTAGACGTACTTTTTGACAACGGCAGAAGGGGCAGAGTCATTACGGGACAGAATAAGAGACCTCTGAAATCCCTTTCCGACATGCTGAAAGGGAAGCAAGGTCGCTTTCGACAAAACTTGCTTGGTAAGCGCGTAGACTACTCAGGTCGTTCAGTCATAGTCGTGGGTCCTGATCTGCGTCTGCATCAGTGCGGTTTACCAAAGCGAATGGCATTAGAACTGTTCAAGCCATTCATATACAACAAACTGGAAGAGCGCGGCTTCGTGACCACGATCAAGAGTGCCAAAAAATTGGTTGAAAAGGAAACCCCTGAGGTTTGGGATATTCTGGAGGATGTGGTCAAGGAATATCCGGTACTCCTAAACAGGGCTCCCACTCTGCACCGACTTGGAATCCAGGCATTTGAACCCGTACTGATCGAAGGGAAGGCCATTCAATTGCATCCTCTCGTCTGTACCGCGTTCAATGCTGACTTTGACGGCGACCAGATGGCCGTTCACATCCCCCTTTCCGTAGAGGCTCAGGTGGAAGCTCGTGTTTTGATGATGAGCACGAACAACATACTTTCGCCTGCTCATGGAAAGCCGATCATCGTGCCCACACAAGACATCGTGCTTGGACTCTATTACCTCACCCGAGAATCGGTCGATCCGAAACTGGACGGAACAATGAAGATTTTTTCGGACAGTTCAGAAGTCAGGGTGGCGTATGACTCAGAAGTGGTAGATCTCCATCAAAAGATTCTTCTGAGAGAGAACGGAGACAAACTGCCGACCACCGTCGGGCGTGTCCTTCTAAGAGAGATAGTTCCGGAAGAGATCCCGTTCCCGTATATCAACCGCGTCATGAAGAAAAAGGAACTGGCAAATCTCATCGATGAAGCTTACAGACGCTGTGGAGATAAAAAGACGGTCATTCTGGCGGATCGTTTGAAGGACTTAGGTTATTACTACGCTACAAAGGCCGGTATATCGATTAGCGTAGATGACATGACTATTCCTGAGTCCAAGAAGCACATTATTGAGAAAGCTCGTGAAGAAGTGCTCGAGATCCAAAACCAGTACAAAGAGGGTCTGATCACGGACGGTGAACGATACAATAAGGTGATCGATATTTGGGCCAGAGCCAATGAAGATATATCCGAGCGGATGATGAGCGGTCTTCGAACCATGACCATTCATCTTGCCGATGGTTCCGAAAGAAAAGTCGAAAGCTTCAATCCCATTTACATGATGGCAGACTCGGGAGCCCGAGGAAGCACACAGCAGATTCGCCAGCTGGCCGGAATGCGCGGTCTAATGGCAAAGCCCACAGGGGAAATTATTGAAACGCCGATTGAGGCAAATTTCCGTGAAGGTCTGACCGTGTTGCAGTACTTCATTTCTACTCACGGTGCGCGGAAAGGATTGGCTGATACAGCCCTGAAAACGGCGAACTCAGGCTACCTTACTCGAAGATTGGTCGATGTAGCCCAAGATGCAATCATCAGCGAACCTGATTGTGGGACGCTCGACGGCATAGAAATGGCGTCGCTCGAAGAGGGTGGTGAGATTATTGAGCACGTAGCCGACCGTATTCTTGGCCGAGTAGCTTTAGAAGACATCGAGCATCCGTTCACAGGTGAAATACTTGTAGCTGCAAATGAGGAGATCAAAGAGGAGCACAGGGAGAAGATTCAGGATGCCGGTATCGATAAAGTGAAAATACGTTCCGTGTTGAGCTGCCAATCAAAACGCGGAGTTTGCGGTCTTTGCTATGGTCGTGACCTTGCGCACGGCAGAATGGTCAATATCGGTGAGGCGGTGGGCATTATAGCCGCACAGTCTATTGGTGAACCTGGAACCCAGCTTACCATGCGTACCTTCCACATCGGTGGAACCGCTTCTCTGAAAAGAAATATCATTTCGGCTCGAAAACGAGGGCGCGTCGCCTTTGAACGAGAAAAAGACAAGACAAAGGCGATCATTGTATGGGAGGAATTCACCATTCCGGAATCCGAGGTTTCCAAATGGCTGGTGGAGAATGGTCAGACGCTTCGGGAAAACTCCTATCTGTATGAAGGCCCGAACCATGTGATGGATGAAAGTGAGCGCATGGGCGGTAAAATAGAAATCTCGCTCGACAGAAAAGCTTTCACCTTGATTGATGAAGACGGCACTAAACATAAATTTGAAGTGCCGGAGGATCACCGGTTTGTCGTTCGTCATGGTGAGCGTATTTCGCCGAATTC
>CAZTJA010000158.1:0-5570 GCA_964613745.1 uncultured Syntrophaceae bacterium
TGCCTGCAGTGCAGCTCTGCTCCCCATAGTAGTCGGTGAATCGGACGCCCTCATTTGCAATACGATCAATGTTCGGGGTTCGATAGCCCATCAACCCGTCCGAGTAGCAGCTCAAATTGGTGATCCCTATATCATCACCCCAAATGACCAGAATGTTAGGCTTAGCTTGAGCCATGTAGCCTCCGTATTTGATTTAGCCAAGTTGAAATAGATGGATGAGAAGATTAGATATTACATTCGTGTATAAAGCTCAATATCACGACCGTTTGCCAATTCAAACATAATTCTATGATGAGCAACGGCTGCCGTGACATTTCTTAAACTTTAGACCACTTCCACAGGGGCATAATTCGTTTCGACCGGTTTTTGAGAAGAGCTTTTTGTCACGTTCTTCGTTCAGATTTAAAACGTCCATAACTTTGGATGCGGGAAAACCCTTTTTCAGGATTTCAGTTAGCAGCAGCAGAGGTTTGTTGACATGATTGAAAAAATCCTTGTAACCTTCGCACAGGTAGTTCAGGCCGTGCTCGCCGTCCAGAGTCTTGATAAATCTATTTTTCGGGCATTCTCCATGACAAGCAAAACGAACCGTGCACTTTTTGCAGACGCCGGGCATTCCATCCAGCTTGTCGCGACCAAATCGCTTTTGTTTGTCCGAACTCACTAATTCCATCATATGAGTATTCTTTATGTTTCCTAAGAGATACTCGGGCTCGACAAAATGATCGCAAGAGTAGAGGTCCCCGTTGTGTTCGAGCGCAACCCCGTGACCGCAAAGTGGATCAAACACACACATTCCCGAAGAGCCCATTCCCAACCAATTGCGGACGGCGGCTTCAAAGGTCTGGACAAAAATTCTTCCTACGTCTCGCCTGATCCATTCATCGAAAACCGCCTTCAGGAATGTTCCCCACTGACGAGGCCCGACAGTGCGATGGGAGACTTCTGAACCTATCTGATACGGCGTTACGTCACCGTTGCTTATGCGTTCGATCATGGGAATAAACTGTATCCAGGTCGTGTGAACTTCATCCCTTAAGAATCGATACACCTCCAGTGGATAATCCGCGTTGAGCCGATTTACGGTGACCAGGATGTTGTATTCAATCCCGTGCTTTCGGAGGAGACGAATACCGTTCATCACCCGTTCAAATGTTGGTTTTCCGCTCTTGTCCACACGATGAGCATCGTGCAAATGTCGAGGCCCATCCAAACTGATACCCACCAGAAACTTATGCTCGTGCAGGAGCTCACACCACTGATCATTCAAAAGAATGCCGTTTGTTTGCAGGGTGTTGTCAAACACCATACCGGGCCTGCGATATTTTTCCTGCAGTGCGAGAGCACGTTTAAAGAAATCAATTCCCATCAGAGTGGGCTCACCACCCTGCCAAGCTACCGTTACCCGTTCCGATTCGTGTGACTCGATGAGTTGACGTATGTAGCTGTCCAGCACATCATCACTCATCCGAAAGCGGCTGCCGGGATAGAAGGATTCCTTTTTCAGATAAAAGCAATACGAGCAGTTAAGGTTGCAAACGGAGCCCGTAGGTTTTGCGAGTACGTGAATTCTTTTCGGAGTGCCTGCGGGTCTCATTCGTCAATCCGTTCGGCGACTGAATGTGGAGGTACGTTTTGTGGTTCTTGTGTCCTTGTTTTTCATCATGTCGCCATTCCGACGTATTCCAGGATTGGAGAGTATCAATACTACCCAACTCTGTATATATATAATATTAAGCAATTAGTTCAGTTGCTGAGGAGGTATCCGGATGTTTGCCGCCAAAGATATTATGACTCGGAATTTTCATACGCTGCGTCCTGATTTGTCCATAGCGGAAGCGGCCGAATGTTTCAGGAAAGCAGGAGAGGCTGAGCAACGGCGGATCTTCGGCATGATGGTGACGGATTCGGATGGAAGGCTTGTGGGCATGATGTCGATGTATGACATTTTGCTCTTCATACGGCCCAAACATGTTCATATATGGGGTATGATGGATGACATAGATATTTCGGGGCTTTTGGACAGCGTATGTGGTCGAGCCAAACAGATCAGAGTTGAGGACATCATGACGACCGATGTTGTTACGGTTTCTCCCGAAACGGATATCATGCTCATTTTGGATATCATGATCAAGAAACACATACGTAGGCTTCCCGTCATTGACGATGGGAAAATCCAAGGCGTAGTGTATATCTCCGATCTGTTCTTTTATCTCGTGGATAAGCTCGCATCATCTCAGTCGTCGTCATAATCTCGAGAATTGGGGGTTTTGAAATGGTTCTTACGGCTCAAAAGACTCTGATGAGGGACTTGACCGTCCGAGAGACGATGCGAGTGCAATTTGTCGCATTGCCGGGTTCGGCTCCCATAAGTGCCGGGATACGAATGCTGCTCAAGTATAAAATCAGCGCTTTGCTCATAACGGATACTGAGGAGAATCCGGCGGGTGTGGTTTCCAAGACGGACATAATGGGAGCGTACTATGCGGGGCTGCCAACGGAAACGCCCCTTGAATCCATCATGAATTCGCCTCCGTTGTTCGGCAGTCCGGAAGATTCTCTGGAATCGGCTCTGGAGATGATGCGTTCTAATGGAGTTTATCGCATTTACGTTTTGGAAGAAGGCCGGGTAGTGGGTGTTCTTGCATATCCGGATATTGTTGGATTGCTCTATCAGTTTTGTCGTAGTTGCGACCAGAGCCTTATGAACAGAAAGGCAAAAAAATGTGAACTGAACGACAGCCTGAGATTTACCGTGAAAGAGGTTATGACACCTTCGGTAACGTCGTATCCCGATGAGGCTTCATTGTCGGATATTATGGAAGGGATTTCTACGAACAGGTTTGGAGCCGTTTTAATTGTTGATGCGAACGGTAGGCCGGCGGGGGTGATTTCCAAGACGGATCTCATGCTTGCATATGCCAGAGGCGTCGATTCTCCAGCGAGTGCCGGAACCATACTGGAGTCTCATACGGTCAAACGCTGTAATGAAGACGATTATGTAGAAGCTGCAGTGAGCAAGATGATTTTTTCAGAAATCCATAGGCTTTTTGTCTACAGAGAAGATGCCGACAACATTGTTGGCGTTTTTTCGCTCTCGGATGCGGCTCGAGTACGCTCAGGATCATGCAGAGCCTGTGTGAGCAGCCGCATACGAATACGGACATAGATTGTAGGGTATCTGCTTCGGCAGAAACAAAGCGGCGACTTACACTTTGGATCGTCCGGTTACCAGATGATGCACGGTGACTTCCGGTTGGCAATTGAACCGAATCGGAAGCCCCGAACTGCCGGCTCCGCTGGAGGTATAGCCGGGCATTCCCTTGTAATCCCACGGTCCGACGCAGTACTTTCTCGGACAATCCGCGTTCAACCAAATTGCCGTCCCACCTGGAAGACAAACCTGCCCCGCGTGAGTATGTCCGGCTAAAACGAAATCCGTACTGTATGTGTGAGCCGATTCCAAAGTTTCGGGGGAGTGGATGAGCAATAGTTTTGTTTCATCAGGATCTATGCCGTCGAAGGCTTTGGGATAATCATGAACTCCATAAAAATGGGCATCGTCGAGACCGACCACCCAGATGTGTTCACCTTCGTTTTCAATCCTAACGGACTCATTCAGCAACATTCGTATTCCGGCGGATTCGAGTTTCGGCACGAATTCGAGAAAGTCGTGGTTACCCAGAATTCCGTAAATTCCGAATCGACAATGAAGATTTTTGACGAGGGTTTGAAGTTCTTTGAATACGGGGTAGTAATTGCTGTGGGTGTGGAAACGATAATCACCGGTAATGAGAACGAGATCGAATTGGAGTTTTGAACAAATCTTACCCAAATGAGCTCCCATGCCTTCGAATACATCGAGGTGAAGATCGGAGAGATGGAGGACCTTTAATCCATTGAACCGATTGGGCAGACGAGGAATTTGAACTCGATTGATTACCGTTTTGTGGTTCTTGATATTTGCAAGACCTCTTTCCCAACCGCCGAACAACTTTACCATCCACCCAAATGCGGCAAGCAGCCTGTTCATATTTTCAAAGTGAAATGATCCTACTCCAGGTCCCAGAATGTCGACGACGTGTTCGACCTGAAGCTGAAATCTCCGGGAAACGTAAGAAGAGCCGCACCGTGCAACTAGTGCTTCCAAGTGTTCTCGTTCCAGAGTTTGACCCCCTATCGACCGTAGATAACCCGAAATATTATACCCAAAGGTGTTCGGAACAAAATTCTTATTGCGCCGGTCTTGGAAAAAAGAGCTTACGACTGAGGATTGTTTTTTCAGAGCGTTGAGACGGCTAATTGACGAAGTGTTCAGCAGGTACTAATTGCTCCAAACAGAATTGCTAATGAAAGTGGGTTGCCATGAAAAGAGAAGTAAAATTTTGCCGAAGGGATTTGCTGAAAGCGGCACTTGCCATAACGGCATTGCCGCTCCTTTCGACCAAAGGAGTTGCCGCTCAAAAGGAGATTCCGTACCGGTTGCTGGGTAAAACCGGTGAAAAGGTTTCCCTGATTGGACTTGGAGGGCACCACATAGGAAGGCAAGCGAATCCTGAAGAAAGTATCAGGATAATCAGAACCGCTCTGGATAACGGAATCAACTTTCTTGATAACTCATGGGACTATAATGAGGGGCAGAGCGAGATTCGTATGGGCAAAGCTTTAAAGGACGGGTACAGATCGAAAGCTTTTCTCATGACAAAAATCGACGGACAGACCGAAAAGAGCGCTCAGGAGCAACTTGACGAATCTCTCAAACGCTTGCAAACGGATTACATAGACCTTGTACAATTTCATGAAATTATTCGACCTACGGATCCGGACAGGATATTCGCGCAAGACGGTGCCGCAGATGCGCTCATGCGAGCGAAACAGGACGGGAAAATACGATACATCGGCTTCACGGGACATAAACATCCGGACATACATCTGAAGATGCTGGATGTGGGCAAACAAAAAGGATTCAGCTTCGATACCGTACAGATGCCGCTCAATGTGATGGATGCTCATTACGAGAGTTTTGAAAAGCGGGTGCTTCCACGGTTGGTTGAGGAAAAGATCGGAGTGCTCGGCATGAAGTCATTGGGAGAAGGGTACATTCTGAAAACCGGAGCCGCAACTCCTCAGGAGTGTTTACATTACGTGATGAGCTTGCCGGTGAGCGTGGTCATTACGGGATGTGATTCCATGAAGATTCTCGACCAGGCAATTTCAATTGGAAGAAATTTTCAACCATTGAATGAAACGGCGATGAATCGAATACTCGAAAAGACAAAAGCATTGGCTCAGAAGGGAGAACACGAATTGTATAAGACGTCGGAGCATTTCGATGCAACAGCGAGGCATCCTGAGTGGTTGGGTTGATTGCGAATTGTGAAGTTTTGGGTGGGTGAAGAGAAAATTTCCAGCGGCAGTGCTATGAATGACGAGGGCAACCGCAAGGAGTTGCCCGAATGCGGGACCTAGCCGGAATCCCGGATGTGTAGCCTTTTATCGGCACTTATCGTGTGACAACATTCAAAGGCATGGATCCCGCCCTTCGGCGGGATGACTTGTGGGGCGATAAC
>CAZTJA010000159.1:0-3352 GCA_964613745.1 uncultured Syntrophaceae bacterium
CTTCACTTTCAGGCACTTAGCGGCAATCCGCGCAGTTATTGGAAATCGCTTGAATTCAGAGTGTATCTAATCATTTTCTTGACGGCATCGGCTTTCCTTACTCTTCGGACCTACGGCACCCATTTTGATAGTCTTGTTGATGCAATTTCTCACTGCGCATTCCAAACTTCCTCTATCATGACCACGACGGGTTTTGTCACTGCGGATTGGGAAAAATGGTCGTGGGACTGCCAGTGGATCTTACTGTGTTTAATGTTTTTGGGTGGATGCGCAGGAAGCACGGGAGGCGGCATGAAGTGTTTGCGGCTCATCGTATCCACGAAACACATCTTCCGCGAACTTACTCTCCTCATTCACCCCCGGGCGGTGATCCCCCTGAAGGTTGACCAACGGGTTGTTCCTAATGCTACAGTTAACAGCATTATAGCTTTTTTGTCCTTGTTCATGGGCTTTTGGGCACTTTCCACAATGCTGTTGGTGGTGATGCAAGTGGATCTCGTCACGGCAATCGGCGCCACTACGGCGACCTTGTCTAATGTGGGCCCCGGACTTCTCCATGTGGGGGCTATGGACAATTATGCGTGGTTTAGTTGGCCGTGCAAATTGCTGTTGACTCTCAATATGATTGTGGGACGTCTCGAACTATATACTGTTTTTATTCTCCTCTTACCCGATGTTTGGCGACGTTAAACACTACCGAGTTTTCTTCTATATCCAAAGCGGATTACTCGTTGTATTTTGCAATTTACGCATTGACTCAGTAAAGTATATGCTACAATACGAAAAAGAAGTTGCAGCAATGAGTTCATATGATCCGACCGGCATTTTGTTATCAAGCCTCCTGAGACTTGTCGATTTTCAGGTACAGAGTTCACCGGAGTGATGCAATGATTTCATCAGCGTCACGCATTTTTCGGATCAAAACAGGCACATTTCATACTACTGAAATTAAGTATAACTTCGAGCACGCGAAATGTCTTGCATTCAACCCATGTTCAGGTTTATTCTGGAGTTGTCCTAGCGAGATCCTTTTCATGAATCCGAATAGACATTCCGCTAAGAACATTCATTGTGCTGAACGTAGCCGTATATAAAGTGAGATTAGGCGACCAGTACTTAACTTCATGAACGTTTTTATTTTCCTGCAGTTGTAGAATGTGACTTGTTGATCGGTGAAAGCCCCCGGCTCCAGCTTTTTCATTCTGATCGACCTAATGTCCATTCTCGATCATTTAGCGGAGGATGTATTTGGAATACCTCAATGGCTGTTCCAAACCTTTTGAAGGAACTAGGACGATCAGCGGGCCTTTTCCAAACCTGTTTTCTCTTGTTAATGAAACAAACCGCCATACCACCGCCTCCGGCGGAACAGATCAGATGTTAGGGGCAAATCGCGCTGATGATGGATTCGGCTTTATCGGTCGGATTCTAACAGTGTTGATACGAAGAGATGTGAGTGCCGCGGACATTCCGCGGAAAGTGGTTTCACAACGTGTACCCCTTAAATGATCAGGGGAAATCCGCACCAGCAAGAGGAGGATGAGGTGAAGGTAAAAGAATTGCTCATGATCTTGACTCTGTGCTTAATCAGCTTTGGTCTGATCGCAGGACCGGCAATGGCACAGGCCCCATCTCTGGACAAGTGGAAGCCTGCATTTGATCCCTCGGGAGCGAAGTATAAATGCGTAGTTTCGAATGTGTCTCACCCTGTTCTGAAGGGTGTCTATGCAGGGTTTGCAATCAGAGATGAATTGTGGAAACGCACCAATGGTCAAATCTATTTTGATTTCAAACCATTTTCCATGTTGGGCGGCGAAGTCGAGGTTCTCAATCAGCTTCAAATGGGCGCAATTCAGGGCATGGGTTGCAGTTCCGTTGCCGCCACAAATCTTGGGCCGAGATTCGGACTCGTCAACTTGCCCTTTCTCATCGATTCTTTTGACAAACTCGACAAATTCGTAGGAAGCGGAAAACTCTTTGACCATTTCATGATGGCAATGGATCATCAGGGCATCATTGGTTTGGACATCACAGGTTATGGAAACTATGGATGGGCCACGATTGACCCCGTTAGAAACTTGGAAGATGCAAAGAAAGTTAAGTTCCGGACTGCTGAAGCGGCAGTGAACCAATTGCTCTATCAAGCTTGGGGCTTTAACCCTGTTGCAATGCCTTGGCCGGATGTTCCTGTTGCTCTAAAACAGGGCGTAATAACTGGTTTGGATCATACGCCCAGTGTTTGCAATATTACAAAGAAATTTGAAGATGCCAAGAATTTCACCTATGTAAACTATGCTCAGGGGCTCTTTATCTGGATCTTTAACAAGGCATGGTTCAATTCTCTGCCTGCTGATCTTCAGAAAACATTCAGAGAAGTTGTGAAGGATGTCTGTGTTCAGATTCGTAAGGAAGTACGTGAGCAAGAGACAGAGCAGATTGAATTGGCCAAGAAGGCCGGTGTAGAATTCATTTCTCTATCAGAAGCAGACATATCCACTCTTAAGAAAAAGGGTGCGCCGGTCGTAGACAAATATGCTCCGGAAATTAACAAACTCAATCCCGGTGACACATATAAGCCGAAGGATTATCTCCAGGAAGTCAAAGATTTTCTTGGGTATCAGAAGCAATAATGCTCCGAGTGAATATGCGGCACTGTCCAAATAATTAGCGGTTTCGCATTTCCCCCCCTGCTAAACCGTTGATGGACGTCCTCCGCCTCCTTGGATGACTGATTGAGGCGGAGGATTCCCGTTCAGTTGTTATGAGCATCACTAGGCTGCGTTTCCACTGAAAACAAGGGCTCTCTGATTTTAAACAAAAGTACAAATCCGGCCGAGTTGCCGGAAATCAAAGTTGAACGTCCGGGGAATAGCTCATGTTCGGAAAGATCCTGAACCCAATCGACAAGGTTCTCACTTTCTTTGAAGACTGGACACTTTTTATCAGTGTCATGATTGCTCTGGTGGCGTTATTCCTTAACGTGATTTTACGTTACGGCTTTAATTACACATTAGCATGGTCAGAGGAACTGGTCAGAGAGGTCATTATCTACACCACTTTCATTGGGTGTGGAGCGGCAGTAAAGAACCGCTCGATGATCAAGATCGATGCCCTTCTTCAGTTAGTGCCCATACTAAAATTACCCCTTACATACTTCAGCAATATTGTAAGCCTCATCTTCGGGGCCATGATGATTTACTACGGATGGAAAATGGCTGCATTGCAGGTCATGACCCAACAAAAAACCATCATCATGCAGATACCACTCGTGTATTTATACGCACTGATTCCTATCATGGGCTTTACAATCTTCACACGTACAATCCAGGTTATGTATCAAGATTATCAAGCA
>CAZTJA010000159.1:3452-5499 GCA_964613745.1 uncultured Syntrophaceae bacterium
GTGGTTGTGCTCTTTTTTATTCTCTGTGGAAACATTATGTCCACGGGGTCAATTGTAGAAAAAATAATAAAGATGGCCAATGCTCTTGTGAGCTGGTTACCGGGTGGACTCGGTATGGCCGGAGTAATTGCTTGCGCCCTCTTCGGTGCTATATCGGGATCGACTGTCGCGACGGTAGTTGCTCTGGGTGGATTCATGATCCCGGCTTTGATCGAAAAAGGCTATCCGAAGAATTACACGGTGGGTCTCATGACCACATCAGGAAATTTGGGCGTCATAATCCCGCCCAGCATCTCCATGATTCTTTATTGTATGATCAGCAATGTGTCACTTGAAGGGCTGTTCTTAACCGGATATGTTCCGGGAATACTGATCACCATTCTAATATGCGTGTACACATACTTCTTGTTTCGCAAGAACACCGATATCGTACGCACACCATTGGGCAGTGGAAGTGAATTATTCGGAATCTTCAAGGAAGCTTTTTGGTCTCTGATGCTGCCGGTCATCATTTTTGTAGGAATTTTTTCCGGTGCTTTTACGGCAAATGAAGCAGCGGTCGTCGCCTGCGTTTATGCAATCATAGTGGAAGTTTACATCCATAAATCGATGAATTGGAGTCAGATCAAGAAAGTAACGGTATCGTCCGCAGTCACCTCTGCAACCCTTTTGATCATTGTTGCTGGAGCAAGTTGTTTCGGACGCCTGCTAACTCTTGAAAATATACCTTCGAAAATAACGGAGGCAGTACTGGCAACCATACAGTCCCCGTGGGTTTTCTTGTTGGCCATGAACGGACTGCTACTCATAGTGGGAATGTTCATGGACATCATTTCCGCTACTTTGATTCTGGGTCCTGTATTCTTGCCGATGCTGTCCGCTTTTCACATAGATCCCCTCCACTTCGGACTGCTCATGACGGTCAACCTGGCAATCGGGTACTGCACTCCACCGGTGGGAGTAAGCCTTTACATAACAGGTGCCATGGTGAACAAGGATTTAGTGTGGGTTACTAAAGCATGTGCGCCGTTTATGATAATACAGATCGGTGTTTTACTGTTGATGACGTATGTGCCGGATTTGGTCTTATGGCTTCCAAGAATGTTCGGGTATGTTCAGTGATTTCTTCGTTCGAAATGGCCGACATCACTCAATGCAGCCGGTTAGATCCTATCAGTAGTTTCGGTCACCCCTGATTAAATCAGGGGTGCACACCTTTACTCGTAAAATTAGCAATACGAAAATATATTTTGGTGGTTGTGAGATTCGATGGTCTGTGCAGAATGCCGTGTTACCGAATGGGGGTGGTATTCTATTGAAAATCGTGCGAGGCTGTAGGTCTTGAGGAACCAAATCACTCCATCCACGCACAAACGCGACTACTTCTTTCGGGTAATCAAAGGCTTAGGCTTTAAGAATTATCTGAGGATAATTAAATTCCTTTATCCAGAATTCTTTCGTCGTGGGCGAGACGTTCTTGAATGCCCTTCCCTACTAAATAATTGCGATCAAATTCCGACCAGAATAATTTTTCCTTGTCCTTCCAACCTTTACCGAAGCGCTCTTCAAAAAACTGTCCGAGTTTGTCGAACAACAGTTTCCAAGAGGGTTCACCCTGCTCATGTGCCTTAAAAATTGCGGTTAGGAGATCGTCCAGGTCAGGAAGCGTTTCTTTTGGCAAATAGGAGATGGCGCCTTTCCGGATGCAGGTAACAAGCATTTCAGGGGTCATAGCATGGGCGGTCAACATTACTGCGGGGAAATTTCGGGCCACGGCTTCTTCGAGTAGTTTTAGTCCATTCACGCCCATAATGTCGAGGATGACAAGATCATATTTGTTCAATCTTAACTTTTCGGAAGCTGTTTCATAATTTTTGGCAGTATCCACTTCGGAATCTTCCAAAATCTCTTGGATGGAAGCAAGAATATCGGGTTCATCATCAACGGCGAGAATGTGTTTTCCTGCCAAATAAGATTTTTCTTTCATGAATTCTACCCCGAAAAGAATAATATGTGGACTTTTCCCCGACTGAAGGATAGCCGAATT
>CAZTJA010000160.1:0-5467 GCA_964613745.1 uncultured Syntrophaceae bacterium
TTGTGCGATTCTGTTCCAGAATGGTGTCTTGCTTCGGCAGAGGAATTGGGAGCCTTTTCAGTGCCTCAACATCGGTCCTCAATTTTTCCGGGAGTCTTACTACAATGTCAAATCTGCGATCTCCTTCAAAAACTTGTCCCACGGATTTACCACCCACAGTAATTTCGACAATATCCTGAACTTCGGAAACATTCAGACCATAGCGTGCCATTTCAGGCCGTTTTAGTTTGACGGTCAGAATAGGTAATCCTGAAACCTGTTCCACCTTGACGTGAGACGCTCCTGGGATTTTTCGAATCAAATCCGCTGCATTCTCTGCGTTTCGAAGGAGCACATCCATATCATCACCGAATATCTTGACGGCCACATCACTGAAAACACCGGATAGTAAGTGATTAAATCTCATCCTTATCGGTTGGCTGAATTCAAAGTTACTGCCGAGAAGTTTTCCCGCTTCTTCTTCAATCTGCTTCATCAGTTCCGTTTTTGTTAAATTGGGATCGGGCCATTCATGTCGTGCCTTCATGACGAGCGTGTTGTCTCCTACACTCGGTGGATGTGGTTCCGTTGCTATCTCCGAAGTGCCTACACGACCGACAATATTCTCAATTTGTGGAAATTTTTCCTTGAGAGTTTTCTCTAGAATGGATTGAAGCTCAAGAGCTTGTGAAAGACTTGTTTCGGGCACCCGCATCGTATGTATCGCCGCATCCCCTTCGTCGAGGGTCGGGATGAATTCACGACCCATAAATGTTGCCGCAACGGCACTGATCGTGAAGACCATTAAACCGCTTACCATCACTAATACTTTATATCTCAATGCAAATTCCAAAGATGGACGATACATTTTCTTTGTAATTTGTGTGATCAAGTTGTCTTTGTGGGAAACTTTGCTCGACAGGAAAATTGCCGTTGCGGCGGGAACGAAGGTGAAGGAGAGTATTAGGGCTCCGATTAAAGCTAAGAGCACCGTTAAAGCCATAGGTGTGAACATCTTCCCTTCCACTCCGGTGAGGGCGAGTATGGGGAGATAGACAATTATGATTATGAGTTCACCGAACAGCATGGGTTTACGGACTTCCTGAGATGCCTCCCAAATCACGTTTATTCGTTCATCTTCGCTGAGAACGCGACCTAAACTTTGCCTCGCTTCGGTGAGCTTGCGAGAGCAGTTTTCGACGATGACTACGGCACCGTCCACAATAATTCCAAAGTCAATGGCTCCCAGGCTCATGAGATTTGCAGTTAATTTACCGGTAACCATCCCTGTTGCGGTGAAAAGCATGGATAACGGAATGACCATGGCGGTTATGAATGCAGCTCTTATATTTCCGAGGAATATGAACAGGATAATCACAACCAGTACCGCACCTTCGGTGAGACTCTTCGTAACCGTGCGTATGGTCTTGTCTACAAGAGTCGTGCGGTCGTAAACCGCTATGGCTACAATGCCCTCCGGTAGTGTTTTATTTATTTCCTCAAGTTTGCGGGCTGCCCTTTGAGCAACATCGCGACTGTTTTCACCCATGAGCATGAACACGGTTCCAAGGACCGTTTCTTCGCCGTTCTTCGTAGCCGCTCCAAGACGTAGTTCCTTTCCGAACTCAACATTGGCGACATCCCTTATAAATATTGGAGTGCCATGAGAGGTCTTGATGGTGATATTGCGTATATCTTCCAAGTCAGTGACCTGTCCGGGAACTCTCACCAAGTATTGCCCGCTGCTTTTTTCAATGTATCCGGCTCCAACATTGGCATTGTTGGCTGAAAGGGCAGATGTGACGTCACCAAACGTCAATCCCTGTGAAATGAGCTTATACGGGTCAGGTGTGATGTGAAACTGCTTTTCATAACCTCCTATGGTATTGATTTCCGTTACGCCGGGTGTGTTCCTGAGCTGGGGTCGGATAATCCATTCTTGAATTGTTCGAAGATCCGTGAGCGTGTAAGGTGTTCCATCAGGTTTCTTAGCTTCAGGTAGCGCCTCCACAGTCCACGTAAATATTTCTCCCAGTCCCGTTGATATTGGACCCATCGCGGGTTCTACGGCGGGAGGCAATTTCCCTTTGATCTCCTGAATACGTTCACTTACGAGTCGTCTCGCAAAATAGATGTCCGTACCATCTTCAAAAATAATCGTTATGAGGGCGATGCCATACTGGGAGAGAGACCGAGTCTTAATCAGTTTGGGTAGACCGGCCATTCCGGTTTCTATAGGAAACGTTATTCTCTGTTCTATTTCCAATGCCGAGAGTCCAGGAGCCTGCGCACTGACTTGTACCTGGACGTTTGTAATGTCCGGAACTGCGTCTATATTTAACTTGGTCAGATTATAAATACCTAGAGCGGCCATCATCAGCGTCAAGAACAACATGATCCAACGCCGCTGTATGGAGAATTTAAGAATTTCACCTATCATGTTTCAATCCTAGTGTTCATGGGACATACCTGACTTGCCCATTTCCGCCTTGATTACGAAGCTGTTTTTGGTCACGTAGCGCTCGCCCTCGGTAAGACCCTTAGTTATTTCCGAGAATTGCTCATTCGATTTTCCTATGACTACGGGTCGTGCCTCGTATTGATCATCATATTGAACAAAAACAACCGGTTTGTTCTGATGAGTCTGAATAGCTTCGTTTCGTACCACCACAGCAGGTGATGAGTTTTGTTTGACAAGTTCAACTCTTGCGAAAAGCCCCGGTCTCCATTTGCCTTCCGAGTTGGGTATAACGATGCGGGCCCTGGCTGTCCGTGTATCCTCTCCTACTAGCGGCCCCACGTAAGAAACCGTTCCAATTGCCTCAAGTCCATATGAATCCGTTCTTACCGTTGCTTTCTGATCCAAGTGCACTGCGTCTATATCCTTGGCATAAACTGTTATATCGACCCATACGGAAGCGAGATCTGCGATGACATAAATTTCAGCGTCTTCTTTTGCCCACTCACCTTGTGATAAATGTTTCCTTGTCACGACTCCATCTATGGGGGCACGAATAGAAAAATGTGTCAGAGTGCTGTCATCTTCACTTGAGAGACCCGCTAGATCCTGTTTACTAAGTCCCAGTGCCAGCAATTTCCTTCCTGCCGAACTGAGTTCTATTTTTTCCTCCAAATAGGTCTTTTTCGCTGTGAGAAATTCTTTTTCGGCAACGGTTTTAGCTTCCCAAAGCCTTTGAATACGCTCAAAATTGTAGCTAGCCAGCTTTTCTCTTTCCAAGGCAACAAGATATCTACTTTTCGATTCACCCAAATCACGGCTGTCTATGACGGCCAGTACTTCTCCTTTACGAACCAAATCCCCAAGGTTTTTCCTAGCTTCTAAGACTACCCCCGCAACTCGTGGGATAATGTGGGACACCATATCGGCGTTGAGAGTAATTTCTCCCGGCAATTCGAGCACCGAAATTATTTTGCCGGGACCGGCAACATCAGTTTCGAAACCCATCTTTTCCGCCAAATCGTTTGCTATGGTTATTCGGTTTTCGTACTGGGAATATTCCCAATCGTATTTTTCGCCTGCGTACTCTGCATTGATTTTGATGAAGAACGAATGAGGCTCATCTATTTCCTGTTGGCTGTACAGGAATTCACCCGTCGGACGAAAACTCAAGGTTTCCGTCTTGTCTCCGAGACGTTCAAGCTCGACCGTTACGTTGACTTCTCTGGGATCCACAGCTTTATGATTGAACGAAGGGTAAACTCTGAAATGGGCGGGCACACCCTTCTCATAAATGACAACCTCCAATTCGAATTCACCTTCGGTGAGAATCTTCCCTCCATGTGGACCCTGGGATGCTGAATGATCATGTGCATGTCCTTCAGCTTCCGATCCGTGAGCATGGCCATGATTATCACCAGAGCCGGTTTGAGGTTTCTTTCCCAAGATTATGATCCCGGATACAATGATCAGGCCAATCAATAAAACAGCTCCGATTGCTATATTTTCTTTCTTGAACATTTGTTCATCTCTTCCGTTATGTCATGAGTTTTAAAGAACTCAATCGAAGGCTCCCCCCTCACGTGCAACGGAAGTTGTTTTGTGAGGGAAGAGATCTTATGTCATCGACAAAGTCCGGGATCTCTGTTTTGATACGGAGATCTACCTTCCTCATCCGTCTCTTTCAAAAGCCTGTCCGCTTGCAACTCCAACGACTTAAACCGGTCATCACGGACTTTCTGGGCTTTTTGAACTTGGGTCCAGGTAGACCAATTATACGATCCACCACCCCGTGCCATTGCCGGACCTGTTGAGACCAGGGTTAGAATCATTGCCGGCAACATGAAAAAAAGCATCGCTCTCATAACCATCCTTTTGGTTCAGAACGAGCTCACTGATTGGGGCACACCAGCCTCCATGAAGCGGAACTCGCTCTGATGATTCCAAAGTTGAATGAGGAACTCGAATTGGTGCATTTTGATCCGACGAACCGACTCGGTTGGAACTTGTTCCGTCGGAGACTTAAATCAGCCAAACTCCGGGCTTTCCCAAATGCATCAATAACGAGTTAAATTACAAACGCTGCTTTTATGGATAAATCAAATGATGAGAACGATAGATTTGATGGAGGCCAGAACGGATGGGGGATTCGATTCTAGGTTCGTTTCATTGTTTGAGAATTTGCAACTGCGAACAGATGCAGAGAGATTTTCCAAACACGGAACTTCGGTGGGGCATTCTAAGTCTCTTCCGGAGAACACTCTCACAATTGAATGAGGCGGAAGAGCTTGTTCTTCTTGTCCCGCACTTATTCCACAACAGTGTCGAGACATTACGAAATCGGCGATACCGGATTCATATTTGTGCAGAAATTTGTGAGCTAAAGCAATAATTCTAGAGCTTGCATGTTCATGATCCAAATGATCACTGAAGCCGGCTATCTCCAAATTTTGGCAACAGCTTGTCTCCACTATATTTCCAGTGAACATGAATAGATACGAGAACAGAATGAGCCACGTTACTATTCTGTTTATGTGCGCGGATTTCAGCAATGTTGCTCCACGTGAAAATCCCACCAATTCCATAAAGATCGTATAAGCTCGAAAACACTTCATGTCAAGCGCTACGATAGTTTTTGGCAGATTTGTAGCTCCTCATGATTTTGGTGCCCGGCAGGATCTTAAGATGAAGTCACGAGGTGGTGAGAAAACAGCGAGGAATACTGCAAGGCAGAAAGTT
Organism: uncultured Syntrophaceae bacterium; assembly: GCA_964613745.1. GTDB lineage: Bacteria > Desulfobacterota > Desulfomonilia > Desulfomonilales > Desulfomonilaceae > CAZTJA01. Next base: position 5,177 of record CAZTJA010000160.1, read on the forward strand.
GACATTGGTGATGAACCCTTCGGCCACCGTGAGACAAAATTACAGTATGTTTTTCAATACCTTTATGAGGTGATCAGAATTATAGGGTTTCCAGACAAATCCTTTGACTAAATCATCCAAGGATTCTTTTGTGCCGTTTTCCGGTGCGTAACCGCTGGAAATCAGAACCTTAGCGTTCGGATCTATTTTTAAAAGCTCTTTTAAGCATTGTCTGCCGTCAAGCACCGGCATGATGAGGTCAAGAAGAACCGCAGAGATCTCGGAGTGCCGTGCAGAAAAAAGTCTTATGGC
>CAZTJA010000161.1:0-5435 GCA_964613745.1 uncultured Syntrophaceae bacterium
GAGTCGGTATTTGGAGGTTTAATAGCAAGCGGCTGGCAAACGGCGAGTTTGGCCATGAGAATACTGGTAGACAATTACATTTCACGTGTGGCCAGCCTCGGCTCGCCGGGAGTAGATGAGATAAGGTGGCTAAAACCTGTTAGGCCGGGGAACACGCTTTCACTACGGGTGACCCTAATGGAGGCCCAACGTTCGCGGTCAAAACCTGAACAGGGCTATATTCGTGCTCTCACGGAAGTTTTAAACGAGGACCGCGAAGTTGTTATGTCGATGAAGTCCGGTGGGTTCATCAAATGCCGACAACCGGAATTAGAACATGTCGATTTATGATTTTCGGTAAAGAGACTCATCTTCCGTTGGAGATGAGTCTCTTCGACCAAGCCGAAGCAATTGCTTTATTTGGATTGAATCGAGGGATTACAGTTCACATGTAGATAAAGTGCTCCGAAATTAACTGCTCAGTTTTGTTAATTCTTCCTCTACCATCCCTCTGAGCATCGCCGACTTGTAGTCATTTCCTCCGAGAGTATCGGCTCCTTGGATTGCCGTTTCGGCTGCTTGCGCCACCGTTGAGGCATCAAGCTTGCGGCCGACGATGAAAGCTTCAACATTTTTGGCTCTCCAGGGAATGGGGGCAACTCCACTGAAAACCACGGCTGCTTTATTAACTTTACCGTCTTTGAATTCCAGCGAGAAAGCACCGCCGACTAATGCAAAATCCCAGGATCGTCGTGCACGTATCTTTCTATACGAACTCCTGGTTGATGGATGAGGTTTGGGAAGAACAACTTCGGTGATGATTTCGCCGGGCTCGAGAATTGTCTCTCGTTTCACATCTACTTTTGGCAACACGAAGAATTGCTCGAGAGGTATGCTTCTCGAACCTGCCGGTCCCTGGGTTTTCACCAAGGCACCAGCGGCGATAAGTGCCGGTGCGGTATCGGACGGGTGTACGATTGCGCATATCTTGTCGTGGCCGAAGATCGCGTGATACTGGTTTTCGCCGTCCATTGCATAGCACAGCTCACCGCCCTTCCTGAGGCAAAGGAAGTCACCTCGATAATACCAGCAGCGAGGCTTCTGACATAGATTTCCACCAAGGGTACCCTGATTCCTTAATTGGGGACTGGCTACGTTTGAAGCGGCTTCTGCAATGCCCGAATAGGCTTTCAGCATGAGCGGGTTTTCTGCGATTTCCGTAATAGTGGTCAGAGCACCGATTCGTAGGCCACCGTCAGGAGCTTCCCTGATTCCCATCAACTCATTTAACCGTGAAATACTGACTATCTTGTCTGCAGAAAAAACGCCGTCCCTTAAACACCCGAGGAGATCGGTGCCGCCGGAAATTACCGTCGAACCCTTTTCAGAGAGCTGTGCTACAGCTTCATTGGTAGAGCTTACTCGTATATAGCTAAATTGTGGGATCACCTTTTCACCCCTTTCTTTTCTTTTCAGCAAGAAGTTTGCAAAGTTGAGGGGGAGATATGGGCGTAGAAGTGACGCGAATTCCTGTGGCATTGTAGACTGCATTGGCTATTGCCGCTGCAGTTGGAATAGTGACGGGTTCTCCGAGTCCTTTCGCGCCAATTGAATTTGCTTCCGTGTCATGAGGGTCAATGGGCACGGAGGTCATTTCCACAGGTACATCGAGCATTGTAGGCAATTTGTAATCGTACAAATTTTTATTGCAGAGTTTGCCCGTCTGATTGGCATCCAGAACTCTATTTTCAGTAAGCCCAAAACCAATTCCCATAATAATCCCGCCATAAACCTGATTATCATACGTAAGGCGGTTCATTACTCGACCGCTGTCATTTGTTGACAGAAATCGGGTTAACTCAACTTCTCCAGTGAGGGTATCTACTTTCACCTCGCAAAACTGAGCACAAAATGGGTTTATGGCCTTACCCGGAGGATTTGGTTTCTTATAACCCACTCCGACAATTACTCCCCGACTCTTCAGGGTTGATATATCAGAGATTTTTATGCCCTTTGCTGGATCCGCCTTTGATTGGACCCTGCCGGCAATTATCGAGAGTTCGTCCGGTTTCATGTTCATGTCTTGGCCGGCCATTTCCAACAGTTGCTGTTTAACGTGTACAGCGGCAGCTCTGGTGGCCGGTCCGTCTGAGGGCACGGTCTTGCTTCCACCACTGGGCGGAGTGAACTGTGTTGTTCCCGTGTCTGCGCTTTCAATCTGGATTTTATCGGGTTTAAGACCAAGTTCTTCCGCCACTATCATGCTCATGATAGTTCTAGTACCCGTTCCCAAGTCGCTGGCGCCCATGTTAAGGTTTGCGCTACCATCCGAAAAAAGCCGGACCACCACCGTAGACGGGGGACGTCCGCCTCCCATGAACCAGAGACAGCTTGCCATTCCGACCCCGGTTCTAAACCGACCCTCCTGAGGGCTCTTCAGAGCGGAACGTCTTTCCACCCAACCGAAAGATTTGGCCCCCTCTTGAATGCATTCTGTGAGGCCGCTCGATGTGTACGGAGGATTTCCCGAGGAGGATTGGCTAAATTTCGGTATATTTTTCAAACGTAATTCTACTGGATCCAAATTTGCTGCTACGGCCAAACTATCAAGCATTTGTTCGAGAGCCCATGAGGCTTGCGGATGCCCGGGAGCCCGAAATGGTCTTGCCGGCCCTGCATTAACATAAAAATCAGTCGACGTGCATTTTACATTGGGACATGTGTAGAGTTCCTTTATCTGGAAATCCAGTAAAGAAATTCCTCCCGATTGGTATGCGCCGCTTTCTCCCGTTCCTGTGAATTCAAGAGCAGTCAGTGTGCCGTCCTTCTTAATACCGGCCTTCAACTTCATGACATTCGCCGGTCTGTTTCCGGTACTAAGAAGAGTCTGTTCACGAGTGAGAAACATCTTTACAGGACGCCCACTTAGCTTTGCGAGAATTGCAGCACAGGCGGTATACTTGCCGGCCTGTAATTTTGATCCAAATCCGCCGCCCATATACGGATTTATTACCCGAACCTTTGAAAGCGGAATTTTGAGGGCTTTTGCCATTTCTTCTTGGATCGCGAAAACCCCCTGTGTGGACTCCCAAATAGTAAGCTGATTCCCATCCCATTTCGCTACGCATCCGTGAAGTTCCATAGGGGTATGCAGCAAGGCCATTGTGGAATATTCATCTTCAATTACATAATCCGCTTCCGAAAAACCCTTGTTTATATCTCCACGTTCATAAACTTCCGGTTTACCTATTACATTGCCGTCATCGTGAACTTTCGGAGCATTCGGTTCCTGGGCTTTTTGCTGATTCGAAACAAATGGAAGCACTTCGTATTCTACTTCTATTGCTTTCAGGGCATCTTGGGCATGATATGGTGTGTCGGCAGCTACGGCGGCAACAGCATCGCCTTCAAATCTGCAATTCTTGTCAAACAGCTTTGACTTACCTTTTCCTCGATATGACCAATCAATGTTGGTCCATTCAGCCATTCCTGGAATAACTGCAAAGACACCCGGCATTTTTTGTGCTTTGGATGTATCCAGTCGGGTTATTCGGGCATTCGCATGGGGAGATCCCAGAAGGGCTCCGTAAATCATTTGTGGGAGAATGAGATCCGATGGATAAATCGCTGCACCGCTTACGCGATCATACGCATCGATCCTCGGTAGCGCCTTACCGATGATGCGAGTGTCCTTCCAAGGCTGTGGATCTTGACCTTGAACGGGCGTCTCCGGTACCGAAAAACCTTCCAGGAAATATACTTCGTCCGTCTGAGAACTCACGATAAACCTCCTTTTTCGGTTTTCAGCTTAGAGGCGCGACTTACAGCCCTCACAATGTTGTGGTAAGCGCCACATCGACAAATGTTGCCGCTCATACCTTTACGAATTGCTTCCGTCGAAGGATTCGGATCCTTCCGAAGCAGACCTTCAACCGACATAATCTGGCCGGGAGTACAGTACCCGCACTGAAGGGCATCCTCTTCCAGAAAAGCCTGTTGCACGGGACCGATGTTTTCTCCGTCCATGAGCCCTTCAAGAGTAGTTATTTCGAGCCCCTCTGATTCGACGCCCAACATCATGCAAGCATAACGGGGTTTACCATCAACAAGAACGGTGCATGCTCCACATTCGCCTCTCTCGCAACCAACCTTTGTACCAGTCAAACCGAATTTTTCACGAATGATGTACAACAGGGACCATCTCGGTTCGACGAGTATTGAATGAGGCGTGCCGTTTATTCGGAGTGAAACGCGAACCAACTCCCCCGCAGCAATCGGCTCTGCCGAAGCTTTCTCCGGGATTGATATGCCGCTTGCCGCAACTGCGGCTCCCATACCGAGAGATGCGAGAAATCCCCTACGTGAGAGGCCTGTTCCCGTATTGAGAGATTCTTCTTTCTCACTATTCGACGATTTCCCACAGCAGCAGACATGTGGTTTCAGTTCTTTGTCCATGCAATTCCCCCTTTATAATTTTTTTCGAATCGTGAACTTTAGTTTGAGTTTCTCTTTTGAGCACCGGAATTACGTAATGAAGGTTTGAATTCAGGCGCAAAACTACAATTGGTTGCTTTGCAATTCAATTTCGAGTTTACAGCAATGTTCGATCTGTTACTGCGCAACTTATCGACTATGATTTATCACCCCTGATCTTTAAGGATATTCGTCCGACCTGTTACGGTCAACTATTAATATTGAGGTCCTTTCTTGATCAAATCATTTGAACTTAATGTGGCTTTGTGCTCAGTTATAAAAGAGAAGCATACTGGAAAAAACCGTTAGTCGGTTCCAAGTCTGAATTGTTCAGGGAGCAATCGAATGAAAAAATCAATCGGCGCGAAAACAATTCTGTACCCTACGCCGGTACTTGTGGTGGGGACATATGACAAATCGGGCAATCCGAATGTAATGACGGTAGCATGGGGGGGCATCTGCTGCTCAGCACCTCCCTGTGTAACCATTTCTGTACGAGAAGCCACACACACCTACGGAAATCTTATGGACCAGAAGGCATTTACGATCAGCATACCTTCCGAGAATCATGTCAAGGAATCTGATTTCATAGGTATTGCTTCAGGAAGGGACACGGACAAATTTGAAGCCACCGGCCTCACAGCAAAAAAAAGTGATGTGGTCAATGCGCCATTCGTAGCTGAATTTCCTATGATTCTGGAATGTAAAGTAATACACACCTATAAAATAGGATTGCACACACAATTTATTGGGGAAATTCTAGACATAAAATGTGAAGAAGCAGTGATCGGAGAGAAGGGACCGGAAATAGAAAAAATCAAGCCGTTCTTCTGGTCACCGGACTATTCACGAGGCTATTACGGGGTCGGCAACTATTTGGGCAAAGCATTTTCCATTGGAAAAGAGCAGAAATAGTATTCAAATTGTTCCTGAATAGAATTTAATTTGATGAACGCCAGTTTGGCGGATACTGCGTTCAGTTC
>CAZTJA010000162.1:0-5225 GCA_964613745.1 uncultured Syntrophaceae bacterium
TCAATAATTCACAAAAAGCAGCTTCGCGCCTTTTGTTTCACTTCGCAACAACTTTTGACATTCGCATCCGCACACTGTCCGGGTCAAAATTATTCCACCGCAGCAAAGGCTTCATGGAATTTCACCGTTCCCAACGGCACTTCGTTGCCAAAAGCAAATGCCAGGACATTTTCATTCGGAATGCCGGGATAACTAAGGTCTGGATAGTTAGAGAATCCCAATTGTTTATAATAATTCGGGTCACCTACCAGGACGCACCCGGCAGCTCCGTAGCCTTTCAGGATACCTAGTCCCTCGATTATGAGCGATTTCCCGATCCCTCTCCTTTGGAATTTCGGCAGCACGGCAACCGGCCCCAGGCCGTACCAATCCGAAGAGCTGTCGGGAAGGACAGCTTTTGAAAAGGCAACGTGGCCCACAACAATGTTGTCGATTTCTGCTACAAGTGAAATTGTGAGCGCATTTGCCGCTCTGAGTGCTTTCACGATGAAGTGCTCCGTTTGCCTGCTGTATGGATGATTTTGAAACGCTGCCTCGTTCACGTGAGTGATCTGTTCGATATCGTCGAGTCGTTCTTTTCGAATAATCATAGCTGCTCCTGCGGTAAGAACATAAAAGGTAACGTGATGTGCCACGGAGAATAGTAGACTCATTTAGCGAATTAAGCTCGCAAACGAGCCACATACATGTCGGACGCCTAAGGTTGCACTATGCAATGCCGCTACTACCCGAAAACGTGCACCATGCAACAAGTATGGAGTAGCCTCGCATGCGGAATGGTGACTTAAGCAATCGTTTTTCCGGTTTAATTCCCTTCCCAATCATGCCGGCACGATATTTGTTAATACCTTATCAGGTCGATTCTTGTTCACAGGTAATTGCGACGATCCTTTAATCATAGACTGAATAGTTAAAGAGCAAAATTCGTTCCGCAGAATTCAATTTGGATACATCCGCTCACCCCGGGTAGCCGCATTCCGGGTTTGGCGTGAATAACGATACGCACGGGCCAAGTTGCCCGGCGGCTGGGTCGGAAACTTAGAGAGCCAAGTTTTCCGACCCTCTGCCGCCATTTTCCTCCACAAAATCAAACATCTTGAATCGGCCATTGAAATCTGCAATGTTCTTAGACAGGGCTTTCACTAAAGTAGTAGAAAGGAGCCGGTTATGCCTGAGAACGAGTGGGGTTGGCTGATCATATCGTATTTGTTCCTTGCGGGAGCTGGTTCGGGGGCTTTTCTTGCCGCGGCCGCATGTGAACTGCTCGCGCCGGATTGGTCCAAAACATTGGCTAGAGCCGGATCCCTTGCAGCAGGGCCGCTAATCACCATCGGAACCGTGTGTCTCGTCCTAGACCTTGAAGCCGGTCTGTGGGAACCATGGCGGCAAGCCTACATGCTCAGTAACGCCCGGAGCATGATCACCTGGGGTGTTCTCATCCTCGGGATTTTTATCCCTGTAGCATTCCTCTATGCAGCCGCTCTGAATGAAATCACCGTAATCGGAAAAAAGATCAAGAAATACGTGTGGCACCTCGAAATAGTCGGGAGCTTTCTCGCGGTGGCAACTGCCGGTTATACGGGTGTTCTCATTGCAGTGGTAAACGGCGTTCCTTTTTGGAACACACCTTTAATGCCGGTCCTGTTCCTGGCTTCGGCGATTTCGACAGGTTTGGCGGTGGCAATGATAGGTGCCGCCATTATCGATATCAACACCATTCGGACGTTATCCAATTTTGCTTTGGGACACGTGATCTTTTTGGCCGTTGAAGGCGCCGTGTTGATGCTTCTCATTTTTATGTCTTTGACTCGGTCCGTAGAGGCTGCGGAATCCGCATCAATGCTTATATCCGGGAGCTTGAGCCCTTACTTTTGGGCGTTGGTGGTCAGCATCGGCATCGTTATTCCGTTCATATTAAGTATTGTCGAATTCAAGGAATACGGTCACATGCCCAAGTTTCTTGTTGTCGGTGCGGACCTTTGCGTTTTGATCGGTGGAATGAGTCTTAGAGCTCTGATCATCCTGTCCGCACAGGCCCCGATGGTTATTTGACGCCGGTATGGAAAGGAGATTGCCATGACCGAGAACGAGAAGAAGGAAACGAGTTCGGCGGGTGAGCCTCAATCTGTACCGGAGAAGCTTACGAGCGAGCCGATTCAGGAATCAACCGCTCCCGAACTGAAAGAAGAAGCGAGTCCACCTGCGGGAGATCTGCCTGCCGCCAAAAGAGGCAGGCTCATAGTTGCCGGGCTGGTTGCCGCCGCCGTGGTATCCGTGATCTGTGCCGTGGTTGCGGGAATTTTCCATTTGACCAATTTTGTGTGCCTAAAATGGTGCGATGACAAACCTACGGACGCTCATGCTCAATTGCTGTGGACAAAGACCGTGAGCGAACAGATTCAGCCGGCCGGCAGAGCCGTACCTCCGGGACTTGCCAATGCGACCGTTTTCAGAGGATTGGAAGAGTCGCCGAATTCTGCTGAACAGAAGTAATGCAGGCCATAGATAAGGCCCTAAAGGAAACACTCAGGTCGATTTCAGACGTGTCCTACCCCTGACGACCGCCGGTTTATGATCGGCGGTCAATTTAGCATTCTTTCCCTCGCCTTCCCTCTTTATCGTATACGGAACGACTCACATGTGTCATAATTTAGTGTTTAGAGTAGTCGTATGCCGTCGACTCTCTTTGCATAATTACCGTGATTCTCATTTAATGACTATTAGGAGCGGATTATGAAAGCTTTTGAACAGCCGCCTACAGCCGGCACATGGGTTACCCTGGATCCCTCGGGGCGTATGATAGTCCCGGACAATCCAATAATAGGTTTTATCGTGGGAGACGGAGTCGGCCCGGACATATGGGCCGCAGGCAAGGCGGTATTCGACGAGGCGATCAGGATCAGCTCTGGAGGAACTCGTCAGGCATTCTGGTGGGAAATACCGGCCGGGGAGAAATCCTTCGAATTATATGGAGAATACCTTCCGGATTATTCGTTTTCGGCCATTCAGGAAGCAATGATCGTCATCAAGGGTCCTTTAACGACTCCGGTGGGCGGCGGCTTACGAAGTCTCAATGTGACGCTGCGCCAAAAGCTCGATCTCTATGCCTGCATCAGGCCCGTTAAGTACATTCCGGGAACTCCTGCACCCGTAACAAAACCCGAAGACGTAAACATGGTGATCTTCCGTGAAAATACCGAGGATCTTTACGCCGGTATCGAATGGAAGGCAGGCAGCAATGAAGCAGCCCGGTTCATTACCTTTTTGCGTGACGGTATGGCGGTAGATATAGATCCCAACTCGGGCATAGGCGTGAAGCCCATGAGCGCCCGTGCAACCAAGCGTCTCGTGCGCAGAGCGATCCGGTATGCATTGAAGAACAATCGACGCAGAGTCACGCTGGTTCACAAGGGCAACATAATGAAGTTCACTGAAGGCGCATTCCGGGATTGGGGATATGAACTGGCACGCGAAGAATTTTCGGACAGAGTCATTTTTGAAGACGATCTCAATGAGAATTACGGCGGCAAACTTCCTGATGACAAAATTCTGTTAAATGACAGGATTGCGGATTCCATGTTCCAGCAGGTGCTCTTGCGACCAAAGGAATACGAAGTCCTCGCATTGCCGAATCTCAATGGAGATTATCTGTCCGATGCACTGGCCGCTCAGGTCGGCGGACTGGGTATGGCTCCAGGTGCCAACATTGGGGACAGCTGCGCAATATTTGAAGCCACACACGGCAGCGCACCCAAATACGCAGGGTTAGACAAGATCAATCCCGGATCGATGATACTTTCCGGCGCTATGTTGCTCGAACATATCGGTTGGAAAGATGCGGCTGATCTAATCATTCAAGGTATATCCAAGGCGATCCAGGCAAAGACCGTTACCTACGATCTTGCACGCCAACTTCCCGGAGCTACGGAGATTTCATGTTCCGGTTTCGGCGCGGAAATCATCAAGCACATGAGAACCTTGAATTAGTGAATGAAAAAGCTGCGTAACAGATTTCTCATTTCCATCATATTGCCCGTCATCTTCGGGCTCATTGCAGCGGGTTTCATTTCTTTTTTCATTGCTCGGCATATCATATGGGGACAACTCACCCACCTCGGATCGGCAGCTTTGCAGCAGGCAGCCGATGAAATTGATTCCGGACTGGGTAACGGTATCCAGGCTTTAAATCTTTTCGCAATGCGTGAAACGGTTGCAGACCTCACGAAGTCGCAGCTGAAAGCTTTCTTCGATGAAGCCAGTGCGAGCTTCGGGATTGAAGGAATGCTGTTCGTTCTTCTTTCGGGAGAAATCATCACGAGTTCCGACAAGTTTACACCCCGTCCGGACTACCACCCGTTAATGGAACCGTGGTTTGCTGACGCTCTTGATTCGACTCATGCCAAAATTTCCGCACCTACTCGATCACCTTTTTCAGACAAGACCGTAGTCATGCTGGCTCAAAAAATTACCACCAAACAGGGTATTACTGCGGGGGTGCTTGCGGCTGCGGTTCCGATATCGAAGATTCAGTCACGCCTTCCCCACATACGGATAATTGACGAAGTTCACGAGACGATCTTTTCCATGTTTATCAGGAATGGAACGTATCTGTTTCATTCCGATGAAAAGCTGCTCGGGCGCAAGCTGGGTGAATCCAACGATGAACTTCATATACAAATGAGGCAAGCGCTGTCTGAGGAAAAGAGCCACTGGATAGGGATAGGTGAAGTAGGAGACCAACCGTATTTTGGGGGTTTCCAAAAGAGTCGATATACCGACATGTTCATTGCGATCGAAATTCCCTTGTCCGTGGGTATGCGACCCATTTACGTCCTGGGTACCCTGTACATTGGTCTGGGTATTGCCGGTATTCTCGTTCTATCGCTCGTAGTGTTTGTCATGGCCCGCTGGATTGCAAAGCCAATCAATATGCTCACGGATGCGGCAATAAAGTTCAGCAAAGGCGATTACAACCAGAAGCTTCCGGTCACCACCAATGATGAGCTGGGACTGCTGGTATCGGCGTTCAATGAAATGTCTCGCGGCATTCGCCAGCGGGATTTCATCAGGGATACATTCGGACGGTATGTAACCCAGGAAATTGCCGATCAAGTGCTTGATTCCGATGAGGGCATGAAGCTCGGTGGCCAGAGTATCGAAATTTCCATGCTGATTTCCGATTTGCGCGGCTTTTCCGCTCATACTTTGGGGATGCCCCCTGAAAA
>CAZTJA010000163.1:0-5213 GCA_964613745.1 uncultured Syntrophaceae bacterium
CGCAATTGTCGCAGCAACCCCCATCACCATGAAATATCCGTAATGCCACTCCAGTTCAGGCATGTACTTGAAATTCATCCCATACCAACCAGACAAGAAAGTGAGAGGAATGAATATGGTGGCTATTATGGTGAGGACCTTCATAATTTCATTCAGTCGGTTGCTTTGGGTTGAAAGGTAGATGTCCAGCATCCCTGAAACGATATCCCGATATGTTTCCATGGTGTCGACGATGTGGATCGTGTGGTCGTAAACATCTCTGAAGTAGGGTTTTAGTTCGGGATTCAGCAAAGTTGAGTCACTTAAAACCAATTTGCTGATGCACTCCCGCATAGGCCAAACTGATTTTCGCAGCAAAATCATGTCGGTCTTAAGTTTGTGAATTTTGGGAAGGGTGGACCTGCTCGGAAAATTGACAATTTCGTCTTCGAGCAGTTCAATGGTTTCTGCAATGTTTTCGAGAATATCAAAATAATTATCTACGATCTGATCAAGAATGGAATAAGCCAGGAAATCAGGTCCGTTTTGTCGTAGTTTACCCAGATTAGATCTAATCCGGCGTCTGATTCCGTCAAATGGATCACCGGGTCTTTCCTGAAATGTTAATAGAAAGTGCTTTCCCAAGACGAGGCTGATCTGCTCGGGGATGATGGCGTCCTCCTTTCGGTCGTAAGACGGCATATTCAAGACAATGAAAATATAGGTTTTCAAATCGTCGATCTTTGGTCTCTGAGAAGAATTGACGATATCTTCCTGGATAAGAGGATGGATTCCGAAAATTTCTCCCAGCTCGGACACCAAGTGAACATCATGAATTCCATCAACATCGAGCCAAGTTACGGTCGGGGAATTTCTCAGATCCGGCAAGCCGTGTATTGAGGTACCGCTTTCCTCTCGGAGTGAGGTTTCGTTATAATCCATGAGTTTAAGGCCGATGCTTCTGTCGGAAACCTGACCAACATGCAAAAGTGTTCCCGGCGGCAATCCCGTTTTTCTTGATCTCTTGATCGTTTTTCCTGTTATTGATTTCTTTCCTGTTGCTTTTCTATCAGCTCGTGACATGGATACCTCATAAAAACGTTGTGCACGCATGTAAGCTCGATTAGTATAATAAAAACGACGGTATTTTTGATTGACAGGTCAATCGACTGCTGCTATTTTCCGTTGAATGCAAAATGCGAGAAACCTTGTACAAATCAAAAAAGAACGTGAATCGCTCATTTTCGATGCAGCCTGTAGAATTATAAAAGAAAAGGGCTTTCATCAGGCTAGAATTACGGACATTGCACAGACTGCAGGTATTTCGTACGGCTTAGTTTATCATTATTTCAAAAGCAAGGCGGATCTATTCGATGCTATTCTGAATGAATGGTGGAACGGACTGTTCAGTCGAATGGATCAGATCAATACGGAACATGCGGAAATAGAAGATAAACTTGGCGTAGTTATTGGGTATTTTCTGGACCAATATGAACGAAGACCTGATTTGGTCCACATTTTCATAACAGAAATTTCCCGATCCGCTTCAAATCTGACCCATGACAGATTGCGCTGGTTCAAGTTGTTCATGGACCGGACGGAGGCGATGATTGAGTCAGCCCAAAGTAGCGGCAAGATACGGTCCGATGTAAGAGCCCGCTATTTAACGTACATTTTTCTGGGCGCGTTGGAAAGTTTCATAACCGCTATGGTGCTGGAAAATCAGCACCTTAAAGGCCAAAGCCAAAAAAATAGGATAGCGGAAGCTCTACTTGAGGTATTTATGAGCGGAGCGAAATCAGCCTCATGAGCTTTTTTTGTGTATGGAATGTTTGACGTGAGTGATGTTGAGTGAAGCGGGAATTACTGGGTGAAATAAGGATATTTTTGTTCTTACCCTATAGTACCATTCTATCATAGGTGACCGGCGAGTCAACCATTCGTTGGAAAACACTTTGGAACTCGCCTTGTGTGCAGTTAAACGAAATCCGAATGTTTTACACGGGAACTGATTCCCGCGAGACAAACCCATTTTTAAGGAGAAGACATGGCTTTCAGTTCAGTACCGGAAGTTTTTCAGAAGATGCCTGAGGTATTCAATTCCGCTGCGGCAGCAGGATTGAACGTGATATATCAATTCCACATTTCAGGTGATCAGAGTGGAGATTGGTATGTGGTCATTAAAGATGGTACATGCCAGGTTGAATCAGGAGTTCACGCCAGTCCAAACGTAAGTCTCTCGTTATTGGACAACGATTGGCTGGCAATGTGCAATGGTACACTCAACGGAATGACGGCTTTCATGACCGGAAAACTGAAAGCATCCGGGGACATTATGGCCGCTCAGAGGATACCGTCATTATTCCCTATGTAATTTCTGTTGAATTGGGTTGACAAACCGGAGGGCTTTTTTGTAAGCTAAGCCCAAGGTGGACAATGTCGCGCGTATTTAATCTCAACAATTGGTGGTGGTTGAATAATAAGCGATGGAGGTCTGCCTAAAGTCGGATTTGTAAACTAATATAAACTACGACACGACTTAAAGCCATGGGCAGACCCCATGGCTTTTTTGTTTTCGAATCAAAGTGGACGGGACGGCACATGAATCCTGATTTTGAAAAATTTGAAGCTTATTGCGGCAAAGGAAACCTGGTTCCCATATACATGGAATTGCCCGGGGACCTGGACACACCCGTTTCAGCATTTATGAAGATGAGAGCGGAATCTCATGCCTTCTTGCTCGAGAGTGTTGAAGGTGGTGAGAAATGGGCCAGGTACTCGTTTTTGGGATGCAATCCTAAATCCGTGCTTAAAACGGTCAAGGGTGGAGTGGAGATCCATGATCTTGATTCCGGGAAATTTCGTTTTAAATCGACCGACATAGTAACAGAGCTTCGGTCCATTTTATCGAGTTGGAAACCAGTTAAGGTTGAAGGATTACCGGAGTTTTTTGGAGGAGCGGTAGGGTATTTTTCCTATGACATGATCCGTCGGTTCGAAAGAATTCCCAATCTCGGAAAGAAAGATCCCGACTTTCCTGAAGCGGCTTTCATGATTACACGTGATCTCGTTGTTTTCGATAATTTCAAGCACACGATCATACTGGTGACGGTCGTAGATCCGTCGGAATCTGATTCGCCTGAATCCGCCTATGCCCTGGGCTTAGAAAGACTGAACTTCTTAAAGGCAAAATTGGATGCGGGATTAAATATAACATCGAACGGCTCCAAAGGCCGGGACATACAGTTTGCTTCGAATCTGTCTCAAACCGATTTTGAGAAATTGGTAATTCAGGCAAAAAAGCACATCAAAGCCGGCGACATAATTCAGGTAGTGCTTTCTCAGAAATTTTCATGCCTGGCCCCGAAAGACAATTTTTCCGTGTATCGAAGCCTCAGAATGATTAATCCCTCTCCTTACATGTTCTTTCTCCGGTTTTCCGATGAAAGTCTCGCAGGGTCCAGCCCGGAGGTTATGGTGAGGCTCAGAGACGACGAGGCAACCCTGCGACCCATTGCAGGTACTCGCCCGAGGGGGAGCACTCTAGAATCCGATCTGGCGTTTGAAACGGAGCTTTTGTCTGACGAGAAAGAAAGTGCCGAGCATGTAATGCTGGTTGATTTGGCTCGGAATGACCTGGGTAGGATAGCCGGCCCGGGATCCGTAGTGGTGGATTCCTTTAAGACAATAGAGCGCTATTCGCACGTCATGCACATGGTCAGCAATGTTAAGGCTCAATTGGCTGAAGGGAAGGATGCCTTTGATGTTTTGAAAGCAACTTTTCCCGCGGGAACACTTACGGGTGCTCCGAAAATTCGAGCCATGGAGATAATCGAAGATTTGGAACCTGAGCACAGGGGACCGTACGGGGGATGCGTAGGCTACTTTTCGTACAGCGGAGCCATGGACATGGGCATCACGATACGATCGGTAATGATGAAAAACGGCAGCGCCTATTTTCAAGCGGGAGCGGGAATAGTGGCCGATTCCGTACCCGAATCCGAATACATGGAAACAATCAAGAAAGCCGAAGCCATGCGGAAGGCTCTCATTATGGCATCGGAATTAAAGGGAGGTTTGGAATGATACTGGTAATCGACAACTACGATTCCTTCACATTTAATCTG
This sequence comes from uncultured Syntrophaceae bacterium, assembly GCA_964613745.1. Lineage (GTDB taxonomy): Bacteria > Desulfobacterota > Desulfomonilia > Desulfomonilales > Desulfomonilaceae > CAZTJA01. The sequence continues at coordinate 4,107 of CAZTJA010000163.1, forward strand.
GTTCAATATTTTCAGGAGCTGGGACAAACGGTAGAGGTCTTTCGAAACGATTCAATCTCCCTTGAGGAAGTGGAGAAACTCGATCCGGAGGCCATCGTGATATCTCCCGGCCCGGGTGGTCCCGAAGAAGCGGGGATTTCATTGGAGTTGATAAGGCACTTTGCCGGGATCGTTCCGATTTTCGGAGTTTGCCTCGGGCATCAGTCCATTGGGTCCGCTTTCGGTGCCCGCGTCATAGAAGCGGATAGATTGATGCATGGAAAAACGTCTCCGATCTTCACAACGGGTACCGGGCTATTTAATGAAATGTCGATACCTTTTCAGGCCTGCAGGTATCACAGTCTCATTGTCGAAGAGCAAAGCCTTCCTGAAACCCTTGAGATCACGGCGGTTAGTGATGAAGGTGAGATCATGGGACTCAAGCATAGAGATTTGCCCATATATGGTGTGCAATTTCATCCCGAATCCATCTTGACGGATCAGGGCAAGCGAATTCTCGAGAATTTCCTGAGTCTCGCGAGTCGGTTCAACAGAGGTCAGTACAGAGTTTCCAGGAAATGTGAACCTTCAGGGCACAAATCCGCATGCATGTGAGGAGAACACAATGCTCAAAGAGATGATCAAGAGAGTTACAGCCGGTCATCATCTGGCGGAATCGGAAATGGAATCGGCAATGGACGAGATAATGTCCGGATGTGCGACTGGAGCGCAGATAGGTGCATTTCTCACGGCGTTGAAGATGAAAGGCGAAACGGTGGAAGAGATCACCGGAGCCGCCAAAGTGATGCGAAGAAAGTCATTGCAAGTTCCCGTTCATGATGACGGCTCTCCACTGCTGGATACCTGCGGTACCGGAGGAGACGGAGCCGGGACGTTCAATATTTCCACAACGGTGGCCTTTATACTTGCGGGAGCCGGTGTTCGCGTTGCAAAGCACGGGAACCGATCCGTATCGAGCTCCTGTGGAAGTGCCGATGTGCTCAAACAATTGGGAGCGGACCTTAGCCAATCCGCTGAAACGGTTGCTCGGTGTATCGACCAGACCGGCTTCGGGTTTCTTTTTGCTCCGGTATTTCATTCCGCAATGAAACATGCAGCCGGTGCGAG
>CAZTJA010000164.1:0-5162 GCA_964613745.1 uncultured Syntrophaceae bacterium
AATGTTCACGTGAGGCTTCGTACGCTCAAATTTCGCCTTGCCCATGGGCTCCTCCAGATTGCTTGTACTCGGCAACCACTTTTTCAGTCACTGATTGGGGCGCCGGTTCGTAATGGGAAAATCTCATTGTAAAGGTCGCTCGGCCCTGAGTGAGGCTCCTCAGGTCGGTGGCATATCCGAACATTCGTGCCAAAGGCACCCGGACTCCCACTGTTTGAATTCCGGAACGGCTCTCCATGCCGAGTATTTTTCCACGCCTCGCCGTAAGGTCTCCTAGCACGTCTCCCAGGAATTCCCCGGGCGCTACTACTTCCACATCCATTATGGGTTCAAGCAGGATCGGCTTTCCTTTTGAAGCAGCTTGCTTCATCGCCATGAATCCCGCTGTCTTAAATGCCATTTCAGATGAATCTACTTCGTGATATTTACCGTCCGTGAGAGTCACTTTCACGTCTACTATCGGGGATCCGGCTAGACTACCGGACTCCATGGCTTTGATTACGCCCTGTTCGACAGGTTTGATGTACTCTCTCGGTATTGCCCCGCCGGTGATCTTATCTATAAACTCAAAACCGGTTCCGCGTGTGTTTGGTTCAATCCGCATAACGACTTCGGCGAACTGGCCCTTTCCGCCGGTCTGCTTGACGTGCCGATAATCGATATCGCAAGCCTGAGTCAGCGTCTCCCGATAAGCTACCTGGGGCTCGCCCGCCTCGCAAGCTACTTGAAATTCGCGTTGCAATCGATCGACGATTATTTCCAGGTGTAGCTCTCCCATCCCCGACAAGATTGTTTCACCGGTTTCCTTGTCTAGCTTAACCTTGAGCGACGGATCTTCCCGGAGCAATTTGCCTAGTGCCCTTGATACTTTTTCAACATCGTCACGGGATTTCGGTTTGAGAGCCAGAGAAATGACCGGTTCCGGAAATTCCATTGATTCAAGCACTATGGGATGGTCTTCATCAGCCAGTGTATCACCGGTTTTGGTCAGTTTTAGACCTACTGCGGCAATTATATCTCCGGCAACGACTTCCTTCACATCCTCACGCTGATTGGCGTGCATCTTGACGAGGCGACCGATGCGTTCTTTCTTGTCGCTGTTCACGTTGTAAACGGATGAGCCCGATTGTAGTCTCCCCGAATAAACACGCACGAAGGTTAAATTCCCTGTATAAGGATCATTCATAACCTTGAAAGCGAGGGCCGAGAAAGGTCCGTCAACTGCTCTCGTTATCGTGCGACCGCGGATGTCTTTACCTTCCACGGCGGGAACATCGAGGGGTGAGGGCAAGAAGTTTACAACGGCATCAAGTAATTGCTGAATCCCTTTATTCTTGAAAGCCGCACCCAGCAAAACCGGTGTGATCTTCAGATCGATGGTTCCCTTCCTGATCGTCTCATAAAGATCCGCTGCGGGAACATCGGTATCGCCTTCGAGATATTTTTCCAAAAGATCATCGTCCAGTTCGCAAATGCTCTCCACCAGTTTCAGTCTTTCCTCGACGGCTCGGTCGAGGTACTCGGCGGGAATATCCGATATTGCCGTCTGCATACCTTTGGAAGATTCGTCGTAGCTGACCGCCTTCATTGAAACTAAGTCGATTACTCCGGCGAAATTTTCCTCCGTGCCAATCGGAATCTGTAGCTGAAGCGGCTTGGTTCGCAGACGTGTGTTCATCATTTCAATGACTCGGGTGTGATCCGCTCCCGATCTGTCCATTTTATTGATGAACGCTATCCTTGGTATTCCATATCGATCAGCTTGCTTCCAAACCGTTTCGGATTGAGGTTCAACTCCGCCAACGGCACAGAATACGGCGACAGCGCCGTCCAGCACTCGAAGGGATCTCTCAACTTCAATCGTGAAATCGACGTGTCCCGGTGTATCGATTATATTGATACGGTGTTTCTTCCAATTGCAGGTTGTGGCGGCCGACGTAATCGTAATGCCACGCTCCTGCTCCTGCTCCATCCAATCCATTACCGCCGCACCGTCGTGGACTTCACCGATTTTATGCGATACTCCAGTATAGAAGAGTATCCTTTCCGTGGTGGTCGTCTTCCCGGCGTCAATGTGGGCCATTATCCCTATATTTCTTGTGGCGGCGAGTTCATCCATTAGCATTCAACAACGATCTATTACCATCTATAATGAGCGAAGGCTTTGTTGGCCTCAGCCATTTTATGGGTATCCTCTTTCTTTTTTACGGAGCTCCCTTTATTCGAAGCAGCGTCGAGCAATTCAGCGGCAAGTTTCTCTTGCATGCTCTTTTCACCGCGATTTCTCGCATACTGAATAAGCCACCTGATGGCCAAGGCCTGTCGACGTTCCGGGCGAATTTCAACGGGGACCTGATACGTGCTTCCGCCAACTCGTCTTGAACGGACTTCCAGAACGGGCTTGACGTTTTCAACGGCCCTCTCGAAAAGCTTTAGCGGTTCATCACTTGCGCGTTTCGCCATCACATCGAGTGCACTGTACAGTATGGCTTCAGCGATGGATTTCTTTCCGTCCCACATAATCCCATGAACGAACTTTGCCACGAGCTTACTGTGATACTTTGGATCCGGAAGAATCTCTCTCTTGGGAACTTTACCTTTTCTTGGCATAGGCTCTAGCTCCAGTGTCGGACGGTTATTGTCCGCTTCAGAACGTGCTGCGCCGGGCAGCTTCCAGGTTAGTTTGGTCGGGAAGGCTTTGCGATTTACGCCGCTCGTTAGAGCTTATTCCTTCCAAACCCACCCCGCTTCGGTGAAGCGGTTTACCCGGACCCGGTATTATGTTTGACCGATTCTCTACTTTTTCAGGACTCATGATCAGGCACTAATTGTGGTAAGCACCCAGGGAGTCAATTCGGAATGAAATAATTATTTGGGTCTCTTCGTTCCGTATTTCGATCTTCCCTGTTTCCGATCGTTAACCCCAAAAGCGTCCTGAGCTCCTCTGATTATGTGGTAACGCACACCGGGCAAGTCCTTCACACGGCCTCCTCTAATGAGGACTACCGAGTGCTCTTGGAGATTGTGACCAATACCCGGTATATACGATGTGACCTCATACCCGTTGGTGAGACGAACCCTTGCAACTTTACGCAGAGCCGAATTCGGTTTCTTGGGTGTAGTTGTGTATACCCTCACGCATACTCCGCGACGTTGAGGGCAGTTGGTCAGAGCGGGTGCCGTAGTTTTCTTTCGCGGCTTTTGTCGTCCTTTTCTGACCAGCTGATTAATAGTCGGCATGCGTTGCGACCTCCAAACAAGTATCCAAACATTATGCTCAAAGTTCGAGATGCTTGTCAATAGCATTTTGGCTGAATGCCGAGAAATATCTGTTGTCGGCATTACGTGTTTCCATCATACGGCCGTTAACCGTGTGACGTCTTCTCAGTAGGGAATCCGCTCACGTATGTAATGCTTGAAGCTTATTGACGAGAGAAATTCCGAGGGATCAGACTTAAAAAAAATAAGTTACAGGACAAAAGAGTATCTGTCCAGCTAAATATCCGAAAGGTGACCGGTGTACGGTTCCACCGGTCACTAACACTGTTCCGACTAGGCTATTTCAACGAATTCTTCTTCCAGAGGAACCGGTTCTACGCGCTCTATTCGTGGAGCAGCGTATTCCTCCCCCGCTACATGGGTCAATTTCAGGTTCTTATATCTGCCAAGCCCCGTTCCGGCAGGGATAAGTCTTCCCATGATCACGTTTTCTTTCAGCCCCCTGAGAAAATCTATTTTCCCTGAGATTGACGCTTCCGTAAGAACTTTCGTCGTTTCCTGGAAACTCGCCGCACTGATAAACGAATCGGTGGACAGAGAAGCCTTGGTTATACCGAGCAAAAGCGGTTCACCCGTTGCCGGGACACCACCTGCAGCAACCACCCTATTATTCTCGGCTTCAAAAAGTGATCGTTCTATCTGTTCGCCCACCAGGAAGTCCGTGTCTCCTACTTCTTTTACGCGCACTCTACGCAGCATCTGTCGCACTATGACTTCGATGTGCTTATCGTTTATCTTCACACCTTGCAGTCGATATACCTCCTGAACTTCGTCAACAAGGTACTTGGCAAGATCCTTTTCACCCTTGATTCCCAGTAGATCGTGCGGGTTGGTAGACCCTTCCATGAGTGGTTCACCTGCTTGGACCCAGTCCCCCACATGGACCGAAACGTGCTTACCTTTTGGAATCAAGTATCTTTTTTCTTCGCCGACTTCAGGAGTAACAACGACCTCACGTTTACCTTTTTTGTCTTTTCCAAACCCGACGATACCGTCGATTTCGGAAATGATGGCAAACTCTTTCGGTTTGCGCGCCTCGAACAACTCTGCAACGCGAGGCAGACCGCCGGTGATGTCCTTTGTCTTGGTGGTTTCACGAGGAATTTTTGCAATTACGTCGCCTGCGTGAACTTCCTCACCTTCCTTAATCATGATGTTTGCGCCGACCGGGAGCAGATAACGCGCCTCGGAATCACCGATCTTTATCGTACGTCCGTGCTCATCTTTGATGGAAACACGCGGTCTTATTTCAACGTCTTTGTCTCGGAATTCAACGATGACTTTTCGGGATAATCCGGTAACTTCATCGAGCTGCTCATTCATCGTGAGTCCTTCGATTACATCTCCGAATTTCACGCGGCCGGAAACCTCAGTGATGATTGGGATTGTGTAGGGATCCCACTCAGCCAGCAGTGTTTCACGGTTGACGGTCTCGTTGTCTTTCACGCGCAATCTTGCGCCGTAAATAACTTTGTTTCGTTCGCGTTCACGACCCTTTTCATCGGTTATGGCCAATGATCCGTTCCGATTCATGACTACTTGTTCGCCGTCTCGGTTGATAACAGTCTTCAGGTCTATAAACTTGACCTTACCTTCATTCCTCGAGAAAAGCTCTGATGAACCGGATCCCAACCATTCCAGAAGAACCTGACCTTCAGCTTCAATTTTGTCGTTTTCCTGGACTTTGACATTCATATAGTCCATGACCGGGTATCTCTCGAATAATCGGAAACGTACTTTCCCTTCTTTATTCGTACGCTTCTGAAAGATACCGCCGCGTTTCTCGGCCTCAGTCATACGGGATCCGCTTGGGGTCTCATGGATAAAGGAATTCGGCGAAATACGCTCACCATGACGAACGACAAACCGGTGATCCTCCGGCA
>CAZTJA010000165.1:0-5084 GCA_964613745.1 uncultured Syntrophaceae bacterium
GATAACTACTCCAGACAAGTCTCAAGTTACGGAGGCTTTGCCGGCCCACACCCAACCCGAGTCTTACACGTCCGAAATACATCGAGTAGTCTTCAAAGAAGTTCCTGTGGAAGAACTGGAGCCCCGCCCTGTTGAAATTTCTCCAATGGATTCTATAGCCGTTTTTTCAGCTGCCGGTGGCTTTGGAATGCGCACCCATGTGGGCGAGATTTTTCGGCGCGATTACGGATGTTCAATAGTTCCCTTCTCGTTCAATGAAGCAAGCCAATCTGATGCAAACGGCTTTAATTTAGCGGATCATGGTGATCGGGCTTCCGCTTTGGAAAGCTTAGATGAAATTGAGGACCTTGCCGGTATAGCCATAATCCTCGATCAATCTTTGGAAAAATCCCTCTTACCCATTGAACATATTACAGATTTAACCAGCGGGCTTTTTGGAGTATTGAAACAGTTTCTTACTTCACCTTCGAGGAAATTTGCACTGCTGGTCAATAAGTCTTACGAATCAGGCTGGATGGGTGAGCTAATCGGCCAGGCGCTTCTGGGTACATTTCTGAGTGCAGCACAAGAATTTTCAGGAGTACAATTCCGTTATCTCGTTGTTGACGAACAAACCGATTTAAGAGTTGCCATTCGAAAATCTCTGGATCGAAGCAATCGATTTACTCACCTGATACTGAAAGAGGGACAAGTCTTTACTTTCGGCGGAAGAGCTGAACCGGCGGAATGCCAAAATGCACATAGGGAGATTAACGGAGATGTCGTCATACTCTCAGGCGGTTGCGCCGGAATCATGCCCGCCATTGGTCAAGCTTTCGGCAAATTTGGTTTGAAACCGGTCTTCATAGGTCGCACAAAGCTGACCGATGCCCCCGAGATTCAAGACCTCCTAGTAGCTGGAGTAACTAAATCTGATCAGATCGTAAAGTCATTGTCCGAAAGACGACCGGGGTCTTCCCGAGCAGAATTGGAAACCGAGGCCAAAGATTACTCGAAGCAGATTCTTATCCGAGAGACTCTCAATCGTTTGAGGTCCCAAGACATTCATGCGGAGTATCTAAGTGCTGATTTGTCTCTTCCGGAGGAGGTCGAAACTGTTGTTGACCATGTCAGGTCGCATTTCGGCACTATTGCCGGAGTAGTCCACGGGGCCGGAGTTCTTGAAGATGCGTTTATTCCACAATTAACTATCGAAAACTTTCAAAAAGTAGTTAAAACCAAGTTCGATGGAGCACTGAACCTCTACAAAGCGCTTGCTGGATCGAACCTGAGCTTTTTTACGTGCCTTTCCTCAGCTGCATCAATACAGGGTAATCCCGGCCAGAGCAATTATTCCGCTGGGAATCGATTAATGTCCGCTTTTATTTTAAAAATTGCACAGGAATCCCCAAACATTATTTCCAAGTCATTCATGCTGCCTCCGATAGCGGGAGCTGGAATGGCTGAAAATGAAGACATTCGAGCATTTATGAAGCGCATGAATGCCGAGTACGTTCATGTCGAAGAATTAGCTGAACTCATCATAAGAGAAATTTTCGTTAGCCCCCAAGATGATCATTGGGTTCTCTGGATGAGATCTCTGCCTGAAGTGCCGACGGTAAGTCTCGAGACGGGCAAACCTCTCGTGAAATCAGGGTCTATCGTCTCTGGGACTCTCCAATTCCCGAAAGTTCTGTTTCCCATGATAGACGACATATCGGATCTGGATTTTGTAAAAGGGAGAATCATTACCAAGAGAAGCTTCTCGCGTGAGCGCGATCTTTGGGTCAGCGATCATAAACCTTTCAAATTCCTAAAAAATCCTCTTGTGTCCGCCATTATGGCAATTGAGACGTTTTTAGAGACCTCCAAACTTCTTTACCCTTATCTTCACGTCATCGGTATCAGAGACACGGAATTTCTTGATATTCTCGAAATCCCCCAGGGAATGCCACGCGAGTCCACAATCAACTGCGAACTCGTCACATCGGATCCCGACATGACCATTTGTCAACTTTCGCTTTGTACTAAGGAATTGTCACCCACCGGTCGAATCATCGATCGATTTTCGGATAATTATCGTTCAAAGGTGATCTTGAGCAAAAATCGACCGATACTGAATGCGGACCCGAGATTTTCCATTCGGCCAGAGGAACTCGACAGTAGACCCATGGATCACGAAGAAGTTCTCCAATGGTATACAAGTCGAACGGACATGCTGGGCCGATACAGGATCATGGAGAAGCTCGACGGGACTTCCCCGAGTGCCGTCAAAGGTTACACCGTTTACAAAGATGAAGATGATTTTTTCGGCGGCAAAGTTGTGTATCAATATTCTCCGTATTTATTGGAAGCTTTGCTCCAGGTCGTTAATTTCTATATTGCAATGCGGGACCCCGATCAGGAAAAATCGATGATACCTTTTCGAATAGGGGAAATGCTTTTCACCAGAAAAGTTTCCGATGGAGAATTTATTAGCCTTGAAGCTCGCATGACTAGTAGAAACGAAGAAGGTATCACATGGGAGGCTAGGGCCCTTGATTCAGACGGTATGGTCATTATGCTGGCAAAAGAGCTGATCATGCGGTGGTTTCAGAAATGAGCATTCTGCTGAAAGAGAATCCTCAAAACATAAAGATTGAGCATTCGGCATTACAAACAACGCTGTTCGAACGGGTTGTTATTCGTGGGAATGCGCCCGATCGAGTTGCCATCGCAATCGGATGTGCATCGGCCGGTGCCAAATCAGCGTTGATCAGAGCACTAATAAACACCTCTCTCGCAATCACTGATTTCGATTCGATCCGGTTGAGCCGTAACCGATTGGGAAAACCTTTGCTCATTTTGGATGATGATAAGCATCTAGGCTTTTCATGTAGCTATCTTGGGGACAAGATTTGGGTTGCAGTTGCCGATTCGAATATTCCCGTGGGTGTGGATGCTGCCGCTCCAAACGAATTCATGAATAATTATCCATTTGAGCATGCATTTTCCAAAAATGAATGTGAGCGAATAAGGTCAAACACAGATCAGATAGGTTATGCCGCTAGGCTGTGGTCAATGAAGGAGGCAATAGTTAAAGCAATGGGGACTGGATTTCATTGTCTGAACCCCTCGGAGATCGACATAGATCCTGAACTTGCCACACTTCACATTAAACCCGGCAAGTCCTATTCTGAGGGATTGAACATTCTTAACTTCCAAGTCTCAAGTTGGTCAATTCCGGAGGGATGGATATCTTTGGTTGGAGCCAACTCAAGACTGGATTCAGAATAGTTGTTAGATTGAATAGACCTGTGCAGAGTAAACACATGAATGTTTTCTATGATATATTTATGTTGATTCAAGTAGCTTAACGAAATTACGAATAAACGAGATTCTATTTATTGCTGGAATTGATGTATAATACGTAACAGAGGGTATGAATTGTGCGCGTTTTGTTGATAAACAGTAACAGAAAAGGTGATTTGTTGGCGGCTCCACCAATAGGACTTTGCTATGTGGCGGGTGCTGCCGAAACGGCGGGACATGAGGTTCAGGTCTTCGATCTATGTTTTTCCGGCATTAATTGGGAATCTGAGCTCGAAAAAGTTATAAAGGCATACCAGCCTCAAGTCATTGGCCTTTCTATACGAAACATTGACAATGTAAACATGCTGCACCCGGTGACATATATTCCTGAAGTTGCACAGGTAGTTCGTCGAATTCGGTTCACGACTGATGTGCCGCTGGTGCTGGGTGGCTCAGGAGCTGCCTTAATACCTGAAAAAATACTGCGACTGCTTAATGCCGATTTCATCGTAGTTTCAGATGGTGAAGAAAGTTTTGTTTCCTTGTTAGAGTCCATAGACCAAAACCGGGATCCCATTGACATTCCGGGGGTAGGATTTCTGAAAAACGATTCCTTCCATTTCACGAAGCCTAGGCTTGCAAACTTCGAACAACATAGACCCGATCTTGGTAGATGGATTGACATGCAGCCCTATCTTAAAATCGGCAGCAGCTACAACATTCAGACCAAGCGGGGTTGCCGCCAGAGCTGCATATACTGTACCTATAATCAGTCTTTAGAAGGCAATAGACTGCGGCTGCGCGACCCGATTGCAGTTGTCGACGAGATAGAAGAAGCACTCCGCAAATACAGTCCGAGCACTTTTGAATTTGTTGATTCTGTTTTTAATGACCCACCCGAACACACCTATGCCATTTTGGAAGAAATCATCAGGCGACCTTGGAAAGCTGATTTTACAGCAATGGGGGTAACGCCGCGAAATCTGAGTTCAGAAGTCCTAGATTTGATGTGGCGAGCAGGGTTTCGGTCATTCATGATCACTCCGGAATCCGCTTCACCCGAAATGATAGCAAATTATAGAAAAGGATTTGTAGCCGAAGATGTGATCAGGGCGGCTGAGGCCATTAACAAAACTGCCTTTGCCGCTTGGTGGTTTTTTATGATCGGCGGACCGGGAGAAACGAACAGCACTTTGCAGGAATCCCTGGATTTCGCCCTCAAGTACCTCCAGAAAAATGGTAGACCAGTGACTCATGTTGCCCATTTCTTCATCGGAGTTCGTGTATACCCGGGAACCCGATTGTGGGAAATTGCAATAAGAGACGGGTTTGTTAAAGAACCGGCAGATCCGCTCAAATTGCTATGGTATTTGTCTGAGCGACTCGATCTTGAGCAGGCGGTTGAGCAGATGACATCCGCCGCTGCAAAATGCCCGGAAATCTTTTTGGGATTTGACGAAAGAGTCCTAGTATTTTCCAAATGGGCCGCAGCACTCTTTGGCATTCTGAGGCTGCCTCGTCCATACTGGCGTTACTTCAGGGCCGCGAATCGTTTCGGCTTAAGCACAGGGATCCGTTTCATGTACCGCCCCGCAAACATTCCTGAAATGCTCCAGGGGGCTCTCAAGGAGCAGGGATACGTCGGCAGGCTTGTACCTTCTATTGTCGGATCCTAGTAAGTCGCTCCCGCTGGACTGGAGCAGTCGTCTTGTTGAACCTTCGCGTACTCGGATATGAGTGTTCCTGAACCTTTGATTAATGGGATATCCGTCACACACCCGCTCGTTTTCCACTATTGAGCTCACCACACTGCA
>CAZTJA010000166.1:0-5039 GCA_964613745.1 uncultured Syntrophaceae bacterium
TGTTCGTTAGTCACACGAAATTGGGATTGGCGCTCAAAGGCATGGCTCAGGATGAACGAGCCGCTTTAACCCTGGGCATAGATTCCGATAAAATGGCGGTGGTCTCCATGGCCTTGGGTTCAGCTTTGGCCGGCATAGCTGCAATAGTGATTCTACCTTTGGGCAACATTGTAGTCGAAGCCGGCTATAATGTTCTTATAATGGCTGTTGCCGTCTGCATAGTCGGGGGACTCGGCAGTTGGACCGGGGCGATTCTCGCGGCATTTGTTATCGGTTTCGCGCAGATTCTCACCGTTGCCTACATAGGCGCTCATTTCCAGATCGTTACCGCCATATTGGCAATCATTCTTACTCTCATCTTGAGACCTAGTGGTTTATTCGGACGGCAAAAGGAACTGGAGGAGCGGGTCTAAATGCATCAGGAAAAGGACAATCGGCGAAAGGAACGTATAGACCGCGGCATAAAGGTGCGTTCCGACGGAATTTATGCAATCTCCTCTTGGAGAGAAATGGCTTACCTTCTCGCTCCTAGATTAATTTTCATAATAGGCTTGTTGGCTCTGCCTATCGTCCTCATCCCGTTTCCATATTGGCAAAAGGTCGTTTCAATAATCTGCGTATATGCTCTTTTGGCAATAGGATTCGATTTTTTAGCAAATTATGTGGGTCTCGTTTCACTAGGCGGGGGATTCTTTATAGGGGTGGGCGCATATTCCGCGGCTCTTCTGAATATGAAACTCGGTTTACCCCCTATGTTGACGATTCCGTTGGCAATGGTGATCGGGGCAGCCATTTGCACTCTGTTGCTGTTGCCCTGTTTGCCATTGAGGGGAGTATATTTTGCCATCATCAGCCTTATGTATCCCTTATTGGCAGGTAGACTCATAGAAGCACTCGATATATTCGGTGGTACGGACGGGATCATCGGCGTTGACGGGATGCCCAATCCCTGGACGGAGCAATACCTACTTATCGCAAGCGTCTTGATCTTTGTCTTTGTGCTGAGGCGAGTCACTGACGAGGATGTCGGTTTGGTGTTTCGTGGCGTTAAGGACAATGACCAGGCGGTGAAGGCATCGGGCATTAGTATCACAAAGTACAAAGCTCTAGCCGTGTTCATATCGGCCGCACTCGGATGTTTCGGCGGAGCTTGCCTTGCTCACATCTATATGTGGGCAGGCTTATCGCAATTCGCTCTCGATTTTTCAATTATTCCCATTGCGGCAACTGTTGTTGGTGGAGGCGGCACTCTTATTGGACCGGTTATAGGATGCCTGATTTTAGTACCTATTTCAGAACTGCTCAGAGACTTCGGGACACTTCGCATAGCGGTTTATGCAATCATTCTGATGTTATTCATAGTCTATAAGAGCGAAGGAATTATGAATTACGCAACCAGGAAATACGAGCAGTTTGAACGTTGGGTCAGCATTTAAAAATATTCGAGGATGAGCAATGGCCGATCATTCGGTGACCAGTACGGACCGGGTACCTCTCCTGTCCGTTGACGGCATAAGTAAAAAATTCGGCGGTATACTTGCGTTGAGTTTTGTCAGTCTCGATGTCTATCCGGGGGAAATAGTCGGAATAATAGGCCCAAATGGTTCCGGAAAGACGACTTTCGTGAACTCGATAACCGGCTTTCTTAGATCCGACACAGGAAGTGTTCACTTCAAGGGTAAAGACATAACCAAATTGCCCCCGCACAAAATTGCCGATTTAGGGCTGACTCGAACGTTCCAAGTCATGCGACCATATTACAGCCTACCGGCATTCAAGAATCTCATTGTGCCGCTTTTTTCTCCTCGTGCAAAAAGAACAGGTGGATGGCGAGGTGGGGGTAAATTGGGGAGCCGAGATACAACTGCCGTCGATATTTTGGAAGAAATCGGCTTCGAACGCGATTCCTACGTTCCCTATAAATCAGCTTCTTCTTTGCCAACAGGTTATTTGAAACGCCTGGAACTGGCCCGGTGTTTGGCTCTGAGACCTGACCTGATCATCTGTGATGAGGTCTTTTCCGGTTTGAGCATGAGCGAAATGGCCAGCATGGTGCCTCTCATTGAACGTCTCCAAATGGAGGGTATGACTCTTATAATGGTGGAACATCGACTCCGTGAGCTGTTTAGGCTCGCGAATCGCGTGATGGTACTTAATTTCGGGTGCAAAATTGCTGAAGGTACAGCCGCAGAAGTAATGGAAACTAGAGAAGTCAAAGAGGCTTACTTTGGGTCGGAGGAGGTGTACGATTATGTTTGAAGCCTCCGGACTCATGGTCTTTTACGAAAACATGTTGGCCCTGAACAATGTAGGTCTAAAATGCAACCAAGAACAGATTGTCGGAGTTTTTGGAGCCAACAGCGCAGGTAAGTCAACTCTAATGTATATGTTGTCCGGCATCATGCTCGATATTCGTAAGAAAGAGGAAATGGCCGGAGGCGAACGTATCACCTTGAAAGGCGAGATTACGTACAAGGGTCGATCCATATTCCATGAAAAACCAGCCGACCGAGCACGAGCCGGTATAGTGCTATGTCCGGAACGGCGTCGAATTTTCCCCGAAAGTACCGTGCTGGAGAATCTCAAGATAGGCGGTTATTTGGCGAGTTCCGCGAAAGCGAAAGAAACGATTGACTATGTCTTTACCATTTTTCCTCCTCTTGAGAGGCTATCCAAAAGGCTGGGAGGTTTCTTGAGCGGTGGGGAGCAGCAAATGTTGGCAATTGGAAGATCTTTGATGGCCCAACCGGAACTGCTGCTTTTGGACGAACCGCTACTTGGACTCAGCCCTGCAATTCAGTATCTACTCGCTAAATCGATCAAGGAAATACGGGATACACGTAAGATGTCAATCATTGTTTCCGAGCAGTATGCGAGACCAATCATCCCGATTATTGATTACGGATACATACTCGAAAACGGAGGCGCTGTGGTCGAAGGAAGCAGACACGATCTGCTGAACAACCCCGATGTGAAATCAGCTTATTTCGGAAATTGAAAAGGAGTGACTTAGTGCAGCCGGAATATACATTCACACGATTTGAAAAGGCCTGCGAACAATACCCTGAAAATGTTGCCGTGGTCTTTCTAGGTGATAAGTTCACGTTCAGATCTTTAAAGGACCATGTGGATCGTTTTGCAGGGGGGTTACATCAACTCGGGGTAAGAAAAGGCGATCGCATACTGATTTACTTAACCAATTCAATTCAGCTGATCATCACCTTTTTGGCAGCACAGAAAATAGGAGCCGTTACCGTCCTTGTGTCGCCAATTTATACATCCCATGAAATTGAATACATGGTCAACGACTCGGGAGCCAAAACAATAGTATGTCACGATACCAACTACGGATACGTTAAGGAAATACTGCCTAAAACGGGGCTGCAGAACATCATCGTGACAAATTTGTTGGACCGGATCCGATTATCTAAGCGCCTCATTGCGGAACTGTTCGATAAAACGCCGTCCGGCAAAGTCATTAAAGGACCCGAAACGGTGTTCTTTAATTCTTTGTTAAAAACCAAAATTGATTTACCCAAAATCGAACTTAACCCCCTCACGGATCTTTCATATATCCTCTATACAGGAGGTACAACCGGCTTTCCCAAGGGTGTTCCGGGAAACCATGCCGGTCACGTTTCTTATGTCAATGACATCACTGATCAAGTTTTTGCCGGCAAGCTGAAACTGGGATCAGATTGCTACATAGCTATCAATCCCTTGTTCCACATAATGGCGCTGGGATTGCTCATGGCTGTAGGTCTTAATTGCGGCAACACGACGGTTCTAATGCCCGTACCTCAGGTAGATGCCATTTTAGCTGCAATTGAGCGTTACAAAGTGAGATGGATGTTGGGAGTTCCCGCACTGTATCGCATGATCCTCGAGAATGATCGGCAAGAGACCTATAGATTGGATTCATTGAAATTCTGCTACTGTGGAGGCGACGTTTTGCCTCGTGAAGTGATTGAAAGATGGAAACAGCGAGTGGGCTCCACAATTTATCAAGTATATGGCAGCACTGAAGCGGGACACGTCACTTACTCACGGCTGGATGGAACTGAGCCTGCACCAATGTCAATTGGAGTCCCGCTGCCTTCTCGCAGGGTCAAGATCGTTGATGCTTCCAATCTGGAGCCGGTTCCCGACGGAGAAATAGGGGAACTTCTTGTAACCTCCGATCATTCCATGAAACAGTATCTCAACAAACCAGAAGAAACCGAACGTTCATTCGTACAAATAGGTGACGAAATCTATTACAGAACGGGCGATTTTGTGAAAGCAGGCCAAAATGGTGAAATCATATATGTTGAACGGTCTGCAGACATATTGAAGCACAAGGGATATAGAGTATCGGCATCAGAGGTCGAGGCGATTCTGCAAGATCACCCGGTTGTAGTTGGGGCTTGCGTCATTGGTGTACCTGATAAAAAGGTAGGTGAACGAATAAAAGCCATAGTGGTTCTCAAAGATGATGCAAAAGGAGTAGGAGCTGCTGATTTAATTAAGTTTTGCTCTGAAAGACTCGCTTCTTACAAAGTACCATCTTATATCGAATTTAGAGACATGCTGCCGAAATCGAAAGTCGGAAAATTGTTGCGGAGAGAAATACGAGATGAAGAACTCCGAAAACAAGACAAAAGCAAATAGTTTGCGGGCGTTTCGAAATAGAAAATCCGAACCTCATGTAGTTCGGATTTTCCGGGACGACTAATAATTATGAGTATCGAGCATTAATTCTGGGGAAGATAACACCGATAGGCTGCTTACAATAATTTTTACTTTACTATTAGCCTGCATCAGTCATTTCAATTATCAATTTTATGTCTAATATCAATTCCTCTTACCGGATGGGGTGATCATTAACCGGTGACTCCCCTACAATCAAAGTACCGTATTCTTCCCCGGACGCCTTTCTTTAAGCATGTACTGTGCCATAAATATATACTAGATATGTAAGCCCGCTTATTTTCGTGATTTTAAGCACTTAAGCTTTCCCGATCCATAAACCGGCAATCTGGAGCCGTGGAACATCAAAG
>CAZTJA010000167.1:0-4992 GCA_964613745.1 uncultured Syntrophaceae bacterium
AACAACATAGGCGTCAAGTAGAAAAAATATTTCACCCACAAGACTCTGTGGAGAGATACCGGCGACCCTTTGAGAATCCAAAAAGCACGGCCTTCGGCTGAAACGGCAGGAAACAAGAATCTTACGCCCAAAGAAGAGATCACGAATCCAGCCAAACCTATATTTAAGAAAGCTATGGAATTTTTTAAGAAAAGATTGGCCTCCGCCGAATCGAGTTGAGGTAAGACACTGAAATTGTACAGATATACGATGATGAGGGCCAATAACAATAAGAGCTGACTAAGTCTACCCCAATCTCTAGACATTAATAAGAATTCTTTGAATACAAGTCTGGCGGTGGGAGCATCAAATACACGGTTAAGCACTTTGTTCAGCAGATTTATGAGACGACTCTTGCTCAGGCGAGCACCTCTGGACTCTACTGATCTTGAGTAACCCACAAAATGATATTTTTCATGACAATGCCCAACTACCCTGAACAACACAATTGCGGCTGAAAGGAGCACTCCAAAATTCAGTAACAAGTCCTGAAAACCATATCCCGTGATGTACGGGCGTAAACTGTTGGTGAGCCAAGTCGTAGGAAGCCACGGAGACGAGGTTTCGGACATTATGGACAGGTAATCCATCACAGACGCAAAACCTTCCGGATTGAGCATCTCTTCAGGCCTGAGCATGCGGAACAAAAGATACAGTCCGATAAAAACCAGAATACCGATAAAAACAAAAAGATCTCTCAACCTTCGCACCGGGAATAGGCGAACCAATGTTTGAACGAGCAAAACGGATACTGCGGTGGTCATAACGAGAATGGCACCAAAACCTATTAAGCTGAGGATATAAAACGTCGGAGGAGCATGAAACACGTAGCCATACGCTAAGAAAACCGGAAAGCCGAAAACGAGAACCATCCATGATGAATTTGTCAAAGTCTCTAAAAATCGTGCCGTGTAAACGGAGCTGGGAGGTATCGGTGATCTCAAAATAAGTTCAAGGTCACCGGCCAAATAGAAAGTCGAAAAGACGGCAATGATGTTGCTTATTATTACTACGAACGTGAAAGTTGAGATAATCATGGACAGCAGTTTGGCGGCAGCAATGGTCCCGAACATTTCTTCCGCGCTGAAATACACAAGAGCCTTAACGAAAATTAAAAAGACAACAATCCACAGAGCGGAAATGAGTGCCAGAATGAACGGAATTCGAATTTTTTCTCTTTCAGTCCCCTTCAGTCGATTTCTGAACCTTTTTATGCGTGGGCTTAGCAGGAGATATACTTCATTCATTTGCTTATGATCATAACATGAGGGAAAAAACGGCGGGAGTTTGGGACACGATCATTTCGGGGTCTCAATTTTTTTCAGATTTTTCTTTAGTTTCTTTAGATTCAGCGGTTTTATTCTGGTCAACTTTAGAGGTGTCCTTCTCCTCCTCATTGGATTGAGCCAGTAAGTCCGCATAGAAATCCGGGCCTGACCTATTCACCAAGTCATTGGGAGAGCTTTTCGATAGGTAATTCGGGGGCGCCTGGGGCGGCGGTGACGGCGGACTATTTAGGTCAAAATCCACGCTCTGTTTAATATCTGAAGTCATTTTGATTAATTCACGATAAATTTTACCAATCACCTTGGCTGCATCCGTTAATTGTCGGGGTCCCAATACCACCAGTGCCACAACCAAGATCAGCACCAGCTCCCACATTGATATGCCAAACAAAAGCAACTCCTGTTATCAGGTACTAGGTGAACCGGAATCTTAGATTTCACCTTCAGTCGATACGACACGATCCACGTAAAATATGTCCATATAATGAGGCCCACCGCCCCAAGATTCAATCAATAGAGAAACATTCCCGATTAATGCATCAAGCTTGGTTTCCAGAGATTTGAAGCCCGAAGATCGGTCCTCCAACTGCTCCATCCAATTAAGAACACCTGATCTGAGGCAGATTTTAACTTCAAATCCATCTCCGGCCTTGATCAGTATCACTTGCCCGCAGTGTTTTAGTTCCGCAACAGAATCGGGATGTTTTATGTCGTACAGCTCAACGTCTATTCCGCGTATCATTCTCAAAAGCTCAACCCTGCGCATTTCATCATCAAACAGTATCTCGGATTGAGAAAAGCACTCAGGACATAGAGTAGGTTCGTCTTCCAGGCTCGGGGTAGTTTTTTTCTTGCATATTTCGCATTGCACCTGAGCGGGCGGCTTTCGTGGGCTCATGAAAATCTCCTATACGAATACAAATTCACATCTGTTGAAATCAGGGCAATTTTTTGATTATAACCAATGCTGTACGATAAACGCTTGGCGGTCTTTGAAACCTTATAACTACGCTCCATGATACCATTGAGGTTCCAGATTTAAAAGGAGAAGAATTTCGCATGCAGTTGTTGAAAGCTGTTCTGGTTATGGTGATTTTCCCCGTAACAATGGTCTTCGCGTCCGGCGGCCCCGTAATCAAATTCGATAAAGAAGTTCACGATTATGGGCGGGTCCTATACGGAGATCAGGTCACGGAGGAATTCAAGGTATTTAATGACGGTACGGATGTTCTCAGGATAGACAAACTCGAAGCGAGTTGCGGTTGTACAAAAGTTATCAAAGGATCATCCGAGATTCCTCCTAAGGGTGAAACTTCCGTTGTTGCTACTTTTGAAACTACCGGATTAAGGGCGGGTAAAAAGCAAAAGACAATTTTTGTTCACTCCAATGATGCGGATCGCCCCGTCGTAAAATTGACTTTATATGCAGATGTAGTCCGTGAACTTTCATTGGAGCCCCCCACGTTTTCCTTAAAGCTGAATTCGTTCCAGAAAGAAGTTAAGATTTCCGTCAATTTAAAGAATGAATCGAAGAAAGACGTAACAGTCTTATCTGTCAACACTCACCCGGAAGCTCCTAAGGCGGTTCTTAAATCGGAAAAAATGGTAGTTCCTGCAGGCAAATCGGCTCCTCTGGAGGTACTGATCAATTTAGTTCAGGAACCCGGCAGGTCTCATTGGATGGGTAAGCTAAATATCCTAACGGACCATCCAACGGAAAAGGAACTAGATCTTAGATACTTAATAAAATTGGACTGATTACCGGACCGAAGATGAGGCACTTATGCCGGATCCTCACGAAGTGGATGATTGGGGGTATTAACTTCACTTCTTAATCTCACGTAATTGAGAAAACGTACCGCTTGATCCACTCCATATTTCCAGAGGACGAGAATGAATGCTATTGCTGCCGTGGATAACATCAATATGAGAATTATGATGAGGTAGCCAATCCACTGAGCCCCTACGCTTTCGCTCGACAAAGGTAAAGCCAAGAACAGGAGTAAGAAAAAATATTTCGGTACTGATCCAATTGACTGAAATAGGGATTGGATACAATCTAAGGACTTTATGAGAATCTTGAATATGAGCCATGCCAGCCCTACACTGAAAATGATGAACACAGTAAGGCGAGCAATCATCAGGAATGTGGAGGAGACTTCCAATCCACTGAATAAAAAATTCAGCTGAAAAAAGGATTGCAGATTCGATATTAAGTCAAGTCTCATTTTTATCTCCGAACGGGTTCGGACTAATTCGCGTCATACGTTTTGGTTATTAATCACAAAATGCTGTTCTTTTCAATAGATTGACTAAATACATAGAGGTAATTTATAACCATATGTCGAGCTTTGTCGCCAAATGCCTTAATACTTTTAGAATGTAACCTGCTATGAGTATGTCCATGCTTACACCCGCATCCGGAGCTACAATTGAAACAGCACGTTAGCCGATTGTTGAATGTTGTCCGCACTCTGTCATTGAGGAACGCCGTCATAATTTCTTTCTTCGTTGGGTTGATCGTCTTAATGATTACGGCTTCTTATCCGCGAACACCTATGGATCAGGCCAAGAAGTACCTTAGCTCTGGACATTTCGGAAAAGCCCTCGAGATTTTGGATGAAATCGTGAAAAACAGCTCGGATGTTCAGGCAATTTACTTGCGGGGGAAATCGAGAGAAAAAGCAGAAGATTTTAGCGGCGCATTGGAAGACTACAACCGAGTTCTTGAAATTAGCCCGAAAAACGGGAATGTCTTGGAATCCCGAGGCAGGCTGTTGCTCAAACTGCAAAAACACTCGGATGCTTTGCAAGATTTTGAAAAGTCCATCGAATTCAAAGGCAAGACGGCTTCTTTGCTTGCTGGTATAGGTCTGGCGAATTTCTACTTGGACCAACATCATGAAGCCAAAGAATTTTTTGATTTGAGTACAAAGACGGATCCTCGTGAAGAAGAAGCCTACTTCGGGAGAGCCGCAATCGCTATTGAGGACGATGACTTCAGTACAGCTACTTCGGAGATGGAAAACTTATTGCGAATGCAACCCAGGAATGCTCAAGCGCATTTCCACAGGGGTTTTTCTCTCCTGAAAACAGGAAAGCCTAATGAGGCAATTCGGGATTTCAATAGAGCCCTGGAACTGGATCCCTCGTTGCAAGATATTTATCTTTATCGGGCTGAGGCATTCAGGAACTTAAATGATTTGGAATCGGCGTTGGAAGATTACAAGATTGCTCAAAAAAGCCGACCCGATGATTCCATTTTGTATTTAAACCAGGCGATTCTCTTAATGATAATGGGTAAGAATCAGGATGCTCTGGAAATGCTTCGTAGATCCATCGTGGTGGATCCGGAGAATCCTCTGCCGTACACGAACAGGGCCGTACTGCAAATCAGCATGGGAAACTATATTGCCGCATTGGGGGATTTGAACAAGGCATTAACCCTTGAGGACGAAGAGCCTTGGCTTCTGGTAAAACGAGCGTTTATTTTCAAACTCATTGGCAGAGGAGACCGTGCACTGGAGGATCTGGACAAAGCGTTGGCGGCCGAGCCCAATGATTACGAAGCGCTCCTGCTTAGGGGAAGCATTTTCTACAATGATTCACAATTAGACAGGGCACTAGCCGATCTCAATGAAGCAATAAAGCTTGTTCCCGATGATCC
>CAZTJA010000168.1:0-4951 GCA_964613745.1 uncultured Syntrophaceae bacterium
ATTTGCTGAGGGCACTCGGCAGCATTCCGAAATGCTGCATCGAGTTCCTGATCGGACGGACTGAAAGATTTGACTTTGACCAAATCTGCATAGGCTTTCACATCCAAAGTTTTCAACGAGTCCATCAGAAACATAATTCTTGTATGCTCTTCGAGAACTTGAGTCCAAAAATCGCCAAGCTTTCCACGATTAAGTTCCAGACGGATGATCTTCTCCAAAACCGCTAAACCGAGAAGTCCTCCGTGTGCGGCCGCCGCCCCTCCACCTGGATCAGGTCCGGGTTGAGCTAACCTCCAAATAAATGTGTCATCCAACTAATGTTGCCTTTCAGAATCATTCTGATACAAAATTGCCGCCCGAATATGGTCGCGTAGATCCCCGGGCAAAGCTTCGAGTCTTTTCAGCAGCTCCTCGGGTACACTTATGGGGTACTTTCGACCGGCTGGGGGACTGCCGGGATCCGATGGTTCCGGAACAGGTTTGTTGATTTTGGGATATGCCCCGGTCTTCTTAATCAATGCATCCCTACTATCATCATCCAAGCGAAGATAATCGCTTACCGCCTTCTTGATGAACTCTTCGCGTTCAAGATCGTCCATCATATTGAGCTGTTCGGCATCATCCTGAGTGAAAACTACACTTTCCTGAGTCATTGAAATTTCTCCATATCAATTTTCAAAATGATTAAACCAAGTAATTAATTTTGTTTGATTCCTCAGGGCTTATTAAGATCCTATGAGGTCGAGAATCTCTTTGGTCTTAAGTTCCAATAATTTCTGATCCTGTCTCGTTTCGACGTTTAAACGAATGACCGGTTCAGTATTCGACGGCCTCAAGTTGAAACGCCAGTCGGTAAATTCCATACTTAATCCATCAATAAAATCCATTCCTATTTTACGATCCTCATAATGATTACGAATTTTCTCCATCACGGCTTGAGGATCGTTCACGGTGCTGTTTATTTCTCCGCTGACCGGGAATTTTGTCATTCGCTCTTCTATGAGAGAAGAAAATGACTTTCCCGATTCACTAATTAATTGAACCAGCAAAAGCCACGGTATCATGCCGGAATCTGCATATGAGAAATCACGAAAATAATGGTGAGCCGACATTTCGCCGCCGTAAACCGCGTCTTCAAGTCTCATCCGCTCTTTTATAAAGGCGTGGCCTGCCTTCGTTATAACGGGGGTTCCGCCGGCTTGCTCCACCATCTCCACGGTGTTCCAAACGAGTCTTGGATCGTGAACTATTTTTGCCCCCGGATTTTTGTCCACAAACGCCTTGCCGAGAAATCCCACTATGTAGTAGCCCTCAATGAAATTCGCTTTCTCGTCAAAAAAGAAACACCTGTCGCAATCTCCGTCCCATGCAATTCCGAGGTCGGCTTCGTTAGACAATACGGCGTCAGCGGTTACACCTCGCGTTTCAGGGAGTATCGGGTTCGGAATACCATTGGGAAACGTGCCGTCAGGCTCAGGAAATAACTCAACAAAATGTAACGGTAAGCGCTTCTTTAACTCAGCCAGTATTGGGCCGGCGCATCCATTGCCGCAATTGGCCACAACCTTTAAAGGCCGAAGTTTCGATGGATCAATGTATGTCATTAAATGATCAATGTATTCCGCTCTGGTGCTTTTGGCGACAGTGGTTCCTTTCCGTTGCCCCTCCGCAAAATTACCTTCAATAACAAGTTTCTCAATGTCTTTGAGCCCGGAATCCCCGCTGATCGGCCGGGATTCCTCCCGAACCAATTTCATACCGTTATAGTCCATAGGGTTGTGACTTGCTGTTACCATGATGCCGCCGTCCAGCTTGAGATGCGAAACTGCAAAATAGACTTCCTCAGTTGGACACAGACCGATGTCCACAACATCGCAGCCCTGATCGTTCAGCCCTCGAGCCAGAGCCAAAGCCATTGCTTCGCTGGAAAGCCTTACGTCTCTTCCCACGCATACAGTTCGAGCGGAAAGGTGTAGAGCGTAAGCACGACCTACTCTATAAGCAACTTCTTCGTTCAATTCATCGGGTATGCGGCCCCGAATATCGTACGCTTTAAAACTGCGCTTTATCTTCTCAGGATCCCACATGTGACTTTCCTTTCACGTTCAATTACGGATAGGCAGAAAACAATTCCTTAGAAACACAAATAATGTAAAGAACCGGATATATAATTAATACAGTTTCGACCAATATCAGTATACAAAAACTTTCACCAACTCACATTTGTTAAAACCAAGCACGGAGTTTAATTCATGGCCCTGTTGCCGGCAGTCAATTCACTATTTTTTCATTTGAAACGCTACGAATAGCCGAGGCATAGTACAGAACGCCAAATCCGAGTAAGAATGAAAGCAATGAAGCCAGAAGGATGCCCGCTTTCGCAGAGTAGAGTAATTCAGTTCTTCCAAAAGCGAGATCAGCTATGAAGATGGACATAGTAAACCCGATACCACACAGAATGGCCCCCCCGTAAATCTGGCCAAAGTTGGCATCCTTAGGCATCGCCGCAAGTCCGCTCTTTATTGCGAGCCAAGATGCTAAGGTAATACCCACCTGTTTTCCAACCAACAAACCGAGCAGAATTCCCAAAGACGGGGGTGTTTGTATTACCGTCCAAAGCTTGCCCCAATCAAGAACGATTCCGGCATTGGCAAGAGCGAAAATCGGCACTACCACGAAAACTACCCAAGGATGCACGATGGCTTCGATACGATGAAGCGGCGGCTCCACCATTCGGCAAAGACGTTCAATGCTCCTTACGGCATTCAAATGCTCTTCATTCGTGTAAATGCTAAAACCACACTTGCCGGCACACCTGAATTGTTCGAGCAATTCCGCCAACTGAGCCAAAAAAGTGTCCGTATCGTACTTTGATCTAGCCGGAATTGTGAATGCAACCAATATCCCTGCGACCGTGGTATGAAAGCCCGACAAAAAAACTTCTATCCATACCAACACACCAATAAATACATACGGCAATGCTCTACGATATCCCAAGATATTGAATGACACGAGGATACTGAATAGAAATACGGCTTGAAGCAAGTGGCTTTGATTGATACTTGGAGTGTAGAAAATCGCAATAACAAGAACAGCTCCCAAGTCGTCCACGATTGCCAATGCAGCTAGAAAAACCTTCAATGAATGAGGAACTCGTGATCCCAATAACGTCAAGGCTCCAATGGTGAATGCAATATCCGTTGCCATTGGAATGCCCCAACCCTTGGCTGCAGGACCGGCCGGATTAAGAACATAGTAGATGAGAGCCGGAGCGACCATGCCTCCTATGGCGGCAGCAACGGGTAAGGCCGCCTGTTTGAAGGATGCTAATTCTCCGATGAGAATTTCCCGCTTAATTTCTAATCCCACGACGAAAAAGAAGATCGTCATGAGTCCTTCATTGATCCAGAAATGAACGGAAGTATCGAGGGTAAACCAGTCGCCCTTCAATTCAAAATGAGTGTGCAGGAGTTTGTTATATGATTCGGAAACCGATGAATTTATCCAGATCAGGGCAATTATCGTAACAAGCAACAGAAGAATTCCACCTGAAGCCTGAATGGTTGTGAATACCTGAAAAGGCTTGATCAGGAAAGCTCCGATTGCCTCTCCACGTCTATATATCCATTTGTTTTCCCACGAATTCATTTTTGTCCCGGCTCATTCGCTATGCTGAATTCATCTGTTGGACGAGAGTCATCTGAATCAGGTTATCCCAAATTCAAATTTATGACAAAACTTTACGGATATAGTGCAGCTGCTCTCAATGAGCATACTTTAAAATCAGGAAAACATGTGCGATAATTAGCTTCTAAAATCAACATCTTTTGTGGCCTAAATTCTTGCCGAAGATCAATGGTCTCATAACTGAAGCGGTTTCGCTTGCCGACTTTGTCGACGAAATTCCTCTAGGAATAATGATCGTCGATCTGCACCATCGCGTTTTACTCTTGAATCGTCGGATGGAGGCTCTCACCGGTTACCTAAGTGCCGAGGTCCACGGAATTCCCTGTAAATACGTTTTGAGAAGCAACTTGTGTCAGGAGCAATGCCTTACCGCCTGCGTTGCAGCTAACCGGAGTTCAGCAACTGCGGAAGCGGACATAGTTAACAAGAGTCGCGAAAAAATACCCGTGCGTTTCACGGCTGCACCGTTACTCGATGCCGACGGAGAAATCGTCGGGTTCGTGAAGTCCGTTGAAGACATACGTTTTCTTAAACAATCGGAAGTGAAGACCGAACATTTCTTCTTTGGAAATCTCATAGGCAACAGTCCTGAAATGCAACGTGTTCTAAGGCTTCTGCCGGCCATCGCACAAACGGATTCTTCAGTCCTCATTACCGGGGAAACGGGAACCGGTAAAGACTACGTGGCGGAAGCCATACACAATGCTTCTCAAAGAGCCAAAGGTCCTTTCATCAAGGTCAATTGCGGTGCATTACCCGAAAGTCTTCTGGAATCCGAACTCTTCGGTCACCAGAAAGGAGCTTTCACCGGTGCAATCGACAACAAACCCGGCCGATTCCGGTTGGCGAATACCGGTACATTGTATTTGACCGAGATTGGAGATCTGCCGTTAGCTCTCCAAGTGAAGTTGCTGTCGTTTTTGGATGACCAGGTGGTTTATCCCTTGGGTAGTTCAAAGGGTATCCATGTGGACGTTCGAGTAATTGCGGCCACTCATAGAGACTTGGAAAGCATGGTAAGGCAAGGTTCGTTCCGAGAGGATCTCCTGTTCAGACTCAATGTAATCCGACTTCATCTTCCCCCCCTATCCGAGAGGGAGGGTGATGCAAAGCTGCTGATGGATCACTTTCTACACCTGTTCAACCGACGCTTTGGTAAGAAAATAGTGAAGTTTTCGGAAGCTGCCCGCAGTTGTCTCGTCCATTATCCGTATCCCGGAAATGTCCGTGAACTAAGAAATATTGTGGAATTTGCCGTTAATCT
>CAZTJA010000169.1:0-4907 GCA_964613745.1 uncultured Syntrophaceae bacterium
CATAGGTTTTTATTCTTGGGAATGATTGTTGCCGGTTTCCCGGTCAAGGAAGATGAACAGGAGACTTCCCCTGATTCTTCCTAATTCAACGATATGGGGAAATGTTTTCGAGTGTATTCGATTTCCTGTTCCGCTCCGAAGATCTCGCCATCAAGTTTAGCATTCGTTATTGCACGCAGGATGTCGTTGAAAATCGGACCGGGAACATAGCCCGATTGTATCAGATCTTTTCCTGTTAAGCTAGGTCTGATGAATCGCCATTTGTTCAGGTATTCCGATATGATCATACGCGACTGTTCGCGAGGCGTTTTTGCCATCATGAACAGTAATGTTTCGATCGGCATCTTTTTTAAGAAGAGAGATATTTCACTGGGTCTCTTGTGCTCACGTGCGACGAACGCCAGAGAATTATTTATCTCCGAGCGATATATAGAAAATGATTGTATCACGGTTTGACTCACGGAAAAACGTTCTAAAACGGACTTAAATTCATCATCCGAAACGGAATCCGTGAGCGCCTGAAAATAGACCAGCCACGGACGAATTGTCTCTTTAAATGCTTGGTATTTCCACCACGATAAGACACCCGAAACAGCTTCAACGGACTCTTTGGTTTTTTCCGTGATCCCCAAAGCAGGATGAAGAGCCTGGGGAATTCCATGAGCAGCCATAATCGTCAGTGACGTCAGAGGATTTCTTTCGTTTAGAATGTAGATAAACTCATTTAAGAGTCTTTTCCCCTCAACTTTGTCAAAGATCTTCATTTTGATGGCGGCCTTCATTAATGAGAGCGTGTGTTTCCCGAGCTGGAAGCCGAATCGGCTGCAAAATCTGATCGCTCGTAGAATCCGGGTTGGATCTTCAACAAATGCGAAATTATGAAGAACCCGGATAGATCTCTCCTTTATATCTCGTGCCCCTCCAAAAAAGTCGATCACCTGCCCGAAATTAGTCGGTTTGATGCTCACAGCCAAAGTATTTATGGTGAAGTCTCTTCTATACAGATCACGTTTGATCGAACTCATCTCTACGGTAGGTAAAGCGCCCGGCCTGGCATAATACTCGTGCCTTGCACTGGCTATATCGATTTTGAATCCGTCTTCGAATAACACCACGGCAGTGCCGAATTTCGCATGAGACCTCATTCTGGTTCCCGAAAGAGATGTGCAAAACTCCTTTGCAAAGCCGATTCCATCTCCTTCGACCACAAGATCAATGTCAAGATTATGATTTCTCAAGAGCAGATCCCTGACTGCGCCCCCTACCAAATAAATATCTTCCCCCCGAGCCAAGGCAATGTCCCCTGCCCTCCTGAGTAGATTCAATACCCGGAGCGGTAGTCGCTCCTCCATAAGTTTACGTATGCTCTTGGAACGCGTTCTGGAAACCGGATATTCATCAGGCCCGGCGGAATCTGCAGTTCGCGGAATCTTTAGATGTTCCAACAGATCGCTCCTGCTGATAACTCCAACCAGTTTGCCGTCCTCAATAACGGGTACCAGCCTTAAACGGCTTTCAACCGTCATTCCTAAAACTCGCTCTATGGGCTCTTCCGGTGTAACAAACATCACACCCGGGTTCATGTACTCATGAACCTGTTGTATTTCGAGCCCGTGATGCAATGCCTTTTCTACTGCGTTCCTGTGGAGAATTCCAATGACACCGCCGTCGCGAACAACCGGGAGTGAGCTGATCTGATAGCGGCTTAAATATTGAGACGCCTCGAGTATCGTCTGATCGGGGCCTATAGTGATGACCGGCCGACTCATGATCTCGCCCGCACTTCTTTTTGGCCGAACTCGCTCATGCAACAAACTAATGAGCTTGTCTTTCGCTTGGTAGAGCGATAGATCTTTGATTGTTGCGCTTGCGGCCGTGGGATGTCCTCCTCCTCCGAATTCAGAAGCAATCTCGCCTGCATTTACTTCTTCCAGGCTGCTTCGAGCAAT
Organism: uncultured Syntrophaceae bacterium; assembly: GCA_964613745.1. GTDB lineage: Bacteria > Desulfobacterota > Desulfomonilia > Desulfomonilales > Desulfomonilaceae > CAZTJA01. Next base: position 1,950 of record CAZTJA010000169.1, read on the forward strand.
CAAATGGATCCTGTCTTCCATTCGGACAATTGCGAAAATTGCATCCAGGTTCTCCATGTCACGAAATTTGTGAACGAGGATCGCCAAATCGCCTACGTATCCCTCGGCCCCGGCCGTAGTGATCGTGACGTCCACGCCGCCGAAATTTACGACCTCCGATTCCTCGATCAATTCATAAAGGACTTCGATCTGATCGCGGCTAAGTTCGTTGGTCATCATGTTGGAAATCAGATTGAGGTTCGCTCCTCGTTTGAGTAGCCAGCTTGCCGCTTCCAAGTCGTTATGTGTTGTTGAAGAGAATGTAAAAGAACCGGTATCCTCATAAATTCCCAGGGCCAGTATCGTGGCCTCTTCTGCATTGAGGGCAATTCCCTTTTCACGGATCAATTCAACGAGGATAGTTGTCGTGGCGCCGACTTGACGAATTGTCTCGGTATCCCCTTTGACATCATCATCGGAATCCGGATGGTGATCATAAATATGAATTTCTACTTTATCGGACTTCTCGAGATCCGCGAATCTCCCGATACGTGGTTTCTGCCGAGTGTCAACCATTATCAGTCTGTCCACCTTGTCCAAATCAATGTCTTTGGCCCGTTCCAAGGACAAGATGTACAATGTGGATTCCATAAAAAAATCCCGGAGATTCTTTTCCTGACTTCCGGGAAACACCATCACGGCATCCGGATAGAGTTTTTTTGCCGCAACCATGCTCGCAAAAGCATCAAAGTCGGCATTTACGTGCGTTATAATCACATCCATAACGAGCTTCCTCTTAATTGAAGACACATTATCATCGAAGAGGAGTCAAAACAAACTCGGGCGGCGTCGTTCAATATCGGGCTCTGCAGCGTTGACCTACAGAATCAGCCGGATTTCGGATTGAAACCGATCGAATGGAGAAAATTATGCTTGATGCCTATAGGTCCGCCAACTATAATCCGCCCCTATGTTTGCGCCTATTAGACAAATCCTGAACCACGTTTTCATTATTTTTCTGTTCTTTTGTTTCTATTGGATGTGTATCAGCGGGACGGATCGCGCTCATGCCGATTTTGACGTATCCGGCTGGAATTTTTTCCGCTCAATCAAACCACCCGATCCTGCAAGTGAAGGACTTATAGCAATTCCTCTCGATTCAGCATTACTTGAGGCCACAAGACCGGATCTGAAAGATTTACGAATCGTGGATTCCGGTAACAATTTGGTGCCCTTCTCCATCTATCGTCCCGAGCAAACGCGAGTCGCTCCCGTCATGACGAAAATAGTCAAGACCCAAAGAGTCCCTGGGAAATCCTCGGATTTCTGGATTGACAAGTCCGGAAAGACCCTCAGTGGAGGAATTGTTATTCATACCCCTGGAAAGGATTTTGCGAGAAAAGTTGAAATCAGGGGATCCGATACATTCAAAGAGGAGTACGTCATACGGCTGGACGGGTTAATTTTTAGTTCTTCCAAGCCTGCGTCAATCACATCTTTGGATATCTCCCATCCCGTGAACAATTTTCAATATTTGCACGTTCGCATTCTGGAAGGAGACACCGGACAGATCAAGGTAGATGGAATCAGTTTTGTCCCCCAAGAAACTGAACAGAGCGTACGGACTTTCGTTGAACCAAAGATTATAGAAAAAAAACATGACTCGGCAGGCAATTCCTGGATTATCATGGACTTAAGTGAGACCGGCTTCCCCGTGTCCACCCTGAATGTTTCTTCGAATGAAAAGCAATTCTCCAAGATTGCTACGGTATTTTCTGCCCCGTCCCTAGTCGGTAATACGTGGTCTAAACTCGCATCGGGTCCTATTTTCCGGGTGCGAATGGAAGAGACCTCCAAAGAGCAGCTGTCCCTGAACATTGATCCCGTCTCGACACGCTATATAAAAATTGAATTCACCGGCGGCAAAGGCGTTTTCTATCCGGAAAAGGTACTCGCTTTCGACCGTCGCTCTTTGGCTATTTTTCATTATGATCCCACCAAGAGTTATAAAATTCTTTTCGGCAATTCATCGCCCCCTCCAGAGGTCGTTCCCGAACTTATAAATGAAAACAGATCACCGACATCGCTGCCGATGGGCGCCACGGAAAAAACGGAGCGAGTGATCAAACCAACTTCACAGCCGGACATTTCAAGAAAAGAGACACCGCAAATTCAGCCTGTGAAACAATATAAATGGTTGGGTTACATCGGAATGGCTTTGCTGTTGGTGGGATTATTGTTGCTGTTTATGACGATGATGCGGTCCCGATCGATGAAGAAATCTGAACAAGAATATGTAATCAGAAATATGCGGATGTAATCCGATCGGATTAAGTAAATAATGCTACTCTGAAATTTCTTCTCTCAAATTGAAAGTCATCCGCGTACCGCCCAACACGATTTCATCTCCGTCTTGTAGCTGAACCTGTGTGGTGATTGCTTCGCCATTGACTTCCGGTTTGCGGGATCCGTCGGAATAAGCCAAAAAGAATCCGTTGGGCCTCTTATTAATTACTGCGGCCGTTTTTCCGACCAAAAACCCGGAGCACTTTATATCAGATTCGTTGGCTTTACCGAGAGTCGTCAGCCGCTTGGAGAGATCGATTATCTGCGGCGTTCCACCGGAAATAATGGTTATTGACCCGAAAAGTTCTATTTTCTTAGGTTTTTCATGCGGCTTTTCAGATGACTCGAGTAGCGGATTATCCGGCTCATCGGCTTTTTGTTTTGCGTCAACTTTAACCTGCTTTTCAATCCTTGCATTCTTCTCAGGTTCCCGCTCGATATTACGCTTCGGTCTTTCCGATTCAGGTCTCAAATCAACCATTAAGAGCGAGTGTTTACCGATTTTCAATGTATCTCCGTCAAAAATCTTTTCTCTTGTTATTTTTTTCTCGTTCAAAAAAGTTCCATTCAAAGACTCAAGATCAATCAACACGTAATAATTCGGAGGTTCCGATTCTATCACTGCATGGTGTC
>CAZTJA010000170.1:0-2714 GCA_964613745.1 uncultured Syntrophaceae bacterium
CCTTAGTTGAACATTGGGCTGTTTTATTCCTGACTTCAACAGCTTTATCCGTCTTTCCAACACCTTGGAATCGGCCATTGCCGCCCATTGAAAAGGAGTCCAGGGTTTGGGAACAAACGGATTTACCTGAATACTCAAGCTCCCGATTTTACCTCTGGGCCGCGAAGCAGATAAGAATACGTTTCTGCACTGATCTACGAAACCTATGATTTCTTCAATATCATGATCGGTTTCAGTAGGTAGACCGATCATGAAATATAGCCTCACATTTGGAATGCCGGCTGTGACGAGTTTTGCAATGAGTTCTTGGAACCTTTCGGATTCTATTTTTTTCCCGATTACCCGTTTCATACGATCCGACGCGGTTTCAGGGGCCAAAGTTGCCGTTTTCTGTCCGGTAGCTGCAATGAGGGCAATAGTCTTTTCGTCCAGAGCCTCAGGTCGGATGGACGACAACGAGAAGGTTCCGCCTCTTTTGATGATGTACTCAAGCATATCAATCAGCTCCGGATGACCGGCCAAATCGGAACCGATGAGCCCAACGGTGCGATCCTCCTTGAGAGCTTCGTCTATGCAATTCAGGAACCGACTCGATTCCGCGTAGCGAACGGGAAAATGAATCCAACCCGCCGAACAGAACCGACAGCCCCTACTGCAACCGCGGTTCGTTTCTACGAGGAATGCCTCCCCGAATTCCGCTTCAGGAGCAAAAAAGACCGATACGGGAACGCTGGATTCCTTTTCACGCCGCTTTATCGCCCTCACTTTCTCAGGAAATCCAGGAGCGCTTCTGATCTCTACGATGGTGTTTTGTGCATCAAAGACAAAGGAATAAGCCTGAGGTAAGTACACTCCTGGAATGTTCCTGAAAGTCTGCAGAAAAGCCTCTTTGGAAAATTCCTTAGCCTGTAAATAAGAGTGTGCCGCGTCAAGAATAGTAAAATCTTTGTTAAAATCGTCAGGCACTTCTCCAATGTGGATCGCGTCAAAAAAGTCGGAGACAGGTTCCGGATTCATGGACACGGAAACGCCGCCTCCTATTACCAGATGACCTGAACTTCGTTCATCGCGCAGAGGAGATATGCCGGAGGCAAGCAGTATTTGTGGAATTCGAGGATAATCATTTTCAAAGGGAACGCTGAACGCAATTACGGGAAATTCCGATAACCTTTTCCCTGATTCAAAGGATCTTGGTTCCGTTTTGGCTGCGGCTGGGGCCGCTTCCGAAAAAAATCTTTCGGCTCGAAATAGACTTCTCGAATTGATATGGTCATATAGAAATTGGAAACCAAGATTCCCCATTCCAACCGCATAGGTATTCGGGTACACGAGAGCAAGAGGAATCGCTTCGGCATTGTACGCGTATTCCGGACGGCGCTCATGCTGTTTTGTGTTTTTCATTTTTGGAACCGCAACCATCAATCTACCTGCTTGATATACTATAATCCGTCAACGTCCGTAGATATACCCATTGTGGAGAATGAATGAAGATTACCGTCATTGGTGCGGGGCTTGCGGGATGTGAGGCTGCCTACGCTTTGGCTGAATGCGGTATTGAGGTTCTCTTAATCGAGATGAAACCTTTGCGATTCAGCCCGGCACATTCCAACCCGAATTTCGCCGAACTCGTATGCTCAAATTCGCTCAGGTCATCCATTTTGGAATCCGGACCCGGGTTGCTCAAGGAGGAACTCAAAATTCTGGGGTCCCTCACCATGATGGCCGTCGAGCAGACCGCGGTTCCTGCCGGTAAGGCAACAGCCGTAGATCGAGATTTGTTCGCCGAGTTTATCACTCGCATTCTGAGGACTCACCCAAGAATTACGACTCAATCGAAAGAAATTACAAAACTGCCTCTTGATTCCGATGATCCCGTCATCATAGCAACTGGTCCGCTTACCTCAGACGAGCTTGCTGCAGATATTCGGGAGAAGCTCGGAGGCGATTCATTGTCCTTTTATGACGCAATCGCGCCGATTGTCTCCGCTGATTCCCTGGATATGTCTAAACTGTTCTTTGCATCAAGGTATGATTGCGGTGGAGATGAGGGCGACTATCTCAATTCGGCCATGGACGAAAATGAATACAGAGACTTCGTAAACGCAATACTGAATGCCGAAAAGGTCGATCCTTATCCGTTTGAAAAAATCCCCCATTTTGAGGGCTGTTTACCGATTGAGGAATTGGCCCGAAGAGGACCCGAAACCCTTGCGTTTGGTCCCATGAAGCCCGTCGGATTAGAAAATCCTATCACCGGGGAGAGGCCATACGCGGTAATCCAATTGAGAGCCGAAAACCGTGAAAAAACTATGTACAATCTGGTTGGGTTTCAGACGAAAATGACTTACTCCGAACAGGAGCGGGTTTTCCGGACGATACCGGGATTAGAACATGCGACATTTCTGCGGCTCGGATCAATACACAGGAACACATTTCTTAATGCACCGCTGCTCCTGGACGAATATTCGAGATCCAGAAAATACATGAACATCTACTTTGCAGGGCAGATAACGGGAGTTGAAGGCTACATAGAATCAGCAGCTTCAGGGCTTGCGGTGGGACTACTTGCCGCTCATCTGGTTAGAGGTGAATCGCCTGAATTGCCGCCTCCTACTACGGCGATAGGCGCACTTCTCAAGCACACACGGGATGTGCCTCACAAGAAGTATGAACCCATGAACATCAACTTCGGATTATTGGAACCATTGGTTGGA
>CAZTJA010000170.1:2814-4881 GCA_964613745.1 uncultured Syntrophaceae bacterium
AGGAGCCACAAACCTCTCGTATCGTACTTTGCTCCACCGGCGGTTTCCCCGTTATCCTGGTAGTAATTAAGTGTTTGTGAGCCGAAAAGAGTCTCTAATCTCCCATATGCATCGACAGAGACTTTCGGCAGATCGAAAGCGGGTGAAATTCCGAAACTTACAGACAGGAAAAACAACGTAAACAAAAGACAAATTAAACGTCGCATGAGACAAACCCAATCCATACCTGATAAAAATTAAACAAAGTCGGTTTATTATAACCCGTGTGCATGCAAAAAATAAATAAGAAAAAGCGCACGACTGTTTGTTGCCCCTTCCAATGATTTGAGTGATACTCGCACATTGATTTTTCAGTCTAAATTTACCGTAAGCTTTTGTATCAGGTATTAGGGATGGAACTACCGGAACGAAAAGTATTTACCGTATCGGAACTCACTGAAAGCATTCGTGATTTACTCGAATCGAATTTGTCTTCGATTTGGGTCCAGGGTGAAATCTCTAATCTCAAAATCGCTCCATCAGGGCACTCGTATTTCACTCTGAAGGACAACGGAGCACAGATCCGTTGTGTTTTGTTCAAAATCCAATCCAGATTTCTCAAATTCAAGCTAAGCGACGGGTTAAGCGTAATCGGCTGGGGACGATTGTCGGTATACAGCATCAGAGGCGAGTATCAACTTGTATTTGATACCCTTGAACCTGCAGGATTGGGCGGCTTAATGCTGGCCTTCGAACAGCTCAAGGCAAAACTCAATGCGGAAGGTCTGTTCGACAAGGCCGGAAAAAAAATCATTCCGAGGCATCCCAAAACAATCGGATTGGTTACGTCGTCCCGGGGCGCAGCCGTACAAGACATGATCCGGATCATCCGCCGACGGTCGCCGAATGTTGATATTATTGTAAGCTCCGCCACGGTTCAGGGTGATCGTGCGCCCCGGGAAATCGAAGCCGCTATCAAGAGGCTCTGCTCAGTCGGTAACATCGACGTAATCATTGTCGGTCGAGGCGGGGGTTCCATAGAGGACCTGTGGGCTTTCAATGATGAACAGGTGGTTCGAGCGGTCGCAGGGTGCCCCTTACCCATCGTTAGTGCCGTTGGACACGAAACCGATTTCACTTTAACGGATTTTGCTGCGGATCTGAGGGCATCTACTCCCTCAGCAGCGGCGGAACTCGTGGTTCCCGACAAATTGGATTTGGAAAACGGATTATTCCAGGTTGCCGCCCATCTTAAGACCTGCATGTTTCACGTGGTGGATAAACGCAGACGAATACTAGAAGAAATCGGCAAGAGACTGCAGGATCCACGGAGACTCATGCGGGAGCGCAGTATGCGGCTTGACGAGTTACAGATGAGAATGGTGACTTCTATGAAAGGTCATTTAACGAGATCCGTAACGCAATTGCATGATACGGCTGCTAGGTTGAGACCCCAACATTTAATGTCCAAAGTCAGTTCCGCTTCACGTGATTTGCAGAATCAAACTTCCAGAATGGAGCGGCTCGGCACGAGATTAATTTTCGAGAAAAGGGCCTCGTTAGAGAATCTCGCTGCCAGGCTGGACACGTTGAGTCCGTTAGCCATACTTGGGCGCGGTTACTCCATAACGTATCACGAAAAGAAAATCGTTTCCGATACCAAAGATGTCGATAAGAGTGATCACGTTATTGTCGTTCTCAATAAGGGAGAACTTTTTTGCAAAATACTCGACAAATTAGAGCTTGAGCGAGACGGTTCCGGTGTGAAGTTTAAAACACCCGAACAAGGAAGTTTGTTATGAAATCCGAATTGAATCCAAAAGACCTGCTACCCTTCCTGAATGATGTTGCTCAAAATGCCGGCAAGATCATCATGTCGTATTATAACGGCAATTTCACTGTCCAAAGTAAGGATGTTCGCCCCGGTGGAGTAGATGTAGTTACCGATGCAGACCAAGCCTCGGAAGAATATATTCTTCAATCAATAAAGAGCAACTTCCCGCTTCATGACATCGTTACGGAAGAGAGAAGAACGGAGAATACCGGATCCAAATGGCTATGGGTAATAGACCCGCTGGACGGCACCGT
>CAZTJA010000171.1:0-4835 GCA_964613745.1 uncultured Syntrophaceae bacterium
AACACTCGAAATCCAATAAGATATTTTTTTTTGTGGAAACTAAAGGTTCCAGCTTGGCTTGAAACTCGGATGAATTGACGGTGTCCAAGCGACCGGCAACCTTGGCGATGATAATGTTCGAATCTTCTTTTATATCTATTTGCACGAGGACCCCCGAAATGACGGATCCGATTTTATCGGAAGTAGGAATGTTTTGCTCGAATTAATCAAATACTTGCATGATACGACGCATCAGATGCCGGAGCTTGCCGGTGCCGCTGAAGAGCGACGGAGCTTTAAGGCCATGAATATACCCGAAGTCAGAGTCGCTGCGCAAACATAATACAGCCCTTTAAAGCCACTATACACAATCAGATAGTTTCCGAGAAATGGTCCCAGAAAAAACCCAAGCTGAAACATCTGCATCGCCAAATTAGTGTTCAGCGGTCTAAATCTCGGCTCCGATAAATCAAACATGAGTCCATTCAAGAGCGGCATGGATACACCCCATCCAAGACCTAAAAACAATCCCAGAGCATAGAAGGAAATAGGACTTCCAACATGGGCTAAGAGAATGTATCCGAGTGCCAACAAAAACATAGCTACCGCGAGCATTACCGCCTTATTTCCCCTGTCGAAGTATGGACCGGCAAGGAGTCTTACGGATATTTCCGAAACAGTGGACAGCGTGAAAAACCACCCTGCATTCGAGATCTGAATTGAGAGGGCCTGATCGGAAATGAAGTAAAACACAGGGGTGAACGTGCTCCAGATGATGAGTCCCAGCAAAAGTAGGCGCAGTATGCTTGGGTCGGAGAGATTCACTTTTACGGAGCTGAAATCGATAGGATCATGCAGATGTAAAGAGGACTCCACGGACTTTACGTAATATAGAAGCGGGAGCGTCAAGAACATCAGCAATGCCGATAAATTCAAAACCGGGAGGAAGCCCCCCAGCAGACCAATCAATGGGTCAAGAAGCGGTGGAACTATCGCGTATGGGGCAACGGTAATCACTGATATGAGGCCGAATGCCTGTCCGCTCCGGTCTTTTGGGATTTCCGCGACCAGCTTCGTCAAGACCGCTACCGCTAGTACTACATATGCGACCCCATGAGCCAAACGCACGAGCGCCATGGAAAAGGTATCTAAGGCAAGATTGTACAACAATAGGCTTACCATTACGGAGATGCAGCTTGCGGCAATAATGAACTTTGCATTTTTAGGAGTGACGAATGGACTAACTATTGGTCGGAGGATGACAACGGAAACCGAAAAGAGCCCAATTAGGAGACCGGTTCGGAAGTGGGGAATATTCGGAAGCGAAGCTAAGTATGATTGAAATTGGAAGAATACCGCGATGTTGCAGTATGTCAGAAACATAATGGTATTCAGAGCGATAAACTCTGCGGTCAAGAGTTTAGGCCCGACAGTCTGATTCTGCATAATCCCCACTATGAGGTAATATCGTTGTTGGAACAGAGTTCCGGTAAGCGCAGCAAGAGCCGTCCCGCGAGCTGCCTCCGGTAATCGGACGTCGCACGAAGATCGCTTATTGGAGACACGATTTCGGTTGCTAATCGGGCAGCTTGTTTCACCAGTGTGCTATCCATAATAGATCGGCCGATGAAGAATGCTTCAATTTCCCTGGAGGTGATTACCGTAGGGCCGACACTACCCCAGGCTAAACGAATGTCGGTGACAATACCTGAAGATTCGGTAGTTACCATTGCAGCCAGGCTTGCGATTGAGCATGCCATGGCCTTACGTTTGCCGACCTTTTCGAAATGATGGAGAGTCTGATCCTTACACAAAGGTATGTTGACGGAGGTGAGAATCTCCCCAGTGCGTATTTCCGTTTGGCCCGGACCTCTAATAAAATCCTGTATCGGCATGCTGCGTGAGCCCGTTTGATTCTGCAGTACAACAGATGCCCTCATTACGTACAAAGCAGGCAGGCTGTCTCCTCCTGGAGAAGCAGTGCAGATGTTTCCCCCTATTGTGCCCATATTTCTGATGGGAGGTGATCCCAAGACTGCAAGAGCTTGAGCCAGAATAGGTGCCGAATCTCTCACCTCACGACAATTCAATAACTCGGAATGTGTGCAGCCCGCCCCTATGATGAGACAATCAGAGGCTTGCTCAATTTGTTTCAGATTATTCAGCCTCTGTGTACAGATAAGATGTGGGGCTTTGTGACCGGAGATCCTCATTGCAGGGATGAGATCGGTACCACCGGAATAAACTACAGCCCCAGGAAAGCGTTCCATCATTTCCCAGAGTTCATCGAGTGTTCGTGGAAGAAATACTTCACTCATTGCGCAACCTTGCGGCCGCCAACTGCACAGCATCGACAATCATCTTGTATCCAGTGCATCGACATAAGTTTCCCGATAGTGCCTGACGAATTTCTTCTCTGGTTGGATTTGGGTTTGTTTCCAAGAGATTAATTGAAACGAGAATCATTCCCGGAGTGCAGAAGCCGCATTGAACACCGCCTGCCTCAACGAACGCCTGCTGAACGTGATGCAGCGCTTCACAGTCTGATATTCCTTCGATTGTGATGACACTTCGGTCCTGAATCTGAGCAGCAAACATGAGGCATGAAAGATTGACGACTCCATCAACGAGAATAGCGCAGGAGCCACAGTCACCGTTGCCGCAGGAAGTCTTCGTACCTGTGAGTCCAAAATCTTCTCTGAGAAGATCAACAACTCGTCTATCACCTTGAGTTTCCAACGAAACGGGCTCGTTGTTGAGAGTAAAGTTTAGCAGCATTGATTAGCATCCAATTCTGACAGGATCTCGAGGATCTTTTCGGAACTAATTGGATAATCGGTTATCCGCCGGCCTATAGCGTCGGCTACAGCATTGGAAATTGCCGGAAGCGGCCCATTAACGGCAACTTCCCCTACCCCTTTAAGTCCGAACGGTCCCGTTTGTTCATAGATCGGCAAGGACATGCTCTGAATATCGGGGATATCTACTGAGGTAGGCAGAATGTACGTGAAAAAATTCCGAGTTAAAGAAATGCCGTTTAATGAAGAAAAATCCTCAAACAGACCGTATCCGATACCCTGGGCGACGGCTCCGTGGATCTGTTGTTCATAGGCTTGCGGGTTCAATATGTTACCTGATTCGGTTATGGCGAAGTAATCTTCAACTGATACCTGACCGGTTATTGCATCGACTTCTACCGCAGCAAAATGAGCACCGAAAGAAAACATTGTGTGCGGCAGGCCGTGCAATCGAAGATCATCCGGAATTTTCAGATCTTCGGGGGCTTGAGGAGCTTGCCACCGGCCGACTGCAATTCGTTCGGAATCATCCAGGAATGCGGCCAATCGGTTCAAAGGTAGTTCTATACCGGTCTGAAGATCTCGCATTCGGCCCGGCAGCACCGCCAATCGTTCGGGATTGTTACACATCAAAAAGTCGGACGCACGTTGTCTTAGCTTGAGATCAAGGTTTCTGCACGCAATGATTAGAGCGTTTCCGAACGTATACGTGCATCTACCGGCAGATGCGGAACCGCTGGGTAGGCTTCGGTCCGTGTCGGGAAGCACGATTTCTACCGATCCGGAGTGCTGGTTGAGAATCGTTCCCGCTATTTGCAGACAAGTGGCGGAATTCCCCTGACCCATATCGGCAACTCCGCAATAAACCCGAATGTTTCCATCCAGAGTGAGTTCGACCTTTGCGTTACCCACATCGGGAACCATTGGCCCATAACCTGAAGCTTGCATTACAGCGGCAACTCCGGTTCCACGGAGCTTCCCGGGCTTTGCGCCTGCTTTCCACACATGTTGTGTAGTGTATTGATCGCTGCCGGCGAGTTCTCGAATGCACTCAATCACACCCGTAGAATTGCTCAGTGTCTTACCGACATAAATTTTGTCCCCCAACTGAACGGCATTTTTCAAACGAAACTCGAGTGGATCAACGCTCATTTTGGAAGCAAGCATGTCAACGCATTGTTCGATGGCGGCGGTCACCTGAGGCACTCCGAAACCGCGAAAAGCTCCGCCAATAGGGTTGTTTGTGTAAATCGCCCAACCGTCGACTACCGCATTTGGAATACGATAAGGACCTCCGGCATGTTCCAACGCCAATGCCAGGACCACTCCACCGAGATGATCATACGGTCCGGTGTCGAGGTATAATCGCACCTCCAAATAATGGAGAGCCATATCTTTCTTTGCGCCAAGTTTGTAATACATTTTGGCCGCATGCCGCTTTGTGCCGGATACAAATGACTCTTCTCTACTCCACCACATTTTAACGGGTCGACCGGGTACCCTCAGCGCAGCAAGTCCGAGCAACGTCTGAACGGTGACTCCGTCTTTCCCGCCAAAGGCCCCACCCATATATGGAGCAATGATTCGTATGTCTTGAGGTTTGAGATTCAGCACCTCGGAGGTTTCCATTCGATCGCGAAAGGGAGTTTGTGTTGAGCACGTGATAGTTAAGCGTCCGGATTGATACTCAGCCCAGCCGCATTCCGTCTCAAGGTATGCATGTTCCTGCCGTGGAGTATTGAAAATGCCTTCTACAATGTAATCGCAGTCTTTTTCGGCATCCATCCCTTTCCCAATATTCAAATGCCCTTCAATGAGAATATTACCTTTAGGATTGTCCTCGTGGACCAGCGGACTACCGGGTGTAATTGCTTCTTCCATATCGAAAATGCCGGGGAGCGAGGAACAGTCAAGTTCTATGGTTTGTAGGGCTAGCTCCAATGCTTCTTTGGACTCAGCAACGACGAGCGCAACGGCATCACCGCAATGCCGAATCTTGTCGGCTGCAAGTACCGGCTGATCTTTTCTTACTACGCCTTGTTTGTTGATGCCGGGAAT
>CAZTJA010000172.1:0-4812 GCA_964613745.1 uncultured Syntrophaceae bacterium
AGATCAATCAACACGTAATAATTCGGAGGTTCCGATTCTATCACTGCATGGTGTCCCGAAACCGCCATATTATCTATGACCACATGGTTATCATCTCTGCGTCCCAGATTCACAGGGGTCTCTTCAAAAGTGAATTCCTGGATTGGCGCATCCTGATATTTCAGGATCAGTTTAAACATGTGATTGCCTCCGGAAGGAAGACTGATTCGATAATTCAATATAATGATTCGGCGGATCCTAAGACTCGGCTTCAAAGGGAAGAATAGTGATACGCAAAGCCGCCTGAATCTTGTGAAGAATTCCTACAAAGTGTTCTCAACCGCCGTGATTGTCATTGTGACATTGTCCGGCCCTCCTCGATCATTCACCACATCAACCATCTTATCGAGCATTTCCGGACCGGGTTTTTCCCGAATCAAAAAATTGAGGATTTCATCATCCGTCATCACCGCTGTAAGTCCATCCGTGCAGAGAAGCAGCAAGTCTCCCGCTTGCAGAACAATTTCATCTAAATGTACGCGAATTTTCGGATCCACCCCAATTACGGAAGAAAGGATATGTCTAAGCTGGGAATCCCGAGCTTCTTCCCTCGTCATAATGCCGCGTTCCACCTGATCCTCGGCCAATGTGTGATCCCTCGATATCTGTTCAATGTGGCCGTTCCTTATGAGATACGTCCTACTGTCGCCAACGTTGATCATTGCTGCGGTGGATTCATGAATGGCCATAGCCGTCAGAGTACATCCCATGCCGAGAAGCTCACGGTCTTCCATTGATTTCTGGAGAACCACCCTGTTGGCCTCGAATGTGGCTTGTCTCAAAAGATTTGCATAGAAAGTGAAATGTGAATCCAAATTGTCGATTATTTCGGAAGCTTCCGATTCTCTGGTCGCATTGTTCTTAAAAAAGTCGGCAATCGTCTCCATGGCCAGTCTTGATGCCACTTCTCCAGCCTTGTGACCACCCATTCCATCAAGTACAAGTATCAGTTCATTGTCCGGATCGATATAGTGACAATCCTCATTTACAATTCTTTGCCGACCCACATCCGTCTTAGCCCAGGATTCGATTCGCAAGAAGCCTCCCCTGCGGTCCCTAATCTACTATAATGACAAATTGGAGAAATTGATGTAGAACTTGAATTTCATTCTCTTAACCCTAAGATCAAACGAATATGTACTGGATTCCGGCGTCAAAATCAAGAATTATCACGGATTGATTGTGCTTTATTTGTCGAGAGTTAAGTCTTCATTGGCATCAATTTCCTGGGATACGAAAGGCTCACGATTCATTCCGCAATGAAGAGTCCTGAGATTTTGATTTAGTTTTGACCGTCATCCAACTATTGTTGTTGTTCAATTCTGTTCCGTAAAAAGGTTGATTTTATTCTCCCTGGACTATAAGCTAGGGGCTCTCATTAACTGCGGAGTGCTCTGATGATTCGACCTACAAAGGAAAGATTCATACCGAAAACAGCACTACTCATTTGTATTTGCTTGAGTTTGGGCCTTTTCTCCGGCTGTCAGGAAGTAGATGCAATCAAGCGAGAATTGCTCAAGAAAATACAAGGAAAACTTCTCAAGAAGAAAAGTCCGTTCACGCCGCGAGACGGAATAACCATTCGACCTGCATCCCTCTACCAAACAGCTAATCCCAATTCCGAAGTCATCAAGAAGATGCCGGCTGAAACATCAGTACACCTCGTGGACAAAATTGGGGAATGGTATCGCGTTCGAACCAGAGACGGCAGGGAAGGCTATGTCGAAACCAAGGTGGTGGGCGGGGAAGATATTATACAAAAAACCCAGGATCTCAGACGATCCATTGAAGGAATTCCGCCACAGGCCGAAGGCGTTACAAAGACAAAGGCAAATTTTCGATTGGATGCCGGCCGACAACACGAAGTAATAGAAATACTGCCTCCGGGGAAAAAACTGGAAGTATACGAGCGAGTGGTTACGTTGAGGAAGAATTCTCCTCCTCTGGAAAAAGGAGTGACCCGCGGGAGACCGGCAGTTTCAACGTCCGATGAGTCCGTGGGACTCGACGAACTCGGTGACGATGTAAAGAAAGACATTTGGTATAAAGTAAAAATCGAAGACGGCAGAGTCGGCTACATTTACACCCACAACTTGGCTTTAACTCCTCCCGAAGATATAGCACGTGCCGTTCCGTTCATGAGAATGATGGCATGGCGCACAATAAACAGCATCGACGATCCTGATAGGGGAGCTAAGGACAACTTCATCGTGGCTTATGCGCCCATAGGCAAAGATCCCGGATCCGATTACACGCGACTTTACCTCATAGGTTGGTCTACCAAATTGAAAAGACGGACCATAGCCTGGCAGATGAAAGTAGCCGGTATTTTACCGATAACCGACTATCATTATGACGGCAAACCCGGATTTACCCTCAGATCCCTTCATCCCACCAAAAGAGACAAGTTGATCTTAACCAATTATATTTTTGTGAAAGGGAATATTAAGAAGGTGGGCGAAGAAGAGATACCGGCAACCGCAGAACTTCATTAATTTAATTGCTCACATGGATGCTTGCTGATATTCCTTCATGGGCGCAAACCCGAACAAAGATACTGCAATATTCTGAGGAAAAGGCTTGAGCAGCATATTGTATAATTTGACTGCCGAATTGTACCTGTTTCTAAGTATCTGAATCTTAGCGGACAGAGAATTTATTTCCCTCCAGTTGGCCGAAAAAGTCGGATGATAATCCATCGTAGATCGGGAGCGGGCAAGCTTATCAATTTGTTGGAGCCTCCTCTCCAGATCGTCCGCCGCCGAAATTACCGTTTCCTGGTCCAAAGATCGCATCATTACCGATCTTGATTCCATTATCCCTTCGAGAAGTTTCCCGTATCCAGGCTCGAAGTGTTTAATTGCTTCTGTTATTCCCGGAACAATCTCATTACGTTCCCTGAGAGCCTGTATGTATTTATCCCACTCAGCCCTTGCTTCCGCTCTCGTCTCATCCAGTATCGGGCGGAGAGTCAAAAAAGATATGAGCGTGATCAACAAAAATGCCGTAATCACTGCGAAGCTGAATTCGATCATTCGGGACGGAGTCATCTTACTCACTTCGAGAAAAATTGATCTATTCATCATTAGACCTTCGTAGAAAGCATGTCAATTGGCCCCACAATCCTTGAGATGTTCGGAATATATTCGAATCATCGGGTATTTAGTCGGTCTACGGTGATTGACTTTTGTGTACTAAATGCTTTTAATGAGACAAAAGTTCTGTACGAATTCTGTAGGAGTTATTCATGACTCGAACCGCAGATCGAAGGGATTTCCTGAAAGCCGGACTGGTCACGACTGCAGCGATAATATCGTCCGGACCCGGTGTGATTTTTAACCCAAGTCAAGCAGTCGCACAGGATATTCCTGATGTGGTCATATCCCACGGCAAATCTCCTGCGACAATCACCAGAGCGGCCGTTGATGCCCTTGGAGGAATGAAAAATTTCGTCAAATCAGGAAATAAGGTAGTAATCAAGCCCAATATGAGCTTCGCCGGAGGACCCGCGGCGGCGACTAATACTCATCCCGAAGTTGTGTCTGAAGTGGCTAAGATGTGCTATGAAGCCGGTGCTTCGAGGATTTCTATTCTAGATAATGTTCTGAATCAACCACAAGACTGCCTCAGCATGTCGCAAATCCCAAAGTATTGCGAACCGGTTCCCAATACGAACGTAAATGTAGTTAAAGCAAAACGCCTGTTTCGTGAAGTGAAAGTTAACGGCGGCAAAATACTCAAATCAATGGACGTGGTAGCGGAAGTCTTGGATGCCGATGTATTGATCGCAGTCCCCGTCGGCAAGTCTCATTCGTCAGCCGGAGTAAGTCTCTCAATGAAAGGCATGATGGGCCTCGTTTTTGATCGGAGCACTTTCCATGTAAAGGGCCTGCATGAGGGCATAGCCGACATGGTAACGGTTCTGAAACCCCACCTTGTCGTTATCGACGGAACCCGTATTCTCAGCACGGGTGGTCCCGGCGGCCCAGGCGAAGTCATACCTCTGAATCTGGTGGTGGCTTCCGCGGATATGGTTGCCGCGGATGCTCAAATGGTAGCTTTAGGGACATGGTATGGACGCAGGTTTGAGCCTCGACAGGTCAAGCATATTTCCATAGCGGCCGACCGTGGACTTGGTAGAATCGACCTAGACAAACTTAGGATAAAAAACATTAACGTCTAATGCGCTTTCAAAGAATTTCTCAGCTTTTCACATTTTCCATATTCATATTTTTATTCTTCTCGGCCACTTACCCTCTTTTAGAGGGTTTACCGGTCGATTTTTTTCTAAGACTCGATCCATTAATCTCCACCGGGACAATCATCACACTTCGAAAATTAATGTGGCCTCTGATCCCGGGTATTATCGTGATCGGCAGCACCTTGCTGATCGGTCGGGCCTTTTGTGGTCACATTTGCCCCATGGGCACCACTCTCGATTTATTCGAACGTGGTCTGCTCGGCAAAAGAAGAAAAAAGCGAATTTCGGCAGCCGAAACGAGTCGCTATCGAAGAATAAAGTACGTTTTTCTCCTACTCATTTTAGGTGCTGCTCTTGCCGGAGTTTCTCTCGTTTTTCTAGGCTCGCCTATATCACTGGTCACAAGATTCTATTCCTTAGCTTTACATCCCCTGTTGCTCCTAACGGGAGATACCGGCCTGAACTTGGTCTCCCCTTTGCTGCCCAAGCTCGGACTTTCGGATGTAAGCTACTGGGATGCCTCGGTAAGAGTTTTCTCCACGAACCTGTTCATCGTGTTATTTTTTGCCGCC
>CAZTJA010000173.1:0-4758 GCA_964613745.1 uncultured Syntrophaceae bacterium
TTTTTAACCTGCGTCGTGATCCGTTCGAGCGTGCCCAGCACAATTCGAACACCTATAATGATTGGTTTTTAGAACGACCTTTTGTCATCATTCCCTTGCAGGCAATGGCGGGCAAATTCCTCATGACCTTGAAAGAATATCCGCCCAGCCAGACTCCCGGTTCATTCAATTTAGAGAAAATCCAGAAGCAAATAGAGGGGATGTCTGGAAAATGAAAAACCTATAAGAAATCTGTTACCAATTGTGAACTTTCGCAGCAAAGCGCTAGAAAAAGAGTGCAAGTGCTAGATGTCAGGTTACGACACCGAAAACAAGTGTTCAAGCTCTTCTACACCTGGAAAGTCACTTGTTTTGGGTTTTCGACCCCTGTACGGAATACAACGGCAGCTGTGATCAACAGCAGCGCCACAATTGCGAACGGGATTCGGTAGTCGGTTCCGGAACCGAAAATACCGATAAGGAGTCCAGCCAACAAGGGACCGGAAGCGTGCCCGACGTCAAAGATGGTACCGAATGTCCCCATAGCGCACCCGAGTTGATCCTCTTTACAGAAATCAGCAACGAGAGCGGCCGCCGAGGAGGTGACCACAGCTTCACCCAGACCGAAAATAGCCGCTAGAAGAAGCAGAGCGGTGAAACTGCTGAACCACGGTATTAAGGCAAAAGGAATTGCACAGACAAACATGCCCCAAAAGAGAAGACTATGACGTCCGTGTCTGTCGGAAAATCTTCCCATGAGTGGTTTGGTTAATACTGTCGCCGCCATCTGAACTCCCCACAGCAGTCCCGCTTGAAAAGGGCTAAAACCGCATACGAAAACTGCATATATGGGAAGGAAGGCTTCCAAAGCTCCAACCGATAGATTTTGTATGCCTTCCATATTACTGGTCAGAAGGACTCGTCTATCCATTAGAATTTCCTTGACACCGCAGCGAAACTTTGTCCACACCGCAGAGAGAGTCCGGCCATCTCCATTGTCGGGAGTGTCCCACCGACCTTTCATGACCCAAAGGGCAATGAAAAGCGATGCCATACCCATTGCCGCCACGACACCGTAGATGACGTGAAAATCTCTCAAAGTAGGCCCGTGAGACCCGGAAAGGGTAGACAGTAGGAATCCTCCAAGCGGCGCCCCAATGAGAGTGCCCATTATGGTTACGGAGGAAAACCAGGAGAGCATTTCCCCTCGTTTTTCTCCTGCGACGCTCACCACAACAGCCATGACTACCGGACCGTAGACGGCGGTCGCGAATCCATGAAAGAAACGGACCACCACAAGCGCTTCATAGGATGAAACGAACAGATACGCGAATGGAACGATAGCGAAAACGGCCAGCCCCATAAAGAGTGTTCTGGTTCGACCGATAACATCCGATAATACGCCTGCCGGCATCTTGAAGAAAATTCCCGTCACGGTGGAGATGGCGACGGCAAAGCCTACGGCCTCAGGCCCAGCGCCCAAAGACGCCGCGAAGAGAGCTAGGACCGGCGTCCGTGCAAGCCCGTAGGACGCACGTGCCAGAAACCCCACGGCACACAGCCCCTTGAAGGTACTCAGAAAGCTCTGGGCGGTTGATGCACCGTTAACCGATGACGCCAGCGCTTTGGAATCAGAGGCGTTCATTTCAATTCCTCCCTGAGGGATCATGCCTTGGACTTAATGAGGCCTTGGATTTCCTCATGGTATTTCAGATGCCTTCCAAGGGGCTTGTGTCCTTTGTTTAACGCCGGATAAGCTTTGAGAATCTCTACAAATCGCTCTTCCGCTTCTGCATCCTCGGAGACTAGTCCGTCGGGATGAGAAACGATGTCGGAAAGCTTATCCGCATAGATCACTACTTTCTCCTCTAGACGGGTTGGAGTGTAATCCTTCGCGGGCAGGCCCAACTCAACCGCTTCTTCCGGAGTGAGTCCCGCATTTACATGCTTCTCCATGATGGTATTCAATGCTTCGGGCAACCCAAGGGTCCGGCCTAGTTCCGCACCCGCTATGCCGTGATCGAAACCATGTGATTTGGCCTTGCCGAGATCGTGCAGCATCGCTCCTCGACCCACGAGTTCCAGGTCCACGGATGCGTTCAGCCTTCCGGCAATGTCGAGGGCCTTCAGAGCTACACGGATGGAGTGCCCCAAGTCCTTATCCGCGAGGCCGGTTCTTCTCAAAAGGTCAATATCCTCCGTGCTGAGGGTGTAAGTCTTTTTCTTTGCGCCGGAATCGGATTTGACCCCGAAATAGGCGAGTGTATCGTTTATGGCTTTTTCCACATCCTCCTTCACGTGACCGAATCGTGCAGTGAAGTCGTCATGGATGTGCCGGAGGTACTCCTGAAGTCCTTCCGGACCGTATTTCTCTTCCATCATCTTTCCGTATTCGTAGATCCGAGTTATGTCATGTCGTTGGACTTTCTTTTCCGGGTCTTTGTCAATCCATTCGTGCAATTCCAGATAATCATTACCGGTCCTTTGACGGCTTATCTGAACGTGTTTTTCAATGCTTGGCATGGTGTGTTACTCCTTTGTAATCATTTTCGACGAAAATGCTCGTAGAGGTCGTCGAAGAGATCTGAACCTCGTTCCAGGCGGGTTTCATCAGGTTTGCGTGACGCAACAATTCCGTCAATTAGAGCGGATACCCCGGCGGTCTCCGGTCTCTTGAATCTGGCCTCTTTGAGATCAAGGTCGTGGATTATCTTGCCGATTTCCGCAAGGGCTTTGTCATGCACTGCGAAATGCTGTACGAGAACTTCAAAGCTGCAAAGGTCACCCTGGTGGGTGAACTCTCCTTCAAACATGTCGAACCGCAGTTCCCCCGTCTTCGGACGATAGCCTCTCTCGGATACGAACCGGAACGATGCGTCAGGATCTATGAACCGTCGGATAAGCCACGCGCAGGCGATACGATCCACATACACCCCTTTGCGCGTGACCCATGTACGTCCTTGAAACTGACTTAGATCCCACGTGTCCACCGCTTTGCCTTCAGTGTCCGTACGACTCCGAGCTTCCGCGAGCCGGAACTCGAGCTTTTCCAACAAGCTTGACGCCGCTTCCTGACCAGTTGCGCCGAAGAAGTCCAGGTTGACCACGACAGAGAATCTCTTTTTGAGGCGCGCTAGGGAGGATTCGAGTTCCGACCGATCTTGATCCGTCATGGCCTCGCTCGGTGGCCCTGCATCCAGGACTGCTTTGGCCTCGTCGGCGATCTGGCCATAGTCAGCGTCACGTGCTGTCCGGAACAGATTCTCAACTTGGTCGTCCGTCAACCCGTCAACGAAGCTTGCTGCGCAGATCGAAGCTTCGGCACCCGACTGGACGATTTCCCTCAGGACCCATTGAAAATCTTCGAGGGTCTGTTCGTTCCTCGGGATGACGTACACGGAGTTCTTGATGGCTACAGCCCCAAGGCCCTGCAGTCTTCTCCAGATTTTGACCCTGAGATATCCGGGTTTCGGGGGGATCTGGTGGATGAGAAGCAGCCATTTTCCTTCAAGGCATTCAGTCATTGCTCACCTCTTTGCAACACTTGACATGATGATGATGCAGTTGTATCTTATTGTCAAGGGGTCTCAGGGATTGACAATCAATTCTTGGAACGAGGAAGGTCGAAAGTTTCTCTTTCAAGAACAAGCTTAGCCCAGCGAGTCCCCATAGAAGAACGGACCATCCGTGATGGGGCAAACCAAAGGAGGTATTCGTCATATCCGAGAAAGATGAGAAGAAGAGCCGGGTTGAGGAAGCATCGGCCGGGGGATCAACAGAAGCGAAGGCGGACGACCTATGCGCGGTTCCTCCCGAGACTAAAAAGTTCAACAAGAGAGGAGACGGAAGATGGCCGATTCGATAACTGCCGAAGAACTGAAAGTCTTGATGAGCAGTGACCGGAAACCTGCTCTTTTCGATGTGCGAAGACAGGCCGATTTCGAGACTTCTCCGAAGAAGATCGAAAGCGCTGCCCGACTTGATCCGCAAAAGATTGATGAATGGATTGATCAAGTTCCCCAGGATAAACCCGTCGTTCTGTACTGCGTCAAAGGCGGATCCGTAAGTCAGGGAATAGCTAACCGTCTTCAGCAAGGCCATCCTGATGTAAAGTTTCTTCAAGGCGGAATCAAGGCGTGGGAAGAACTCGGCGAACCACTGGAGGACTAGTATTGAAATGGATTACACGTGAGAACGCCAAAGTGGACCGCATTGCGTGTCCATGGCTTATAAAGACCTTTATCGACGAAGACGCCGAGTTCTTGTTCGTCGCCAAAGACCGGGTGCTCTTGGAGGCCGAGCGTCATGGCGCTGTTCCCTTTGACGTTGCGGGTGTAGATCTCGGCCACGTGGATGGACGGTGTTCCTTTGAGAGCATCATGGTCAGGTATGAACTCACCGAAAATCCGGCACTTGAACGAATGGCCAGGGTCATTCACGCAGCCGACGTTTCCGCGGACCTCGCCAACTCACCGGAAGGGGCAGGTCTCAAGGCAATAGCCCAAGGATTTTCTCTTCTCCATGGAGCCGATGATCACAAAAAGATGGAGCTCGAATTTCCCATGTACGATGCGCTCTACGCGTGGTGTGAAGATGAGGCGAAAAGGGCTCGCTAACGACATGGTGGGAATTCCGGTCTGAATAGGAGATATGGCGTGGAAGCAACGAACCGAGTAGAGAGCCCTTCCTCTGAACCGCTCTGCGAAGGTGTCCCGCTGAAAATAGTCACATTTCGTGAAGCCTTTTGGGTCTGGGTTCGGGTAGCACTCAACAGCTTTG
>CAZTJA010000174.1:0-4645 GCA_964613745.1 uncultured Syntrophaceae bacterium
TCCCGTTAATCGATCTCAACAGCAGATTGACGACTTTTAAACAGGTCGAACTAGGATTGGACGAACGTGCAGCCAAAGAAGAAGCAAAGCGCTGCATGCGATGCGATATCTGTGAAAGATGCGGTAAGTGCGTTGAAGTATGTAAAGATAAGCTGGGAGTCTCTGCGATCAAATTCTTCCATGCAGGTGAGAGTTCACTTATTCTGAAGGACTATGTCCACGGATTGCCGCACTGCATCGGTTGCGGTTCATGCGTGAACATATGCCCCACCGGAGCTCTTCAGATCGAAGATGAAGGAGATGAGCGGCTTTTGCTCATGTGCGGCACGGTGGTCAACAGGATTAAGATGCAGGAATGTGAAGGTTGCGGCGTTCACTTCCTCCCCAAAGTGTTTATAAAGCATGTCGGTAAAGAGATTAAGGTTCCGGGATTCGAATTCGATCAGAAACTCTGCCCGGAATGCCGACGAATACACCATGCAGCGAGAATGTCGGGACAGGATCCGGATTATTCACAGGTCAAACTCAAGGATAATAAATCGATTTACTAAACATGTCCGTCCACCTCTAGTTGCCGGTGAGCCTACTCACCGGCTTTTTTTTCATTGGTGAACGACTTTATGTTAAGCGTACTGAAATATTTCTTGAGAAATGAAAGGAAGTATCGGCTGGTCCATATGACGACAATTACATGCGCTGTCTGCCAGAGCTATTTCAATCGCTTCTTTGACGTCATGAATAAGGTGGATGGTCATGCCGTCTCTCACGTAATCCGGAAGATCACCCAGCATTAATCCATTTTTCTTGGGTAGTATTACCTCCCGAATACCGGCTCGCCGAGCTGCCAGCAACTTCTCTTTTACTCCACCGATCGGCAAGACTCGGCCACGGAGCGTAAGCTCGCCGGTCATTGCAACATCTCTACGGACAGGGCTGCCGGTGAAGAAGGAAGCCAATGCCACGGCAATGGTAATGCCGGCCGATGGGCCGTCCTTGGGAATGGCGCCTGCGGGAACGTGTATGTGGAGGTCCGTCTGTGTGAGCAGATCTTCATTTATACCGAACAAATCACAGTTGTTCCTTAGATAGCTCCATGCCGCCTTGGCCGATTCCTGCATGATCTCACCAAGTGAACCGGTCATGGTGATGTCTTTTTGACCTTTAAATCCCGTCACTTCAATGAATATTATATCACCGCCGTTTTCCGTCCACGCTAAACCGGTGGCTATCCCGACCTGATCCTCTTCCTCTGCGATATCGTAACTGTGGAGTGCCGGCCCCAGAAGTTCTTCGATGGTTTCACGTTGAATAACGGCTCTTGCGGGAATGTCCTGGGTAATTTCTCTCGCTATTTTCCTGAATACCGCACCGATTTCACGTTCCAATCCACGGACTCCCGCCTCCCGAGTGTATCCGCTTATCAGCGCTTTAATTGCCTGATTGTGAAACTCGATATTGTATTGTTTCAGTCCATTGTTCTCGGCTGCCTTTGGAATAAGAAAATCCCTTGCAATATTCTCTTTTTCCTCTTCCGTATAGCCCGGAATGCGAATCACTTCCATTCGGTCCCTGAGCGGAGCGGGAATAGTGTCCAATTGATTTGCCGTTGCTATGAACATCACACTGCTGAGGTCGAAGGGTAAATCAAGGTAATGATCACCGAAAGCGTTGTTCTGTTCCGGATCCAGCACTTCAAGCAGAGCGCATGCAGGATCGCCACGGAAATCCTGGCCGATTTTGTCAACTTCATCAAGCATGAACACAGGGTTCTTTGCCCCTGATCGCTTGATCTCTTGAATAATCCGCCCCGGCATTGCACCGATATATGTCCGCCTATGGCCACGGATTTCGGCTTCATCCCTAACGCCGCCGAGGGAAACACGTATGAACTTACGACCGAGCGCCCTGGCAATGGACCTGCCCAGAGACGTCTTGCCCACTCCCGGAGGACCCACCAGACAAAGAATAGGTCCCTTGTTATCTTCCTTGAGTTTATGTACGGCAAGAAATTCAAGGATTCGATCCTTAACTTTCACCAGATCGTAATGATCTTCATTGAGAATACGTTGTGCTCTGTTTATATCGAGGTTATCTTCCGTCGTGATATTCCACGGAAGGGCGGTCAGCACCTCAACGTACGATCGCGATACTATATATTCCGGTGAATGCGGTGGGATTCGTTCTAATCGCTGAAGCTCACGCTGAGCTATTTCCATTACATTATCGGGCATCCCTGAGGTACGGATCTTCTCTTGAAATTCCTTTATTTCCGATACCTGAATGTCGTCTCCATTTACTAGATCCTTTTGAATAGCCCGCATTTGTCGACGGAGATCCATGTCACGGTTGCGCTTCGGTCCTATGCCGGAAACACTGTCACCCGTCTGCTGGATACGAGGCTGAATGCTTTGAACATCCGTCTGAAGGTAGAGAAAAACCTTTTTCAGCCGCTCCAGAGGACCTTCCATTTCGAGCAAGGCCTGCTTGGCTTCCGCTTTCAAAGGGAGATAAACAGCAATCAGGTCGGCGAGTTTGGCTGGATCATCCGCCCTCTCTATCATCTGGATGCTGTGATCGCTCACCGGCCGGTCAAGTGTAAGAGAAACCTTGAACAAAGTAGCCACGCTTCTCACTAGTGTATTGACCAGATCGCCGGAGTCCAATTCTTCTTCGATGGGTTCAATCTCACCCATCATGTACGGTTCGCACTCAGTTTGGTTGACGAGACGAATTCTGCAGATGCCGTCGGCAATTGCTTTTACGCCGCCGCTCTCAAGCTTAACAACTTGTTGAATTCGGGCAAGCGTGCCTACGGTCGAAATCTCTTCCTTGGCCATGCTGAGACGGTTTTTCGTCTTTTGGTAGAACAGCCCAACCATGTTGTCGCCGCCGACAACCGATTCCGCGAGCTTTACGACTCTCGTTCCTTTTAGGAACAAGGGAATCATGACATTGGGGAATACGACCATGTCGCGAAGCGGAAGTATAGGCACAACTGTGGGGAAATTCCCCACGTACTTGGATGACTTCATAGCTGCAACACACCCATCCCGTGAAAGTTTTGATAAATGTATTCTTTTGTTCGAAGATTATTGTGGAGCTAACATACCTGATTTTCACGGAAAAGTCAAGTCGGAAGGCACTTAGGAGCAATTTGGTTATTCGCGATTTAGGTTTGACAAGATAAAAATACTTCTATTTTGTATACTTAAATTGAACCTGTACTATTTTATATTAATAATTAATGTAGCCTCCCAATTTTGAATTTAATCCAGCGAAAACCTATGCCCTCCGAACGAATCTTCGGCTCAAAATGTTGACGAAAGGCGGTCTAATCCGAAACAAGTATTTGCTCTGAAAGCATGGCACTTGAACCTATGCCTCGGGCTACTTTTTTCCATTTTTTGTAAATAGATTCATTGCGGAACAAAACCTCTTCCGGTCTCGTCTTATGGGTTTCAGCCAACAGCCTCAAGGTGCCGTCAACTTCCTCCTGAGCCGGACTATTACCCCATTCAATCAATACGGGAGGTTCAATCTTCACCAACTTCTCCGCAGGTAAGTCAAATACGGACCAGACCACGTGACCCAGTTGGCCGTATTTCTTTCGAATACTCTTCCTTGAAGCAGCCGTTGTCGGATACTTCAATACAAAGCTGAAATTCACCGAAACTATCTCATCTTGTTCGTGTAACGGATAAAAGCTCCGATTCACATACAATTCGGGGTTGCCCGTAATAGCAATCAGCTTTTCCATCAGTGAAGCCTCAGGAGGCTCGGGCGATTCGAGAACTATATGAATCAGCGCGTGGGGATTTGCTTCGCTGAACCTGGTTAGAACGTACTTCATGCCGTCAAAATCAGGTGCGCCCTTAAACCAAAACGTAAACGGGTTTCCTGCCCTGGGGATTACTTCCCGCACCTGTTTGTACGCTTTTTTATTGTACGTGTGAATAATCCACTTGCTGACGTACGGTAATCTTCCTGCCGATCCGGCAACACCCGGCCCTTTATCCACTAAGGATGGAGGAGCTATGTAATCGATCTCCATATCAAAAACATTCTCGCATTCCTCCATTGCCGGCCTAAAATCATCTTTGCTGAACGTAGGTGTAGACAAAACATAATAAGGCGGTCTTTGCTGGTATTTGAGCAACAGAGTACGAGCTCGGCGTCTGAAATCAGTCCCCGGAAGTACTGAAAGCATGAATGGGTGAACTACCGAGTAAGCCTGCTCTTTAACGAGCCAATCCAAAGTACCTTTGAACGTCTCAGGTGTGTCTCCCGGCAATCCGATGATGATACCCGTGGTAACCTCGATTCCTGCATCCTTCAGCAGTGAAATTCCAGCAGAAAGATCCGAAAGATCGCCTCTTCGGCCAGCTAGTTTCAAAGCCGCAGGATTAGTCGTTTGTAATCCGACTTCAGCCGTCTTGAGCCCCGCATCTCGCAGCAATTCAACGTCGTAGGATGTTAACAGATCCGCCCGAAGCTCTGCATGGAGTCGTACGTCTTTCCGTTTTCTGAGATGTAAAAGAAACTTCAATACTCTCCGGAAGCCCCGTCGGGAATTAAACGTGGGGTCCATCAAGTAAATTTCTTTCACATCGCTTCCGTTTGAGTAAATCCATTCAAAAGTCCGTTT
>CAZTJA010000175.1:0-4630 GCA_964613745.1 uncultured Syntrophaceae bacterium
TCGGACGGCTATGCTCGGTATTACGAAAACACCCTCGTCAGCAACATAAAGAACGACTATATACTCGGTTTATGGTCCATGAAACAGGACATCACCGAACGTAAGCGATCTGAAGATGCGCTCCGGGCCGCACGCGATAAATTGGAAGATCGCGTGAGAGAAAGAACCGCAGAATTGCTCGCAACCAATGAACGTTTGATCATGGAAATCGCCGAGCGTCAGAAAATAGAAGAAGAATTAGAAAACATGATCATCGAATTGCAAGACGCACTCACAAAAGTCAAAACCCTAACAGGATTACTTCCCATTTGCGCGTCTTGTAAAAAGATCAGAGATGACAAGGGTTATTGGCAACAGGTTGAAGTATATGTGAGAGACCACACTGAAGCGAACTTTACGCACAGCATATGCCCGGAATGCGCCACAAGGCTGTATCCCGAAATTTATGATCCAGACTCGGCCGGTTCAAGCTAAAATCTTTTGTTCTTGCCCTTTCTACATCGTTCATTTTCTTGCACTCTTGTAGAATTCGTACACTATTATACATTAGTAGAATATTCGAACAATAATGGAGTCACTTATGAGAACCGCTAATCCTGCATTGGGTGAAAACACATTCAAGGATGTTGCATACAGTCCCACGGCTGAGGCCATGACTATACAGGGCACTGTGAACAAGACGGCAATATTGCTGCTTCTGGTTGTACTTCCTGCCTCTTGGGTTTGGGGTAAGTTTTTTGCCACAAACGATCCTGCCTCCGTATCTCTCTGGGTAGTAGTGGGAATGGTGGGTGGTCTGGTTCTCGGTCTGGTAACCGTTTTTAAGCAGACATGGGCACCAATTACAGCACCGCTTTATTCGGTTTTTCAGGGTCTTCTATTGGGAGGCATATCGGCAATAGCTGAAGCATCTTACCCCGGCATTGTGTTTCAGGCCGTAGGCCTTACTTTTGGTACATGCTTGGCCATGCTGGCGGCATATTCTTCCGGAGTCATAAAAGCTACCGAAAATTTCAAACTCGGAATTGTAGCTGCAACCGGTGGAATCTTTTTGGTTTATTTAGCGACCATGATTCTTGGGATATTTGGAGTAAAGATTCCTTTAATACATGATAGCGGATTGGTCGGTATAGGATTCAGCTTGTTCGTCGTGGTAATTGCAGCACTCAACCTGGTATTGGATTTTGATTTTATTGAGCAGGGCGCAAATCTAGGTGCTCCAAAATTCATGGAATGGTACGGCGCATTTGGTTTGATGGTCACACTAATCTGGCTCTACATTGAAATTCTCAGATTACTCATGAAACTGCGCAGCAGAAACTAAGGATTTCAGCCAAACTCCTTGTGACTTACATCAGTAAATGAAAAATGCCGGGCTAAAAGCCCGGCATTTTGTGTTCGCAACGAATTCTTTTTATCTACCAAAACACTTAACCTGCACCATAAACTCGGCTCCATCAGGAGTAGTGCACAAAGAAAGAATTCCGCCGAGTGCTTCCGTTAAGGCCTGAGCGCCTGCGAGTCCAAGCCCGTGCCCCCGGACGGGAAAACCTTCAATCTTAGAACACTGAAAATACTGATCGAAGATTTGTTGGTGATAACATTCGGGGATTCCAGGACCATCATCCCGCACGGAAATGGTTACTGTTTCACCTTCTGCAACGCACCTCAAGAAAACAGCTTTATTCTTGTATTTGAAAGCATTGGACAAGAGATTTGTAATAATAAGTCCAAATTTCGTTTCATCCGTCTGAATGGTTCTATTCAGCTGGCTCTCTTCCGCTTCAAGATGGATTTCATGATTTTTCAAAACGGTCCTGAGTTGATCGAATGTGTTTGCTTCATCAAGTTTTTCTGATACCTCAGGATCGACTATATCGAAAACCTCCATCAGAGCTGCCTTCAGAATGCCGGCCAGCGTGCAATCCGTGTTTTTGATCACTCCCATTGCCGCCATGTCGACTTCCAGCATACTGTTTGCCAGATTTCTGATCTTCAGGGCATTGCGCAGCATGCGTTTAATGACTTTTTCCTGTGATGAAGAAAGCTTCCCATGACGATCCTGTTTATCCAGGAGCGCTCTCGCACCCGATTCAATAATGTTCACCGGATTTTTGAGATCATGGACAAGATGTGAAGTCTGAATATTTTTGATCGACACGGAAGACCCCCGAATTCATGAAATACATTTCGGGTTGAAATCGATAATATACCTAATCACGGAATACTATGTCAAAATTCAATAATGCGTAACGGTTCAGGTCTCTAATCCTAGCGTGCAGCTCAGGTCGGACTCGTTCAATTAATGGAAGCGGGAACGATGTTGATCCGAAACTCCGGATGGAGTGGCTGTAAAAGCTCACAACAAAAAGGGCTAACACCGAAATAAAGATCAAACCACCCGAAAAAACATTAGTTAGTTTCTGAACCTGAGACACACAGATTCGTTAGAAACAACAAGCTTCGTCCCATATGCCTGAAACCGAAAAGCAAAGATTATGGGCGAATTGTCTCGATAGATACCTTGCGTACAATTAAAGATTGCAGCCGACTCTTCGAGTCAAAGCCGCTTGAGAACATCTCTGCTAAACAACAAAGGAGACCGTCGTTTGTTTCAACAGGCTTGAAGGCGCTACCTTGATCTACGAATTTCTTTATAGTATAGGTAAGAGATTGATGTCAAGGTGGTTTCTGCCCGGAAGTTCTTTAGGAAACGGAGATTTAGCTTGATAAGGGGAAAGACCGTTTTGGCCGTGGACGATGAACCTGATGTTCTCGATACAATTATTGAGATACTGGACATGTGTCGGATCGACACGGCTGCGAGCTTTCAACAGGCTCAAGAGCTGTTCATGTCCAACCGATACGATATTGCAATCCTAGATATAATGGGAGTGAAAGGCTTGGACTTGCTTGACATTGCCGTCGAACACAAGGTTCCCAGCGTAATGCTCACCGCACCGGCACTTAACCCGGAATACATATTGAAAGCAATGGAACGAGGAGCTATTTCCTATATTCCAAAGGAAGATCTCGCCAAGCTCGATCAGTTGCTCAATGATCTATTCGGCATTCTCAAGGAAGGCGCCTCACC
Organism: uncultured Syntrophaceae bacterium; assembly: GCA_964613745.1. Taxonomy (GTDB): domain Bacteria; phylum Desulfobacterota; class Desulfomonilia; order Desulfomonilales; family Desulfomonilaceae; genus CAZTJA01. The sequence continues at coordinate 3,095 of CAZTJA010000175.1, forward strand.
CTGGAAGCACACTCTGCAACGTTTAGCCCCAACTCTCGACGAAAAATATTCCGATAACTGGAGAATACAATACGGCTCCCTTTTCAATGACCTTTAAGAGATCACCCGGCATAACTGTCCAACCACATCGTTATTGTTTCGCACTTGATACCAGCCATAATAATTCAAAAGCTTAGCTGTTCCAATTCTGCATAGCGTATGGCATTATTGTTTTTTTCGAAACTCATTCTTGAACATCATACAAATTGAGATCCTCATCTTCTTAAATGACGGAGACGTGTTCATGATCCCCATAGTGTCCATAGTAGGAAAGTCCGATTCCGGTAAAACAACATTGATTGAAAAGCTTGTTCCCGAACTCAAGATCCGAGGGTATCGTGTCGCAACAATAAAACATGATGCACACACCTTCGAAATCGATCATAAGGGTAAAGATTCATGGCGCCATAAGAATTCGGGGGCGGCTTTGAGCATTATTTCCTCGGCTACAAAAATTGCCGTAATTAGGGATTCCGATGAGGATCTCTCTCTGGCGAAACTGAGAGAGAAATTCGTCGACGGAGTAGACATTATTTTGAGCGAGGGGTACAAGAGGGAAACCCATCCGAAAATCGAAGTGTTCCGAAGCGAAATGAAGAGGGAACTGCTGTGCAAAGCCGATGACAATTTGGTGGCCATAGCCGGAGATCCTCAAGATGCACCTGAAGGTATCCCCGTTTATGGTATTAATGATGCGAAGGGCCTATGTGATTTTATTGAACGAACATTCCTGAAGAATTGAAGCGGAAATAAGTTATTGATTGTTTTCGATATTGGCGCTGATGGCTCGTGAAATGGCAGCCCCGGCCTCTTTCCCTAATCTTTCGGCCAGTTCCATGCGGCTGATACTTTCTTCCGTGTTTATTCCTACTACCCAAAAACCTGCAACCATTCGGCGTCGATTCTTCTTTCCATAAAAGATTGGAACAGCCACGGCCCATACATTCGGCAAATACTCGCCCATGTCGGAGGCAACACCTGCCTCCCTGATCAATTCCAAGTCGGCCATATATTGTTCCGGATCGGTCACGGAATCAGCAGTAAACGCAGGGAGCGGATTGGAAGTCACAATTTTCTCCACCGCTTCAGAATCATGATAGGCTAGAAACAGCTTGCCGACTGCGCCCGCGAACTTTGATATTCTCGCTCCCGGACGTGCTCTAATCTTCAGTTCCCTTGATGATTCAATCTGATCTAATATGAGAAGCTGTTGACCCGTACACATTCCCAGAAAAATGTCTTCGTCTATTTCACTGCTCAGTTTTTCGAGATACGGTCTTGCCTGATCTATCAAAGAAATCCGCACGTCGGCATTAGCCGCTAGATCCTTGACCGCATGACCACACGTATATTTCCGGGTAATCGGGTCTCTTAGCACCCAACCCGTCGTCTCCAGGGCAGCCAAGATCCCATGTGTCGTGGATTTTGCAAGTGATAGATTTGCTGCAATCTCACTTATTCCGGGGTTTTTCTGCGAACTCACGATCATTTTCAGGA
>CAZTJA010000176.1:0-4495 GCA_964613745.1 uncultured Syntrophaceae bacterium
AACGATAACCCTCAAAATAAACGTTTAACTTACACATCCCCTTAGATCGGGTCGTGCTTGCGCCGACGCACGGCGGGGGAATGGAAGATTAACCCGAAAAGGAGACATTACTTGTCACTGATCACGATGAAACAATTGCTGGAAGCAGGTGTTCATTTCGGACACCAGACTCGACGCTGGAATCCCAAAATGAAACCGTACATTTTTGGTGCCAGGAACGGGATTTATATTATCGATTTACAAAAAACGGTCCGCTTGTTCAAGAAAGCTTACTCTTTCGTTCAAGATACCGTAGCAAACGGCGGCAGCGTTTTGTTTGTTGGCACTAAGAAACAGGCTCAAGACGCCGTGTATGAAGAAGCTTCCAGAGCAGGTCAATATTACGTGAATCAGAGATGGCTCGGCGGTATGCTGACCAACTTTTCCACTATAAAGCAGAGCATAGAAAGACTTAACTTCCTGGGATCAATTTTGGAAAATCCGGAAGAGACGAACTTCACCAAGAAAGAATTGGTCAATTTGAGCAGGCAATATGACAAATTGAACAAGAACTTGGCGGGAATACGGGACATGCGTAGACCTCCCACAGCCGTCTTTATCGTAGATCCCAAAAAGGAAAACATAGCCGTTAAGGAAGCTCGAAAACTGGGAATACCGGTTGTAGCAATTGTTGATTCCAATTGCGATCCGGATGAAATCGATTACGTCATCCCAGGCAATGACGACGCCATTCGCGCTATTCGGCTGTTTGCAGCAAAAATCGCCGATGCATGCCTCGATGGGAGAGCGATGTACGAAGCTTCATTGAAAGAAGATTCAGGCGAAGCGGCTGAAGCTCCCGCATGGAAGATGGGAGAAGGTGCTTTGGATGAGGATGCCCCTGATTCTGAAGTTGATGATGAAGACGATGATGACGATTCGGAAGAATCCGAAAACGAAGCATAGTCCCCGACCTAGAGTTCATTCCAATACGTAAGATTCGCCGTTTGCGCTCTGATGTTGCGAGTTCGGCGAGAGGAGATAAGCATGGAAATTACCGCTAAAATGGTAAAAGACCTGAGAGAGAAGACCGGCCTCGGTATGATGGATTGTAAGAAAGCGCTGTCGGAATGCAACGGAGATCTTGAATCCGCAGTTGATTACTTGCGAAAAAAGGGAGCCCTAAAAGCCGCGAAAAGGGAAGGGCGAGCCACATCCGAGGGCAGAATAGGATCGTACATACACATGGGCGGCAAAATCGGCGTTCTGATCGAACTCAATTGTGAAAGCGATTTTGTGGCAAAAACCGATGATTTCGCAATCCTTCTCAAAGATCTTTGTATGCATATAGCCGCATCTGCTCCCAGATTTGTAAAACCGGAAGATGTTCCCGAAGCGGAACTCGCCAGGGAAAAAGATATTTACATGACTCAGGCGAAGGAAGCCGGAAAACCTGAAAAGATGTTGGACAAGATAGCGGATGGCAAGCTCAACAAATGGTACACGGAAGTCTGCCTTTTGGAGCAACCTTTTGTTAAAGATCCGGATAAGAAAATTTCCGATTTGATTAAAGATTATATGGCAAAGCTCGGTGAAAACATAACAGTGGGCCGTTTCGTACGATTCCAACTCGGTGAATCGCAAACGGCATAGCTCTATGAAAGGTTATCAACGAGCCCTGATAAAGATCTCCGGCGAGGCGTTCGCCGGAGAAAAAAGGCACGGTTTTGATCCCGACAAGATAAGCTGGATTGCAGGGCAACTCGTTCCCGCCTATCGAAAAGGACACAAGCTTGGGGTTGTTGTCGGGGGCGGCAACATCATCCGGGGAAGAGACTCGGAAAGCGTCGGCGTGCCCAAATTAATAGGAGACCACCTCGGCATGATCTCTACGGTCGTTAATGGGGTCATGCTGCGCTGGGCCATAGAATCTCTGGGCATACCCTGCAGAACTCTTAGTGCTTTCCCGGTGGGGAACTTCGTCGAAGAATTCGAACTGGAACGATGTCTTAATTATCTTCAGAATGACTACATCGTAGTATTCTCGGGCGGAACAGGAAATCCCTGCTTCACGACGGATTCAGCAGCCGCATTGAGGGCCGTACAAATGAGTGCCGATATCATGATAAAGGCAACTCAAACCAATGGAGTTTATGACAAGGACCCCCACAGATTTCCTGATGCGGTCCTGTTCAAATCAATAACATCCCAAGAGGTTCTGGAAAAACGTCTTGGCGTTATGGATGCAGCCTCAATCGAAATCCTGGCCGGCAAAAAAATCCCCACCATCGTCTTGGACTTACATAAGGACGGAAATCTCACGTCTGCTTTGGCAGGAGAACAGGTCGGCACAATAATTACGTAATATTTCAGTAAATGTGAGAGGATCCATGGTAAAGGAAATACACGAACAGGCAAAAGCCTCTATGTTGAAATCCGTAGAAGCTCTGCAGAAGGATCTCAAGAGAATTCGCACAGGGCGGGCATCTCTTGCATTATTGGATGGAATAATGGTGGATTACTACGGCAGTGCTACACCAATCAATCAATTGGCAACGTTGTCCATCCCTGAAGCTCGCCAAATAGTAATTCAGCCGTGGGATTCCCAGGCGGTTCCCGACATCGAAAAAGCAATTCTCAAATCTGAACTCGGTCTAACGCCCATGAACGACGGCAAAGTTGTTCGTATTTCTCTCCCCCCTTTAACTGCGGATAGACGCAAGGAACTGGTCAAGATAGTTAAGAAAATGGGTGAGGAATTTAAAGTTCAGATTCGAAATCATCGCCGCGATGCTAATGAAATGTTCAAAGACCTGAAGAAGGAAAAGGAAATTTCCGAAGACGATCTTCACAAAGCCCAGGAAGTTGTTCAGAAAGTCACGGATGAATTCATAACTAAAGTCGATGCCGTGGTTGCCGAAAAAGAAGCCGAAATAATGGAAATCTGATCTTCATCTTCCCATTTTCCTTTCCATTCAGGAGATCCTAATTGCGATCATCAACCGACTCTCCCAGTAACGGACTCCCGCGTCATGTCGCAATCATTATGGACGGAAACGGCCGCTGGGCGCGAAAACGCCTCATGCCCCGATTAGAAGGACATAGGCAAGGCGCTAAAGCCGTGAGACGAGCAGTCGAGTTCTGCCGAACACGAGAGATTCAGGTCTTAACCTTGTACGCCTTTTCTACGGAAAATTGGCAAAGGCCAAAATCCGAAGTTAGTGGACTTATGAAACTCTTGTCGCAATTCCTTGATTCCGAGCTTGAAGAGATTCACGAAAAAAATATTAGATTTGTGACTATTGGTGAAACGAGTCGATTACCTGCCGAATTGGAAAGAAAAATAGACAACGCGAAAAAGAAAACGGCCGGAAATGAGGCCATGGTTCTGAACATCGCTTTATCTTACGGCGGTCGACAGGATATTCTCGAAGCCGCAAAAAAAATCGCAAAAGAAGTGCAAAATGGGATTCTGGAGCCGAATTCAATCAGCACAGACCATTTTTCTGATTTGCTCTGGACTGCCGGTTTGCCCGATCCTGACCTTCTCATAAGAACAGGCGGAGAAAGAAGAATCAGCAACTTCCTTTTATGGCAGTGTGCGTATTCTGAACTATATTTCAGTGATTTGTTGTGGCCCGACTTCGATGAAAATGAGTTTACCAATGCTCTCGTCGAATACCAGAGTAGGCAAAGACGCTTCGGAATGATTTCGGAGCAAATCGAAGCTGCGGAGAGGAGATAGGTATGCTTCTGGCCAGAGTTGTTTCAGGCTTGATTGCCGCTGCAATCATTGTTCTCGTAGTGGCAACGGGCAAGGTCGGAGGAGTTGGAGTGCTTGCTACGATCATTGCAGCAATAACTGCATGGGAACTGGCAAGCTCCTTTAAAGAAGCCGCTTTAACCACGAAAGTCTTGAGTGTGATTTTCGCGATTGCCATAGTATTGTCATACTATCTTTTCTCTATCGGCACTTTCATGGCGGTAACTGCGGGTTATCCTTTAGCGGTACTGCTTCTCCATCTGATTCTGTTCAAGAACATGAAGGAGACGGTTAGTTCCGCGGCTTTTATGATTTTGACTCTCGCTTACACTGCTGTACCGATCGGACATGCCGTAGTTTTGGCGAGACTAGAGAACGGGATCGCCTGGGTTTTCTTTGTAATCGTCGTGGTCTCCCTCGGCGATATAGGGGCTTTCTTTGTCGGAAAATATCTGGGGCGTCATAAACTCAGTCCGACAATTAGTCCAAGCAAGACAATTGAAGGGCTTCTTGGCAGTTTTTTGGGTTGCTTTGTCGGTATGGCCATAATGGAACTTTTTGTGTCGACATTTCCTCCTCTGGCCACTCTCTTCAAAATTACTCTCTTAATTGCTGTCGTCGCTCCTTTAGGCGATCTTTGCGCTTCCATGATCAAGCGGCGTTTGGAAATCAAGGATTTCGGCATTATTATGCCTGGTCACGGAGGACTGCTGGACAGGGCTGATAGCTTGATATTCGCAATTCCTACCTTGT
>CAZTJA010000177.1:0-4333 GCA_964613745.1 uncultured Syntrophaceae bacterium
GCCTGTCGTTTTCATCTTTCACCAAAATGCCTTCATCATGAAACCATAACGAATCACCATTCTGTGTCACCATTCTATATTCACATAAAAATGAACCCCCCGAATGTTGGTTCTTCAGGATTTCTGCGTGAACTCTTTCCTGATCTTCAGGGTGAATTCGCTCTTGCCAGACATGTGGACGGTCTTCCACAGCAGAAGGGGGTAATCCAAGTAGAGCTTCTATTTGAGGACTGACATAAAATTTGTGTCGGTAATCATTCACCGAGGCTATGTAAGTGACCGCGGGAATCTGCTCTACAAGAGTTCTAAACTTTGCCTCCGCGGCCAATAATTGCTCTTTTGAAAGTTTCCTCTCTGTTATATCGGATATTAATCCAATTATTTTCAGCTTGTTGCTCGCCGGGTCTAGTCTTTTTGTTCCTTTATCGAGGAAGTGTCGGATCTGACCCGCTCTGTTTAAGAACCGATAATGGAGTTCAAATGGACCGGAAATGTAGGTATTGCCGTTCAGCACAGAAATGACCGAAGAACGGTCTTCTTCATGAACCAGATTCAGCCATTCGCTCAAATCTTGAGGTATTTCCCCTGGTCCGTAGCCAAGATTGCGAAAAAATTTGTCTCCGAAATGGCTGATAACTCCTGTGGAGGGGTCAAATTCATAAAGATCAGTGGAAGTGATATCCAGCGTAAATTGCAAATGCTCCAGGTTTATTGTCAACTTTGAGCTGTTCTCCGTTCACGGATACGTTCAACCCCCGAGGCCTGATCATTTGAATTCCCGGAGACTGAAAAATGTCTAACTGGATTCGAAATATCCATGAATTTTCCAGAACCGGAAAAATAGTACTAGACGCCCCGGAGCGGAAAGATTTTGGGGGTGGCGGAGTGACGGGGCGTCCAAATACTCGTCGTCACGAGATACACGAATCATGCCATTGGACGTTTTCAATTGAGTAGGAAGAGATGTCGTCCGTCATGAGAGTAAAGAGCGTGCCGTTCGAATCGAAAGAGTAATCTAAGGACCCGTGAACGTAGGAATTGAGATCTTGAAAGTCGTGCCTTGGTTTTCAACACTTTCAACTGAGATCATTCCGGAATGTTTTTGGATTATGAAATATGCAGCCGAAAGACCTAAACCCTGGCCTTTCCCGGGTGAGTTTCGCGTAAAGAAAAGGTCGAATACCTTGTCTAAATGCTCTTTGGGAATTCCATGTCCTGTATCGGATATGCAAATCTCAGCACTTTGACCGCTCCTGCAGACGGACACCGAAAGAATTCCACCCTTCTTCATTGCGTCGAACGCATTCGCATAAATATTCGTTAATGCTTGTGTCAACAGAGCGGTATTTCCCGATACGATGATTGGCTGGGAGCACGAAAACTCAAATCTTATATTCTGATTTTGAGATTGTTTCGCGACCAACTCTGCGGATTCCCTCAGCAGGAAACTAATGTCCAGCGGCTTTAAATCAAAGTGTGCGAAAGCTCTCGTGAGTGCCAATAAGTTTTCAATTATCAGCGATGTTCGTTGCACTCCGGAAACGATTTTCCCGGCACAAGATTTTCGCAGTTCTTCAGAAATGTCGTCATCCAACAGGAGTTGAGCTGCGGAAGAAGCAACCGCAAGAGGATTCCTTATTTCATGTGCAATTCCGCCTGCCATTTCGGCAAGGGCATCCATTTTCTTACCTTGTTCGGCTATTTGCTGCATCTTCTTGCGTGCGGTGATGTCACGAACTATTCCCTGCCTCCTGACAATTACACCCTCTTCATTTCTGATTAATATTGCCGAAATGAGACAATCGATTGGAGTGCCGTCTTTCTTTCTCAATTTAATTTCGTGATCGACAACGGCCCCCTCGAGCAAGAGGCTTCGTTGAAATTCGACATACGTTTGAGCGTCCATGAGATTTGCGGTGGTTCTTCCCACAACATCTTCTCGCAGACACTCGAACATGCCGAGAAAAGACTTATTCACATCAATGAATGTGCCGGTTCCATCAGCGATGTATATGGCGTCCCTGGATGCCTGGAAGAGGGTCCTGTATCTTTCTTCGCTTTCCGCAAGATCTTTTTGAGCTTTCTCACGTTCCGCTATTTCTCCCTGAAGTCGTACGTTGGCTTCTTCCAATTCTTTCGTTCTTTTTCTTTCAACTTGATATATTTCCGCCAAATCGCGAGCATACCTCAGGAGCTGATCCGTAGTAGCGGATTTGTCCACATCAATTTTTTCCGGGAGGAGTGACTCGGGAGGTCTCATTAATCCGTGTTTCTGCTTTTTCAATTTCCGGCTTCTTTTGGATGAGCGATATTATAGTTCACGTTTTAAAAATTAAGAACATTTGCCATATCAATAAAAATCATTCATCTCAACTCGTTGCTTTTCTGAACTGTTGCCTAAAGCGTGCCGGCACGAGCAATGCACGAGCTACATGGCAGTAGCCATTTTGGTAGGATTCAATCCTTTGGCCGTAGGCAACTTGTCAATGCCTACGGCTGATTTTCCATCACAAACAGATTTCAAGATAAGTCATTCATGTCGGATGAAAATCCGGAATAGGAAATACCTTCCATAGATAGGGAATCTGTTCCATAGATGTGGAACCATATTCAGTTTGGGGAATTTCATGAAAGCTGTTCACGACGATTCAGAAAAGAAGCGGACCCTTTTCTATATCCCCATTATCCACACTCAAGCCGACATGGGAGCACTCAAAGATCAGATAAAAACAGCTTCTTTGCGAAAACTGGGGTTGACCGGCTGGAAACGTAAGATGACCTTGATTGAACAATATTGGACCGAAATTGAAAAGAAAGTCGATCAACTGAATTTGCAGTTGGACCGAGTTAAGATTTATCAGGACGCGCTTCCTGTTTCCGGAAAAGAAATCGAAATTGTGGAAGAGCTTGCATCAGCCGGCAGTCGCAATCACCAGTTGCTCCTTCGATTACGAAAAGACGGAGCGGAAATAATGGGTACCGAAAGCCTCGAGTACCTCCTTGAGGAATATCATGCGGCAAAGAGCATGCTCGGTTCAAAAGCACAAAACACCCACGGCGATGAAGAGATGGGATCTGATTCTATCCTCGATAAACGAGACAAATTCATTGCCGCACGAATAAACGAAACCCTCCGGCCGGGAAACATAGGAATCCTTTTCATAGGAGCCTTGCACAGAGTCGAACCGTTGCTCGATAGAGATATTGAAATCATTCGTCCTCTTCAGAAATTCATCTGATCCGGTGATCCGAATCACGACGTGAAAGCTTAATTTTACGGAGCAGAAACGCAGATGTCCAAAAATGAGGCCAGAATCTTAATTGTGGACGATGAAAAAGATTTTTGTGAGGTCCTTTTTCACCTGATTAGGAAAGAGGGATTTGCTCCACTGATTGCACATGACGGCGAAACGGCTCTTGAAATGGTTCGCGCCGGAATGCCGGACGCGTTACTCCTGGACGTGAAAATGCCCGGTATGGACGGTATGGAAGTGCTGCGACAAGCAAAAAGAATTGATCCGGAGTTGCCGGTACTTATGCTGACGGCTTACGGCGGCCTTCATGGAGCGGTACAGGCAATGCAGGATGGAGCTTTCGATTACATGAGTAAACCCCTCGATAACCGAGAGCTGGTCCAGAAATTACGACGTGCAATCGCCAACCGCCTCCCGAGATCCAGAAAAGGTCACGTGGAGCAGAAAGCTCCATCTGCGATAAGACTGGAAGAGATCATGGGACCGAGTGATTTCGTAAAGAAAATCATTCTGGACATAAAGTTGGTAGCCGCTTCGAATTTTACCGTGATCATTTACGGCGAAACGGGGACAGGCAAGGAACTGGTTGCGAATGCAATACATACGTTAAGCCTCAGAAGCAGATCATCCATCGTGCCGTTGGACTGCGGCGCCATTCCTGAAACTCTTTTCGAGAGCGAGTTATTTGGATACGAAAAAGGGGCCTTCACCGGGGCCGCTAATCGGCGACCGGGAAAATTTGAATCCGCTGAAGGTGGAACACTTTTCCTGGATGAAATCGGCAATATGCCGCTGAGCTGTCAGACAAAACTGCTGAGAGCTATTCAGGAAAGGACTTTTTTTCGAGTAGGAGGCAGCGATCCCGTCAATGTGGATGTAAGACTTCTCGTTGCCACAAACCTCGACTTGGATAAAGCGGTGGCAAAAAATCAATTCAGCCGCGATCTGCTTTACCGTCTCAGTGAGTTTACCATTCATATCCCCGCATTGAGAGAACGAAAAGAGGACATCATTCACCTGTCGGATCGTTTTGTAAAAGCAACCAACACGGAACTCAATAAAGAGGTTCAGGGATTTTC
>CAZTJA010000178.1:0-4105 GCA_964613745.1 uncultured Syntrophaceae bacterium
GCAACATCCTTGATGTGTCCGATTCTTTCATCCACTTCGGGCTGAATGTAATCGCATATTCCTTCAATGCTCGTGTTGAGCAGTTCCGCCATGATCACGAGTCCGCTCGCCAGGAGGAGAAAAAGAGCATCAAGCCAATCTCCGAAAAAGATACAAACCGCCAGACCGATTCCCGAGAGTATCACCTTATAGTATACGGTTAGTTCTCTGTTCATGGCCAAAAGCAGGCCGGATACTGCAATTCTTATTTTCCTGAGGGGATTATAACCGCCGGTTCCGGCTGTTTCGGGTTTGTTGTTCATGACGTACTCACTCGCTCAAATAATTATAGGATACGACACTTGGATGAGAAACATGATTCCGGCTTGACTTGACTGAGCACGAGGGCACAATATTAAAATTAAGGTTTAATGAGATTTGCTGGAGGAAAAGCAAATGAAACATTGGAACACTTTAGGCGTAGCTTTGTTGGTTGTTTTTCTTTGCTCCGGAATGTCTTGGGCCGCGGATGACGGCGCAAAGGACACCGACAAGGAATTGCAAAAATTTCAGGGAACCTGGGTCATGAAATCCGGAGAAATGGGTGATAAAGACTTGTCGGATGATCACGTGAAACAGGGAAAAATTATTTATGACGGCAAGACAATGAAATTGCAGGTCCCGCATCATCATTCCGAATTGATAATTGCCGAAATCGTAAAGCTGGATGCCAAGAAAGATAAAAAGGAGATGCATTTCATACGGAAGAATGGTCCGGGGGCAGGCAAGACCTTGATCGGCATCTATGAATTCGATGGTGATGATGAGTATAAGTTCGCGTTTGATCCTGCCGGTGAAAAAGTTTTAACGAAATTCGACACCGAAAAAGGGACCGGCCACCTGATGCACAAGTGGAAAAAGGCGAAGGAATAGCAGGGGTAATTGGTTCCAGAATTTTGTTGTATCAGTGATGAATGGGTGGGCACAATGCCCGCCCAGAATTAGCCAAGAGAGTTATATTGCAATTACTTAGTTATCCGTAGTCATTCAAGGGCTTTATCCCTAAGTTCCCACCATTAAACAGTAATCATATCTATGCACATATTGAAACGAGACTGCGGTCAACGGCAGTGGGGTGAAGACCTGTTGAGGGAGTGCCGGAACCGGTAGACGCGTTGGGGCTATTTCTTCAGAAAATCTTTTGCGGTATTTCTGATGCCTTTGTTCTGAAGCATGTGGAAGGTGCGCATGCGTTTCACGTGCAAGGGATTCAGAGATCCGATGGGTATGTAGATGATTCGCTTGCCCATGTTCTTGGCCAATTTCTTCCATTTCGGTAACGGAGGGTGTTTGGCAACATAGACAATGCCCGGTTTTTCTGAGTAGGCCAATCCCGCTACCAGGAGTCTTTCATGTCGAGTCGGAACAAAGTCGAATGAGGAATCCAGCCAAACATCAAACATGCGCATAGGTGGATAGGAGAGCATGAATCCACCATGCTCCAATCTGCTTATGCCGGGTCCGACAATTTCAGCGCCCGGAGGGGTGGAATAGAAGGCCATATCGGATTCCTGCGAATGTTCACCAAGCCATGTCATCTGAAACGGATAACTCGATTTATTCTTGTCTTCGTCAAAAATCACTACAATGGAACCGAAATCGATGCCTCCCTGGTCATCGGTTTTCACATAAATTCGCCCTTCATAAGCCCGTCGTAAAGTCTCCCGAATATCTGGACCCAACCCGAAATCAGCGCTAAATGGTTCCGAGTCGTGCTGCGCGGTTTGAAGCATATGGTTCGCATGTTTCATGAGCGCTTCTCCCCAACGCTCAATTTCAACATCTTCCGGAGGATACGAGCATATGTCCACTTCACTGGGATCGGCGGTTTCCCATTTTTTCTTGAGATGTTCTTTCCACTTTCTACCTACAACCGCCTGCATCTTGTAACGTTTGGGAATATTGAAAAAGCTTCTCAGTTTCTTGTGGAGAATGATTTTGTGACCGAAGAAAAGGAGGTTGTCTTCATTGAGGACTACGGCTGCCGGATCGAACGGATCATTGGACCACGCATACTCGGAGAGGTACTCATGGACATGATATGCGAAGTCTTCGTCCAGTGAAGATCGAGCCGCCGACACCAAATGATACATGTCCGGCAGGAGACGGCCGGTCGTTTTCAGCCATTTCCTGAGAAATTTCGCCCAGGTCATTCTGACGTATTCGGGAACGTCCTGTTTCGTCTGACTCGAATAATAAGCAGCGGCCTTTTCCATTAAATCGAGTATCAATTCGTGGCGATTGACGGGACCGGTTCCTGCCGGGGATTTCCGCCATTTCTCATATATTTCGGTAATTCGCGGAATTTCCGTAAACCCTTTTTTCAGAGAATCGGGATGGAGCGGTGCATTGAAAGCAGCCTTAATGCCGGTTTTCATCAAGGGTAAAGGCTGAGGGTGGGCCAAAAAACCCAATATTCCCGGAACATGGGCCATTCCGCCTACAAACAGCACCTTCTTGTATTCTCGGGCGGCTTCTTGAATGCGGGATGCCATAAACCGTTCTCGATTTTCGTTTTCTTCACCGCCGTCGAACTTAAAACCATGTTTCCGCACAACTTCATTGAGGAAAACAGTCTGTCCAATTGCATCGAGGGAATATGCTTCCGGGATTCGGTCGAAGAAAACCGGGTATCTCAAAGTGAGTGGATCAACGTAATGTACGGGAATGTTAAATTCGTTTGCAGATCTAACCGCTTCGAGAATTCCGTCGGAACCTTCCATAATGAGCACGGAATTTTCCTTAGCGGCTGTTTCATAGATGATTACCGAATGTTGTGGAAATTGATTTACCGCTTGAATAACTTCTTTGCGAAGGCTTTGCGGCAGCTCGACGCAGATGCAATCCGGCTTTTCATGGAGTACGTAATTGCGCACGAGCACCGAAAATTCAATTCGGTAATGCATGATCCCGATGAGCGTAACATTATTGTATTTTATAAGGTCAGACCAATTTCGGCCCATCAAGTGCGGCACGATTTTCTCCGGTAATCTGTAACAAAGATTGATCAACTGCTCGACGTTCGTTGAATTTAGGGAAAAACTTTAACAGCCTGTGTGCGTATCTGGCAATATTGAGACCGTCCCTGACACTTAGATCCTCATCCCTCGAGTGGGACTGTTGCAGGATATCTACCACCTGCTTAATCAGATCGTCCGACGGGCCGTCAAGTTTGCCTCTGAGGATTCTGAATTCCTCTTCCCTCGTGGGGAAATCCATATTGATGGCTGGTTGCAGCCGAGAGAAAATATACTCAGGTACCTCAAATGTGGATGCATCTTCGTTCATGGTAACGCAGATCCGAAACTGAGGTTTGGCTTTGATTTCCACGCCGGCAACAATTGAATAAACGCTGCGTCGCATGTCGAGCAAAGGCGCTATTGATGCCCAACTTTTTTCGCTCATTCTGTTTCCCTCGTCGAGAAGGCATATGCCGCCTTTGATCATTGCAGAAACGAGGGGAGACGCCACGTATTTTATCTTTCCATTGTCGGCGATCACCGGTGAAATTATGAGATCTTCAGGCTTAGTATCAACGGTGCACTGAGTTATATAGAGATCCTGCTTCATTTTGCGTGCAGCCGTGATGGCAAGGGACGTCTTGCCCACTCCGGGTTTTCCTAGGATTCTCGGCTGCATAGGAGGGTCGATGCCGTCATCCGACCAAGCTGCCAAAAGCTGAGTCAAAGGTTCCTGCATTCCAACCCATTCCACAGTAAGATCAGGGGGATCGACCAACTGAATTTCGACGCCTTTAATAGTAATCTTCTCGGTTTTAACTGCCATATAGTCTCTCGTTCACTTTTATAGTCATTTGACGTGTGACTGATTGTAATTGTGCGGAGAAGGAGTGTCAACGGATGGGAATATTTGGGGATATTTGACGGCAACATTGGGGCCGGATTTGGCTGCGAGGGCAGGTAGGGTGAAGGAAATAGAAACAGCCTGGATTGAGGCCTTCACCGGGATGACTTGTTGGTGGCCTTATCTCTCGACTACACAATTAGATTGCCTTTTTGATCTTGTAGGGGCAACCCTCGCGGTTGCCCTTGGCCAATGCATCGTA
>CAZTJA010000179.1:0-3981 GCA_964613745.1 uncultured Syntrophaceae bacterium
CCTCATCAGTTCAGGCATTCCTTTGCCACTCATTTGTTACAAGGCGGAGCGGATTTACGTTCAATTCAGGAACTCTTAGGGCATTCTAGCTTGTCTGTAACTCAACGTTATACTAGTGTAGATTTGGGAAAACTGATGGATGTCTATGATAAGGCCCATCCGAGAAGTGGATCCGGCCGGAAATGAACTACATCCAAGCGAGGAATGTCGGCTCAATGCAAACCAATAATTACAAAACTCCACGTACTCGATCGACCACAATCATATGTGTCCGCAAGAATAATCAGGTGGTAATGGCAGGAGATGGGCAGGTTTCTCTGGGAGATACGGTAGTAAAGCAATCTGCAAAAAAAGTGAGAAGAATAGGCAAAGACGGAAGAATAATAACCGGATTTGCAGGATCAACGGCGGACGCCCTTACCTTGTTGGAAAAGTTTGAGCAGAAGTTGGAGGCCTTTCCCAACAACCTTACGAGGGCTGCCGTAGAATTGGCCAAAGAATGGCGAACCGACCGGATGCTTCGTAGACTGGAAGCTCTGTTGATTGTAGCGGATGGCCAAAAGACATTTTTACTTTCAGGAACCGGCGATATTGTTGAGCCTGACGACGGGATCATAGCTATCGGATCCGGCGGTAATTATGCTTTAGCTGCTGCTCGCGCTTTGCAGCGTCACACTGAATTGTCGGCTGCTGATATAGCGAAAACCGCGATGCAAATTGCTGCGGATATTTGTGTGTACACTAATGACAACATAGTAATCGAAGAACTCTGATACAATCTACTTAGTTACCGGAACTGAATAGGAAGCGATAAGGCGCACAAATCAAAATGGAAACCTTCACCCCACGGAAAATAGTTGCAGAGTTGGATAAGTATATAATCGGCCAGGATAGAGCCAAGCGCATGGTGGCAATCGCCCTCCGCAATCGCTGGCGGCGCAGGCAGGTCATTGAGGAATTACGCGATGAGATCGCCCCCAAGAACATAATTATGATTGGTCCGACCGGGGTAGGAAAAACAGAAATAGCCAGAAGACTGGCAAAGCTGGCTCAATCGCCTTTTTTGAAAGTCGAGGCGTCCAAATTCACTGAAGTTGGATACGTCGGTCGCGACGTGGAATCGATGGTTCGGGATCTGGTTGAAATTGGAATAAGTATGGTCAAAGAAGAAGAATATCAAGCATTGCGACCGAAAGCGGAAGAGCAGGCCGAAGAGCGTCTTCTGGATATTCTACTTCCTACGCGCTCGCATCGCAAAGTCAGAAGACCGATCCAACCTAATCAGCCGGAGGCAAACTCTGAAGAAATTGAAGTGGCGCAACGCACTCGGGATAAATTCAAGAAAATGCTCAGGAATGGACGGTTAAATGACCGAGAAATTGAATTGGAAACCCAGGTAAGCGCGATACCTATTGTGGAAGTCTTTTCTCCTGCCGGTATGGAAGAGATGGACATCAACATCAAGGATATGTTCTCGAACATTTTTCCCAGCAAGACGAAAAAACGGAAATTAAAAGTTCCTGAAGCCTTGCAGCTATTGATCCAGGAGGAGCTGAGTAAGCTCATCGATCCGGAAAAAGTTAGCAAAATGGCTAAAGAACGAGTAGAGCAGACGGGAATAGTATTTATAGACGAGCTGGACAAAATAGCGGGAGCGCATGGAACCCAATATGGACCTGATGTCTCACGTGAAGGAGTCCAACGGGATCTCCTTCCGATAATTGAAGGGAGCACGGTCAATACGAAACATGGTGTCATTCGCACTGATCACATTCTTTTCATTGCAGCCGGCGCTTTCCATGTCTCAAAACCTTCTGATCTCATACCCGAGCTACAAGGCAGATTTCCCCTCAGAGCTGAATTGGCCGCGCTAACAAAAAATGATTTTATGCGAATATTGACTGAACCCAAGAACGCCTTGGTTCGACAATATGTGGAACTCCTGAACACGGAAGGCGTCACGTTGGATTTCGCAGAAGATGCGATTGAAGAAATTTCTTTATTAGCTGAAGAAGTCAACCAGCGAGCGGAAAACATTGGCGCTCGCCGGCTGCATACAATAATGGAAAAGCTGCTTGAGGAGATTTCTTTCGAGGCCCCGGACATGCAAGGCGTAACCGTGAAGATTGATGCCCAGATGGTTCGAGACCGCCTTAGCGAAATCGTAAAAAGCGAAGATCTCAGCCGTTACATTCTCTAAAATCGAGACTACTTCTTCGAGGCTGCAGCTCTTTTGGACGCCTTTAGGGGGTTGATTTTCTGCACCTGCTCTTCAACTTTTCGCTGAATATGGGTTGCAAAGTTGCAGTTTCCGTTTCTCCATTTTGCGAGAGGCTTAGGCACTACGTTACAGAATTTTCCTTCTTCTAGAGCAAGTATTCTGTTGCATCCTTCACATTGTTCGACGATCGGCTCACGCCCAGCTGCTGTTGGGGTTTTTGTCATATATTTCTATTCCTCCGGGGATAGTTCGTAATTGGCAGGACAGTCCAACCACAATCTCTTAGTCTAACAAATTGTAGAAAAGATTCAAATAAATTCCACTCTTGTGATGAAAAATACTGGTCATTGGGCTGAAGCGACGCTCTCCACAACATGCAATACTCTCGTATTCTCATTCAACTCTTTTGATTGCCGCGATCGAGCGGAATAACATAAGGCCAGAAGAATAGAATTAAATTTTGTTTGAGCAGTGTCACCTCGGGACGTCAATACTATGGGAGCGGTACCAGGCCCCGCGGTGATGATGCCGCCATTATCCACAATCAGTCCGAGGCTCCCCATTGTCTTTGAAAGCATTTTGTAGAGAACATTAGCGGTATTAATGTCGGTGGCCACCATACAATTGGCATCTCCCATTATTCTTCCGTCGTAATGTTTTTCCTCAGCTACTTCCGGGACTGTAGCCAGATCAAAAGATAGTGGCCCTTCGATGATCAGGGGAGCATATTTCTCTTCGAGAATCTTGGCTTTCTTTTCCGCTTCTCCCGCAAGCAGAGTCGCCGGAATTGCCGAGGTTTCCTTTTCAACTGCCGTAATTATGGCTGTTTTAAGCATGAGATCCGGCGGGGCGACGCTGCGTACAACGTCAGTCTGGTTTTCTATTACGTCCACAAGAGCTTCCGCATTTCGGAAACCCGGATTTACGGCTGCATCCGAAAGAGCGAATAGTCTCCCATCGGGCAATACGAAAATAGCTGTGTGAGAAGCCGGTCTTTTGTGGGTCTCGTCCTTTCCTTTGTAAATCGAAAGGGCTTCCTTGAGGAGAGAAGCCGTCTCTATGCTGCCCTTCAAAACAACATAGTCCGGGTTTTCGTGCAAAAAATCGTGGAACACCTTCGCCGTTGCCTTGTTCTTGCTTTCATAGTCAACTGCCAGGGGATCAATGCCCAGAATTTCAACATCCGAGTCCAAATGAGGAGAAATCCCAACCTGTGCCTCTGCAATTGCCTGTTCCACGTCCTGTGGATTACCTATGATGACTATTCTTGAGACAAGTCCATGCTCCTTGGCATCGGCAACCGCTATGAGTGCGTCATGATTTTCACCGCCTACAAGGACTACCTTTGCAGGTTTAAGGCGACCTTCGGAGATTGCTCGTGTGACGTTTTCAAGTAAATTGGGAAATGAAAACTGTTCCTGCCCTGCACTGGAAGATTCCAAAACCTGGAGAGCCTGCTTCATGCTCCTCTCTTCCAGAGTGTAGTGGAGTCGGCGATCTCCCGCGGGGTTTATGTACAATTCGAAGAGATGATCTGCTATCAAATACTCGTGTTCCAACGAATCCAGGCACATTACAGGGGTGAAAGGGTTGTCGATTCGAGCTCGGATTTTTCCGAACAGTTGCTGAAAAAATGGATCAAGAGCCATCATGCTTGTAATGATAATAAAATGAGGTCGCTCTTTCATTTCTCCTGCAGCAGACATCTCAAGAATCATTGCAATTTGTCTGGCATAGGAATCCACAACTTGCATGAGGCT
>CAZTJA010000180.1:0-3931 GCA_964613745.1 uncultured Syntrophaceae bacterium
GACCTTATCGTAAACACGATCATAGAACGTAAACAAGAAAATTCACCGGTAGGTTATTCATATATCTAGTGTGCGCAAGTGGAATTCAGGCAAAGCTTGATTTCCGAAAAGGAGCGAATCATGAGTCACCCGGATCCAAAAAAACACCCGTGTTTCAATGTTCATGCTAAAGGCAAATGTGGCAGGGTCCATTTACCAATTGCTCCGGAATGCAACATAAAATGCAATTACTGCAATCGTAAATACGATTGTGTCAACGAGAGTAGGCCGGGAGTAACCTCATCCGTGCTCACACCATCCGGAGCCGTTCAATACCTTGATGAAGTTCTGAAAAAGATGCCCCAAATAACGGTTGCAGGTATTGCCGGACCGGGGGATGCATTTGCCGATCCACCGCGGACATTGGAAACACTCCGCCTTGTGAGGGAAAAATTCCCTGAAATGCTCTTATGCCTCGCCACAAACGGCTTGAACATAGGCCCATACATCCAAGAGTTGGCCGAAATCGGTGTTAGTCATGTTACCGTGACTTTGAATGCTGTAGATCCTGAAATTGGGAAGCGTATCTATGCCTGGGTACGAGACGGTAAACGCATTTACAGAGGTGAAAAGGCAGCTCAACTGATGATTGATCGCGGTTTAGCCGCTATAAGTGATTTGAAGAAACATGGAATCATAGTAAAGGTAAATACGATCGTGATTCCTGGCATTAACGATGACCATGTTGCTGAAGTTGCCGAACGAATTCGTGAGCTGGGGGCGGACATTCACAACTGTATGCCCATGTTTCCAAATGCGGGAACTCCCTTCGCCGACATACCTGAACCAACTCCGGAAATGATTACTAAGCTTAGGTCCCAGGTGGAAACAATAATCCCGCAGATGACGCATTGCACGAGATGTCGGGCTGATGCAATCGGGCTTCTTGGGGACGATAGATCGCATGAATTTCGCGAGCAGCTTGCCGATTGCAGTGGAACCCCGTCCTGGGTGAATGACGTGAAACCTTATGTAGCCGTTGCTACACTTGAGGGGATGCTGGTAAATCGACACTTGGGAGAGGCAAATCAGTTCCAAATATGGGAAAAAGCGGAAGCGGGATTTCGGCTGGTAGAGAACCGAAAAGCTCCGATCCCGGGGGGCGGTTCAGAGAGATGGCACCATCTTGCAAACGTTCTGAAAGATTGCAGAGCCGTGCTTGTTTCCGGCTTGGGTGAAGCTCCTCGAAAGATATTGGAGGCAAAGCACATCACGCCTGTTGAAATGAACGGACTAATTCAGGCGGGATTAGAATCAATTTACAATGGAGGAAACACGACCATGTGGAAGGTGAGAAAAGTAGGATGCGGCAAGGGTCAGGGGTGTTCCGGAAATGCCGAAGGATGCGGCTGACCAATAGTAGCGAAATCGACCGTACTACCAAAATGTAACTCACATGTATGAGACTTTAAGCGAATAAAGACATATCCATAGCCCCTGAGAGAATCAGGGGTTGTTTTTTTTGCCAATTCAGATGTTCTGTATGAAAAGGAGTCAACGTATCCCGTAATTTGCTCGGTCAGGATTGCACCGGGTGAAATCAAGAATCCAGCAGCGATGTCGTGGCTCAAAAACCGGCTATTGACATTATTTGTTGACCTAGATCATAAGCCCCTCTAAACTATTCTAAATTTTACATGATCCCGCCATTCTTCGGATTCTATGAAATTCCTGCCGAAAGGAGTTGCGGTATGGATGAGGATATCAAAGACGTAGTTGAGAAGAGCGATCCAGAGGCCGACAATAAAGTGGACCGCCGACAATTTCTCAAGAGGTGGTCCAAGATCGTTGCAGGCGCCGTTATTTTAGGGGGGGCCGTATCATCGACATCTATTGCCGCTGAAGGTCAGGCTCCAGCGAAACCAGCTGCCGAAGGCGCCAAGCAAAACCCACAATCAAAGCATTGGGGGTGGCGTTGTAACTGGCGTTGTTACGGAAGCGGGGATTGGAGATGCTCGAATTGGCGTTGTGACTGGCGGTGTTATGATTGGCGATGCAGATCCAGGTGTTCCGACTGGCGATGTACCTGGCGTTGCACATGGAGATGCGGAGGTTGGCGCTGCTAAAGAAGGTTCGATGGTGCTCATAAGGTTTCGGCGTTAGCGTCAGTGAACCGATGCGAGAATTGTCGATACTTCTCAATGCTTGAGCTGTGTCCGCAGCCCCAGAGGGAGTTTCGCCTCAGTTCGAGAATGTGGAGTAATGCCTACTGTGGGCAACTGCTAGAGTGATCTGATATAGGCATCCGGCCTGGAATTGATACAATCGTTCGAGTTGTGTCATGAAATGGATTGTTTTTCTCCCATTCTGATTCTCTTTTGTCTTTGGTAGCCAATCTCACATATTCTTGACAGACCCGTTGGCATTTTCCTTACGAAATTTTCCTCTGGGCTTCACGAGGTTTTGAAGTCCGAATATCTTCACCTTGTATCCCATTTGCCTCAGGGTAATACCCAACTCTTCAGCAGCCCTGGATTGAACACCGTTATGCCTCTGGAGCGCGGCTATGAGATCCTGTTTTTCTCTGTCCTTTAAAGCCCCGGTTTGTACAGTTGTTTCCATAGCGGGTCGCGAATGTTCCAGGTATAAGCGTAAATCACTTAGATCAACGGTCTGCCTTCCGTAAATTATGGCCAATCTTTCAATGAGATTTTCCAGTTCGCGGACGTTACCGGGCCAACCATATGTTATGAGTTTGTCCATTGCAGCCTGCGTGAAGTTTGGAGCATGGCCATATTCATGAGAGATCTTGTCGCAAAAGAAGCTAATGAGAGGTGCCAGATCCTCACGTCTTTCCCTAAGGGGAGGAACTCGAATGGGAAACACATTCAATCGATAATAGAGGTCTTCTCTGAAAGATCCCTGGGCAACCGCATCAGCCAAGAGTTTATTTGTTGCCGCTACGATTCGGACATCCACTTTCTTGGTCTTCGTACTTCCAAGCCGTTCAAATTCTCTCTCCTGGAGGAATCTGAGTAGCTTTGCTTGGAGCACCATAGGCAACTCTCCGATTTCATCCAAGAAGATCGTTCCGCCATCCGCCTGCTCCACTCGCCCCATCTTGCCTTCCACGGCACCCGTAAACGCCCCTTTATCGTACCCGAAAAGCTCCGATTCCAGTAAGTTGTCAGGCAGAGCGGCACAGTTCACCTTGATAAACGGACCGCGAGCACGTTCGCTTAGTTCATGGATAATCTCTGCCACGAGGGTCTTTCCCGTTCCTGATTCACCCAGGAGAAGAACACCTGCTTTGGTGGGAGCTACTTTTCTGATCAATTCCTGGACTTCGGCCATACTGGGTCCTGAACTCACCGAAAAGAAATTCTTAGTTTTTATGGATAATTCAGCTTTGAGGGACAGGTTTGCCTTGATGAGACTACTTTCTCTGGCTTCCACTTCATAATTCAGGCTAAGTATCTGGGCAGTGAGGCCGGACAATATGGTGAGAAAACGTATATCTTCTTCGAAAGAGATATCTTCGTCAAACAAACGATCCACGCTTAGCACCCCTACCGTTCGACCCTGCAAAACGATCGGAACGCCAATGAATGATATCCTACCCTTGTCTATGGTTCTTGATTTGGTTTTATTCAAAAACAGCGGTTCTTTGCCTATATCCGGTACTACGAAAGGTTCGGCCGTCTGAAATATTCTGCCGGTTACACCTTCATCAATACGGTAAACACCTCTCCTTTTTTCATCCGACCTGAGTCCGTGTGATGCACGAATGGAAAGGGTGTCTCTATCTTTATTCTTGAGTGTAATAGTTGCTCTTTTCATCGACAGATATTCAGACAGAATCTCAAGAATCTCTTCGAGCGTACGGTCAAGATTCAGTGCGTGCCCTATGAGACGACTTATGTCGTATAAGACTTTGAGTTCCAGCTGATTT
>CAZTJA010000181.1:0-3915 GCA_964613745.1 uncultured Syntrophaceae bacterium
GCAATCCAGGCCGTTGGCCTTCGATTACTCTGCGCAATGAATACAAAGTAACTTCCTGTATGGGGAGCGGTTCAACTGCAATCGCCTGAACTGTCTTTCGGCATCCGAATCCAATTCTCAACATGCTGCCAATAAATCGCGAAATGCTCAATCTTGCCCGGTCGGCCAACAATATTTCGGTATGTGCCGCCGCACAACCCGTCAATAATGTTCTCAAATCCCGGTGAAAGAAATAATCGTACAATATCTCGGATCCTATTATGTAGTCGAACGTGCCTAAACTTCTCGGTTCCTGCCAGTCCAAAGTCATGAACGTCACATTCCCGTTCGGAACTTCATTCAATCGCGCATTTTCCCGCGCATAACCGAGCGCTTCCTCCATATAATCCGTCAGCACTACTTTGGCTCCCGCGAGAGCCGCTGCCAGGCCGGCCAATCCCAGGCCGCACCCCAATTCCAAAATCCGTTTACCGGTGAGTTCTCTCTGCGCAACGACTGTACGAGCCAGTGCAATTTCAGAAGTGGTCAAGCCCCACCAAAAAGTGAGCCGATCACCCTCATCTTCCGCAATCCTCGGGGCTACGACCTTCATCTTTAGGTTACCGACATTTATGTTTAATTCGTCCCTGATTTCCAGCATCTAACAAAGTCCTATTAATCATGCATTGGAGCTTGTAAATATGTACTACCGAACCCCTTCTCACGGAGTTGATCAATTCATGAATCAGAGTATCAGATTACGAACGCCGGCCAAAATAAACCTCTATTTGCGCGTTGTGGGTCGAAGATCGGATGGTTACCATGAATTGGAAACACTGTTTCAGGCAATTGATTTATTTGACGATCTGGTCTTGGAGAAAGCTGAAGGAGCCACAACGATCTCCGTTCCCGACAATCCGGATCTCGAAGCCGATTCCAATCTCATCATACAGGCAATCAAGTTACTTGAGCGCACCGTCGACAGTCCCTTGCATGTAAATGCGACCCTCCGGAAACGGATACCCAAAGCCGGAGGACTTGGTGGAGGCAGTTCCGATTGCGCGGCTACGCTGATCGGAATGAACGCTCTCTTTAATCTCGGCCTGGAGGGCTCCCGGTTATCGGACCTTGCATTGAGACTCGGAGCCGATGTACCTTTCTTTCTCATGGGCGGAACAGCCCTGGGCACCGGGATTGGTGAACTACTTAGCCCAATTACATTTCCGATGGACTACTGGATAGTCCTTGTGAATCCGGGGATTCCGGTCTCAACCAAAGAGGTCTTTACTGAATTTTCCAAAGACTTGACACGAACACGCTCGCCGGGTAATCTGGCCGGACGCATCAGTGCCGATGCAGACCTTTGCGATCTGCTGCACAACGATCTAGCAACGGCTGCTGAACGGCTGTTTCCGCAAATCGGCCGATTGAAAAGACAATTGCTCGGTTGCGGAGTTCAGGCGGTGCTGATGTCGGGTAGCGGCCCCACTTTGTTTGGAATAGGTTCCAGGAACGAAGTGGAGCGTGCAGCTCGGGAAATGCCGGAAGGCACCGTCGTAGCATTAACACGACCCATCAGCTATGGTATATTGATAGACTGATCTATTGGGGTGTCGTCAAGCGGTAAGACACGGGTCTTTGGAACCCGCATTCGGAGGTTCGAATCCTCCCACCCCAGCCATCCCGCTCCCTATACTGCCGTCGAAACCATTTTGTATTGACTACCACTCGTTCATAGTCTAACATTATCTTTTTTCCGTATCGATCTGTGAGGTGAACCTATGCCATCGAAAAGCAAAGAAACCAGGGACGCGCAAATATCCAGACTCAAACAAGAATCCGAGTCACGTAAGAACGCTCTCAAGGACAAAGGTCTGGGAGATGACGATATAAAGAAGGACGCAAAAGTCAAACAGCTTGCCGCAAAAGTGAAGCAAGTAACTGCAGCATTAAAAAGAATAGCTTTCCTCGATGACCAGACAAAGAAAAACGTCGAGAAAAAAGAACAAAAGAAAGCTGAAGCTGCAGCTCAGCGTCTCGCCAATATGACGGGTGATAGAAGATCCAAGAAAAAAGTGGAAGAGAAGCCCGTCGAAGCCCCCAAAGGTAAAAAGGGTGGCGGGAAAGCCCCGGCCAAAGCCGCCGGCAAAACGGATGCTAAGAAAAAAGGCAAGTAATTGCATCTCGTTGTACCCCAGCCTGCTATAAAGAGTGACCATGGACTTTGACCTGTCCAATTTCGTAGTACGGTTAGTACTTCTGATTCCCGGTTTCTTGCTTGCTGTAACCGTGCATGAATTCATGCACGGTTACATAGCATTTCGACTTGGCGATCCAACGGCCAAGATGTCCGGCAGACTTACCTTCAATCCCATCAGCCATATAGATCCGTTCGGTGCATTAGCCCTCGTACTGACTCAAATGATCGGCTGGGCTAAACCCGTCCCGGTAGATCCCAGGTATCTCGCCAATCCACGGCGTGACATGGTCTGGATAAGCCTCGGAGGACCCGCCGCTAATCTTTTGACTGCAGCGATTTTGGCGGTGATTCTTCATTTTGTCGTCTTTTATATGGGGCATCCCTTTTCACAGTTTTCACAACTGGTCGTTAAACCCATCACCTGGATGCTGGTATTCGCATTGCAGATAAATGTCGGTTTGGCGATTTTCAACCTTTTACCCGTACCGCCCCTCGATGGTTCAAAAATCCTGGCTGGACTACTCCCTGCAAAACAGGCATATGAATTTGAAAAACTTGAACCATATGGTTTCATAATCCTTCTGCTCCTCATCATCAGTGGAGCGGTAAACTACGTCATAGTGCCTCCGATCAGATTTCTCGTCAAAATGCTCATGCCCGGACTTTCATGACCTATGAAGTCAAGCTTGAGATCTTCGAAGGGCCACTCGATCTCTTGCTGCATCTGATCGACAAGAATGAAGTAGACATAACCGATATCCCCATATCCCTCATCACGAATCAATACCTCGAAACAATCGAATTGATGAAATCCCTTAATCTGGATGTCGCCGGGGAATACCTCGTTATGGCCGCTTACCTGACCCATGTGAAATCCAAGATGCTTCTGCCCACTGAAGAAATAGAAGAGGAAGAAGCAATCGGGACCGACCCTCGAGACGAGCTGGTGGCGCATTTACTGGAATACAAACGCTACAAGGAGGCGGCTCGAACGATAGATTCCATGCCGCTCCTCGAAAGAGATGTGTTCACCAGAGAATTGGAAGAAGACCAGCCTCAACTCTCCGAAGAGCCTATTGAAATCAAACTTTCGGATCTGCTTGAAGCCTTCAAAAGCATCCTCAGCAGGACCACAAGAAAAGATCTGATCCAACTCGAACCTGAGCGGCTTCACATCAAAGACAAGATGAATCTCATAATTGACAAGCTCACGGTTTCGAAGCGGCTTACCTTCAATTTGCTTTTCGAAGAGGACCTATCGCGAATGAATGTCGTAACCACTTTTTTAGCTCTTTTGGAATTGCTCAAGCTTCAGATCGTGACTGTCTATCAGGATGAAGCTTACGGCACCATTTTGATCATGAAAAGGGAAGAAACGGAATCGGCGGGAGATGGGGATGCGCCGGAGCATTAAGCTCCGGCTCAAAATTAGATTTCTTCGACGGTAATTGCTTCTTCGGGACAAACCGATACGCAGGATTCACATCCCAGGCAATCCGCGGGATTAACGACCTCAGTCTTATCTCCTTCAGCTTTCAGAACGTCGGCGGGACAAACATCCACGCATTCGCCGCAGCTCTTACACTTTGAATCATCTATCTTGGGCAAATACATAACGACACCTCTTCAGATTATGAATCCCTGAACGCGGGATTTCTCGATCAGAACCGATCGACTTACTTCGTTGTTTTTATAATCAATCACTGAAGTTGTAAATATTACAACAATATTTCTCC
>CAZTJA010000182.1:0-3914 GCA_964613745.1 uncultured Syntrophaceae bacterium
TCGACTTTGCTCGTTGTATCCGTATGCAGCAAAGCCCAAGACTTTGCCCTCTCCTGAAATTATCTTTAATGAGCCACCATAGTGGTACGGACTGTAGTCTATGGCCATGGGATAACCGGTAGCCGGATCCACATAGCTATGTTGCACATACGTTACGGTGTCCAGGGGAGATGTCTTTTTCCGGTTTCTGTTTTTTGGATAATCGGGGGAAGCAGTCAGGAATTCTTCGAACTTTCCTTGTTTAAAGAGTTTTTTAGCGTTGGCAAATGTGAGACCTGGAGGCGGCGGATACGGCAAAGCAGGTCTCGTGGATAGTGCGTAGCTCATGAAGTCAGTCCAGATCGGTAGCGCAGACCGACTTCCAGACTCGTTTGGGCCTAGACTCACGACGGCATCGTGACCGAGCCAGACTCCGGTTGTGTACTCCCGATTAAATCCTATAAACCAAGCATCCGAACCATTGTCGGTAGTTCCGGTCTTACCGGCCAAGTCTTCACGTTTGAGTTTTGTAACACTCGATGCAGTACCCGATACCGTCACTTCCCGGAGCATACTCAACATGAGATAAGCTGCTTGCGGACTTAAGACTCGTTTCATGTTATTTGTTGAGGATTCCTGATCTCCCGATGCGCAAAAGACGGGATTGATGTTTAGGAGTCTCCCCCGAACCATCTCCGGCGTGAATTCGTCACCGCCGTCACCAGTTCCGTTCAGAGGACCGGGTAAACAAGCGCCGGATTCCAAGTCCGCCAGCATTCGGGATTCGCTGTCGAGTGGGGACACGGTATTGTCTTCGAGTACATTTCCAAAACGATCTTCAACCCTCTTCACAAACACGGGACTGACTTTAATGCCCATATTGGGAAAAACCGAGTAGGCGGATGTCAATTCGATCGGGGTAACTTCAGAAGCGCCAAGCACTATAGAGGGAATAGGCTTCAACGGAGTTTGGATTCCCAAGTTCCTCGCCATGTCTACGGCGGAATCGATGCCCAAATCGAGCAATATTTTTATCGACGGGATGTTCCTCGATGAGGCAAGTGCTTGTTTCATTGTTACGGACCCGCGAAAGCCTCCGTCTGCATTCGCTGGAATCCATTCTTCTTCGTTCGGATCAAATCGGACTGCAATCGGTTCGTCTACTATTCGGGTAGTGGGACTATAATTCGCCCATTCCAAAGCCGCCGTATAAACCAGCGGCTTGAACGCGCTGCCCGGTTGGCGTAGTGCATCCACCGCTCTGTTAAAAGAAGATCGGTCGTAATTGAGTCCTCCCACCAGCGCTCGAACATATCCCGTCCGGTTCTCTATATTTACCAAAGCTGATTCTATTTGAGGGCTATCCACGTGTACAAGTTTGGTGCGGGTACCCGAACCCTGAACTTTGAAGGAAAGCTGATCGTTTGTTCGGTACGGAATCTTTGACCATAAATAGACCCGATGATAGTGCTTTCCCGGAAGAGCTATTTTGCAATCGAACATGGTTTTTCCGTTGTCGCTCTTATGGGATCGAACAGGAGTGCACTTTTCGACTAATGCATGAACGCTATCTCCGGGGCCGTAATTTAGATGGGGCACGGACAAATACTCGCGAGCTTCCTTCTGTGACATGCGTCGAATCAAACCCGCAGGCCTACCTTGTCGCTCTTCCCATTGCCTCGCCCCCTCCAGGACTGATTCAGATGCTTTCTTCTGAAAATTCAGATCACAGGTCGTCCAAACTTTGAGGCCGTCATTGTACAGTCGAGCCTCTCCATATTTCTTTACAATGTATTGACGTACCGCTTCAGTGAAATATTCGGCTCTAAGGATTTCCGGCTTTGCATTTGCAAACCTGATCGGCTTATCCCTTTCCCGAAATTGGACTTCTTGATCAATAAACCCCGATTTAACCATCTGAGCCAAAACAAGGTTTCGCCTTCGCTGTAGCTCGGATCGCGCTGTATTTTGAGAATACTTGGATGGGTTACGAACGAGAGCGGCGAGTAGGGCTGCATCGCCTACAGTTAGTTCATCCAGCTTTTTTCCTAAGAATGTTTCAGCTCCCGCGACAACTCCATAGGCGCCTTTACCCAGATAGATCTCGTTGAGATAGGTCTCCAGGATTTTTTCCTTATTCTCCTTCATCTCCAGCCGTAAGGCGAGAATCACTTCGCGTATTTTCCGTGATAGTTTTTTCTCTTTTGAGAGATAAATGTTACGAACCAACTGCTGAGTGATGGTGCTTCCACCTTGGGAGAATTCTCCCGTTTCCACATTCTTGATGAGTGCCCTAGCAATTCCCTGAAAATCTACCCCGGAATGTTGAAAAAACCGCGAATCCTCAGCCGCAATAAACGCATTACGCACTAGGTCGGGTATTTGGTTGTACGTAGTCGGATACCGTTTCTCAGAGTAGAAGCGGCCAATGATTGTGCCGTCATCGGCATAAAATTCAGAAACGGACTTTGGTGTGTACGAGCTGAGATCGGGAAACGGCAAATCTCTGGAAAAGTAGATCCACGTACCAAAGACAATTCCCGATATCAAACCCAGTCCTGCACATCCCAAGAAGACCGGAAGTCCAACAAGCAGGGTTAACACAAAATCAGCAGATTTTTTAAAGAGGTAAAACATTAATTATTTCAAGCAAACTTATTAATTTGAGATACTAAGAAAAATCGCTAATTAAGCTAATCGCGTGAACCAAAACATTCCGCACCAAATCAATTCTAGTGACTCGCGTGCTTATCCAATCTCGGATCTTTTCCTTTGGAGTTTTTTCACGGCAATAATGTTCCTCTTATGAGCTGAACTCAACAAATTCGGAAATACGATAGGCGAATAGTCGCACCGGGTATGTTGTTGCAAATGAGGCACAAAAAAAGTGCCCGAATGATTCGGGCACTTCCGGGTCCATGGTTCAGACCATCTTCAGGTATCTTGACCAATTCTGAACGTATTAATTTCTCCCCCCTTCTGAAATTACACTTTCATCAATCACGTTTATACAGTCCTGAAGATATCTGGTGTAACCATGTTCGGGACCCAATAGAGTTTCAAAACAATTGAGAGCTTGACGTTTCCAGTGCTTAAAAGCCGAATAGTCGAAGTCTGAATCGAGTACGTGCCAACCCGCTTCGATCAGGTCGTCGATAGGCTTCTGACATTCCTTATCAGCAACACAATGCTTCATGATATCGAATGACATAGTTCCTCTCGGCGTTGAAATCAGGTTGTTTTGATTAATGTTATTGGATCCCCCGCACTTTGTTTAGCAAACAACGTACCACTACCGGTAGGCATTCAGTGATAATGAATTCAGGCTGTTATGATGCTGTAGACGAGTAGAATCAGGTTGGGAATGTTTCATCATCGGCGATTTTCGGACACGAAAAACTGTTCTGATTACAAATCAACGGGTTACGAAAGATATACCTGTCTGATTATCGCTCATTATCTGAAAGATGTGTCCGATTTTCGCTCTTGATTCCAAGGTTCTTCATAAAGCGGTAAAGGGAGTCTCGAGAAATCCCAAGTAACGCAGCAGCTTTTTTCCTCTCACCGCGGGATCGGCGCAGAGCTTCCAAACATAATTCTTTAATTAACTGCGAGCTTAGGTCATGCAGATTCTTGTTTTCAGGAAAGCCCACCGTAAAGTGCCAATCGTCCATTGTTTTTGAAGACGGCATCGAGATGACAAGTCGATCATCGGAAGAAAGCATCAATGCCCGCTCCAGCACATTTCTGAGTTCTCTGATATTTCCAGGCCAATGGTATCCTGCTAATTTTTCGAGCGTCTCAGGATCGATCTCAGGTAAGTGCGCAAACTGCATTTCAGTCGCTAGTTGTGCAGTAAGCTCTCGTATCAAGATATGCATATCCTGAGATCTCTCACGCAGAGGTGGAATTCTTATGGTGAAAACATCCAATCT
>CAZTJA010000183.1:0-3809 GCA_964613745.1 uncultured Syntrophaceae bacterium
TCCGTCAAAACGGATGCCATCCGTTTACATGGCGGTCACGTATCACTGTAGAACTGGAACAAGACCGGATAAGTTTTTGAAGCCTCGGAAACTTCTTCTCTGAAATTATCCGAAGTGAATTGCCTGAGTTCGCCCGTTACATATTTGTGGGGTGGGATAACTCTCGTGGATTCAGCCCTGGGAGCAATTTGAGAAACATTCGCATCCGTACCGTCGCTGGGTGGATTGAGAACAACGCCTTCGGAAGCAACTTCGTTGGAAGTCATGGAGTCAGTCGAAGTTGCCGAATCTCTATACTGTATGCGGGCATTCTCAATAACCGGCAGCATTGCTTTGGTTTTGGACTTGTGCATGGACCATGCGAGCAATCCTAAACCAACAACCGCGAAAACGGCCATACTAACCGCAACCAGTGCCCACCTGCTGTTGTCCTCCGGTGCCGTTTCATAGATAGGTAAAGCATTTGTGCGCTGATAAGGGTTACTCTGGAGTTGATTGAACTTCGATACGACGATACCGCACATCGGACATTCCGACATCTCGGTCTCCTGACCAACGCCGCATGCCGGACAGCTCCAAGTCGGCTCGCGTCTGAAATGTCGGGACGGTTCTTCAGATGATTGACGCGAAAACCGGCTCAAATGAGCCGAAGTTATGTGTCCCCCAGTCAGAAGCTTTTCGCATACTATTCGAAACGCTTTTTCCGAAAGCTCGTATTTATCCATGATTTCGGCTGCCGAGAGTCCCGACTTAATGTCTGCCGTAATTCTTTGGGCACTTACTTTTTGTCTTTTTGGTGTCGACATGACCTTCCTTTCACGACAGTACATATATCCAGTTAGCCGAATAGATGCGAGGTTTTCCTACAGCTTTACAATTACGGTGTGTGCAAATTCACAAAAAACGATACCTTACATACAAACATTTTTCTGCGAACTTCAGTATCCGTTTTTCTTATCCTTCAAAGCAGCTTCACTATGACAAAAGTCTTGCTTCTGCAGCAATCTGATTCCTTTTCAGAATAGTTCTTAACAACTGGGTTTTTGCCTGATATAAATCGGTGTGTTTCGGCCGCACAAATCGACCGGCTTGGAGAGACCTCGTGCCTCATACTACCGCATCCCAATTATCCCTCAGAGTGACTGCGGATATCACTTTTCTTTCCGTAGCCACACGCTTCGTGGAGGAGTCTGCAATGGCTTTCGGACTCGCTAAGTCCGAAGCACTGGGAATGACGTTGGCGTCGGAGGAAGTTTTTTTATACCTGAGCAACTCTGCAGCTCCAAAAAATACGCTGGAAATTTGCATAAAAGGTAAGGGTTTTTACGTCGAAACGGAATTTACGTTTGAAGCCGACGACCTGGATTTGAGGTCCTTTAATATAACCTCTTCTGCGAATTTGGATTCAGAAGAAGTGGAGGAAACAGGACTCCTCATCGCTTCCAGAATGATAGACAAATTCCGCTTATCCAGGAACAACAAAATTGTGACGTTGGTTTTGATCAAGGAGAAATCCTATCCTCCGGGTGATAGTGAACCGATTTTTGTCCCCGAACCTGACAATTACCACATCCGAAATCCGGAAATCGCCGAAGTCAAACTTCTGGTGCAAACGGCATGGCAACGATACTCTCCTCCTTTTGTCCATCCTGATTTTGCTTACCCCGGCAAAATCGCCGATATGATTACGTATGGCGAAGTGGACTGTTTAGTCGCCTGCGATAAAATGGGACACCTCTTTGGAGCAGTGTTCTGGGAAAACATAAACTGCGGTACCGTTGAAATGTGTGGACCCTATGTGTTCAGCACCTCTTTCAAAGCCGAAATCGCACATGATCTGACTGAAAAATTGATAGCGTCAATTGCGAAAAGCGGTGCCTCCGGGCTTATCAATCGCCACCCCACAAAAGAAATGCCGACGGATTACTTTGAACAGCTTGGTTCGCTAACCTTCTATGAGGATTCCGGGCCACTAAGAATACCGGCATTCTATCGTGAAATGAAAGAAGATCTCGGTATTCCCATCTGGTCACATCAACTCATTGAACCATTCCTGGAAGCCCAATACAAAAGGCTGTTTTTACCGCGTCAAATGAGGTCAGTAACCTATTCCGGCGAAGAGTCGGCATCTCACTCGGTATTCTTCACGGAAATCGACGCAAAAAGTAAGAGTGCAATCATTCAGCCGATCGTTTTCGGTCAAGATGTCGAACAATCTCTCGCTGCACACATTTCAACCCTGAAAAGTGAAAACCTGCCGACCATCTTTTTCGATATGGACCTGGGTGTGGCGGATCATTGCCGTTTTGCTCCCGCACTTTATGCAACGGGTTTTCAACCGGCCATTCTCATACCCTATGGAAAATCAGGGGATGTCCTGGTCTTTCAAGATGTACGGTAGGGGTGAATAGAGTGACATGGTCGGCTGAAAAGTTATTGCCTGAATACGTCCGATGTTTCGAGGCCTACATTCCGAGCAAACCCGATCCGGAATTGATGAAGCTATACGGCTGCCCGTTTCTGTACCGCCTCAACAATAACGAAAATCCACTTGGCCCGCCCGAAACCGCTCGCAAAATTCTCGCCGGCTACGCTCCGGAGAAGGTCGCAATATATCCCAGCGGGGACTCCTATTACCTCAGACTAAAATTAGCGGATAAATACGGAATTGAACCGGACCAAATTTTGGTTGGCAATGGAGCCAACGAGGTAATAGCATTCGTCGTGAAGGCTTTTTGTGAGCAGGGCGACAACATCATAACCGCAGACAAGACCTTCGCAGTGTATGAGTGGATAGCGGAATTCTCAGGCGTTAGACCTCAACTTGTTCCCTTAAAAGAGAATGGCTTCGATGACGCAGGAATGATTGACCGGATTGATTCGAGAACAAAAATCAGCTTCATTTGCAATCCTAATAATCCTACCGGTTCATACTGGACTGAAGGCCGGTTAAGGAATTACCTGGAGTCGGTAAAGGATTCTCATGTCGTCGTGCTGGACGAGGCATACGCAGAATTTGTCGAAGCGGGTGATTACCCAAATGGAATCAAGCTCCTCAACCAATATCCAAATCTCATCATTTTCCGCACATTTTCGAAAATGTACGGTTTGGCCGGTCTCAGAATTGGGTATTTAATCGGAGCATTGGAAACGGTGAATGCGATTCGCAAAACATGCATCGTATATTCCGTTAACAGTCTGGCCCAGGAAGCCGCAGCCGCTGCTTTGGATGACCCTGATCATGTGTGTCGTACAATCGACCTCGTAAGAGAAGGAAAATCGTACCTCGTTCATGAACTTGATCGATTAGGATTGGAATACATTGTCGGAGAAGGAAACTTCCTTGTTATAAAACTCAACATGAGCGACACGCTGGCTTACCGAAAGCTCATGGCACAGGGAATTATGGTAAGGAGTATGACCGGTTTTCGGTTTCCGAATCACATAAGAATAAGCATAAACCAACTCTACATTATGGAACTGTTCATTAAAGCATTAGAAAATATACTCTGAGTTAAACGGGACCATGACGCATAAACCCTCAGTTTCCTTGAACATAGGAACAACTTTCACCAGAGATGATGCCTACGGCAAAGTGACCGGAACGACAAAGTTTGCATCCGATTTCTACTCCGGTGACATGGTGTGGGCTGGAGCCAAGCGAGCCGGCATTCCGCATGCTGTAATCAATGAGATCAAAATTGAGAAAGCCCGCAACATTTCCGGTGTTATAGATGTTCTCACATCAGCCGATATTCCCGGCATCAACAAACAAGGCGTAGTAAGAAAAGATCAGCCGGTACTTGCAG
>CAZTJA010000184.1:0-3790 GCA_964613745.1 uncultured Syntrophaceae bacterium
GAGCCTTTGAAATAGCCACCAATATTATCAAAGGCATGGATCCCGCCCTCCGGCGCATGACGTGTGGGGCGTTGTTTATGTCCCTATGCGGGCGCAGGTATCCAATCACTAGTCACCACTGCGGTAACACTTGCGGGACGCTGATCATGGATAAATACACTGTAGGGGATTTGCACGTTAAATTTGATATCTGACCCATTTACAACCCGGAAGGACAACAAATGCCGGTGCAATCGAGACGCAAGACTTTGATTGATCAGCAGGCATCCGACATATCCGAGCAAAAGCCGGGGTTCAGTGAAGATTTTCAGTCTCGACTCAAGGAAATCACCGGGTCGGGACTGGATCCCGCATCGGCTCTGGATCTCATCGTGCTGCTCATATCCGAATGCCCTGACGCTCAAAAGGAGACAATGGAGCAAATCAAGCTGATGGACAAACTCATCAACACCGCCAAGGGAATGATCGAGACAAAGATAAAGCATGTGGAGGCTGCGGCATTATCCGCAAGGCTGGACGACATGGAATCGGTGCTCGACAGGACCATGGCGCAATATTCAAATCACAAGATCGAGACTGGAGATATTGATGATCCAGGAGGACTGGACGGAGAATCAGACGAATGACGAGCAAAGTCTCAAGAAAATAAAACAGCGCACGAACAAAATTGCCGCCCGCATCCGAGAAGCTTCTCACATTCTTTCCACACCGGAATTCGACATCCAAAAATTCATCGAAGGTTTACAAATCGTAAATAAACAAGGGGAGTTGGTTTCGCTCATAATGAACCGGTCCCAGGAAATAGTTTTCCACAGGCTTCTGGAAGCTCGTGAATGCGGAAGGCCGGGTCGGTTCATTTGCCTGAAGGCACGCCAGGTTGGAATTTCTACGCTCATTCAGGCGTACATTTTCGCTCTTTTGACGAAGTCTCCCAACCGATTTGCGCTCATGGCGGCAAATTCTGTTGAAAGCGCTTCCACCATTTTTGGGGTGACGAAACGTTTCTGTGCCGGCCTGAAAGAAAACAACGTAATCATCAAGCCGGTAATCACCGCAAGGAAGATTGAATATCCGGCTCCGCACTGTTCCAAGCTGAGGATAGACACTGCCGCAAACCGTAATTTGGGTCGAGGAGGCACTCTTCATTATGTTCATGCGAGCGAGATAGCATTCTGGGAGAACCCGGAGGAGCCCATCCTGGGAATCAACCAGGCGGTTCCGCGGCACTCGGATACTCTGGTGTTTTGGGAATCCACCGCAAACGGCATGAATAATCTGTTTCATCGCACCTGGATAGAAGCTCAGAGGGGTGAATCCGATATGGAGCCGATTTTTTTGTCGTGGAAGGATTTTCCCGAATACTCGCTGCCGGTTGCTTCCGGAGAAATACCGGACCTTGATGAGGAAGAAGGAAAATATGCGGACGAGAATGGGTTGTCTCCAAATCAGGCGAAATGGGCCGGGTACGTGCGGCGCAATCAATGCTGGAATTCCTGGGAAAAATTCCACCAGGAGTATCCCATTGTTCCTGATGTGGCTTTCACGTTTTCCGGGATGCCCTGGTTTGATCAGGGAGTCCTGCGTATGATGCTGGATCGTGCATCGAAAGCCCCTGTGATCAGAGGGACCATCGTTCAGGGGGAGAATGGGCGTCCGGAATTTGTAGCCCGCTCGGATGGATCACTGGAGGTGTGGTCTCAACCGCAATCGGGACTTACCTACAGCATCGGTATGGATATCGGCGAAGGCATCGGAGCCGACTACACGGTGCTCCACGTGCTTTGCAACGAGACATGCGAAATAGCGGCGACGTATCGATCCAATCGCATCCGTCCGGAAGATGCGGGAAGCGACGCATTCCTTATAGGGGCTTACTACAATTATGCATTATTGGGCATTGAGCGAAACGGTCCGGGATCGGCTACATTGGCGGTCTGCGAACGTGGAACGGCGGATTTGCCGAATCTGTCCGGCTATCCTAACCTGTATTACCACATTCACACTGACCAGCGGACGCTCATTGAGACGAAGCGGCTGGGCTGGATTACTACCCGAATGTCGAAGGAGGCGATGCTGAACAGGTTAGCTCGGGCGGTCGAGGAACGAGGAATACTCATCAGGAGCCCACGGACCCTGCTTGAAATGCAGGGGTTCATCTGGGATGCGGAGCGGAAAACCTTCCGACAGAATTATCGGGCTCCGGGATCGAAGTTGACTCACGATGACGAGATCATGGCATTGGCGATAGCTAACGAGATGCGCTTGCACTGTTTTCGGACCAGGTTTATACCGGCCGGCAACATTGGTGCTGCATTTTGATAAGGCGGGTACTAGATCATGAAATACGGCAAAGGTGTTGGTCTCAAGGTAAACGATACGCCAGATGGGTTGTTTGCGGTCCGTGGAGAAAAAGAGACCATCTTGTTTCAAGAGATGATAGGCGGAATAGGCTTGCCGGACCGGGAGCAGGGATATTTTTGTGTGGTGGGCCGGCGAGCGGACGGTAAGTATCACTGTTTGTGGGAGAGCCAGGGTGGTTTGTGGGAATTGTCGGATGCCGTTGTGCAGGCCCAAGAGGTTTTTCCAGTCAATGAAGTCTGGATGGACAATTCCGACGAGTTTGCAGTTTCTTTTCTGCGGGGGCTGCATAGAAATGCAGGGGCAGGCGGGAGTAAGCTGAATGTGGATTCGCGTCCGGTGATCCGGCGAGTGTCGGCGCGCACTGAGTCAAATTTTCGGTCGGCTTTGGAGAAGACGCGTGGAATAATTCTGGAAGGCAGGCTGTTCATTCATGAGAAGAACTGTCCTGTGATGATGTATTCCGTCAATCGACCTTTGGCTGATCTGCTCAATTCGGCTGCGATTAAGGCGCTCGTATGGACGGTTTGCGTGTTCGAGTCTTTTGGGATTGATGAGATTCCGGACGTAGACGATAGGTGGTACGGCAATATTTGTCGAAAAATTTTGCGTTCGTGACGCATTCGACGGCCTTATCTTTAGGCATATCCGCTGAAACTTCCGAAAAAAAGCGGAGTCATAATTTCACAACTGTGTTTACATTTTGATCGGCTCTGGGTATTAGTTCCTGTTCGATGAAATAGAAGTTCGGCAATTCCTTAAAAGGAGCAGTTATGTTCGATATTTTTGAAAATTCAGGCGAAAACCTCTATGAAATAAAATCGCCCGATGAGGATGGGGCGGGGGCAGGGGATTCCGATGCGACGGCACTCGAATTGTCTCCACGCAGACCCGTTGATGACGAAGACGAGGATCTGGACACGGATCGTTGGATCGGCAGCGAAGAATATTTTGGGGAAGAGGAAGAAGAGGACGAGGAGGACGACGATGACGATGATGAGGAAGACGAGGCCGAAGAAGACGATTATGAGGACGAGGACGAGGAGGACGAGGACCCGGATTGGGATTATTCGGATGAGGACGATGTTGATGATGACGACGTAGACGAGGAGGAGTGAGGCTCGAAGCTTACACTTTACGCATAAAGTTGTTTTATGATCCCGCTTCAAGCGGGATTATTTGTTCTTGCTAGGGGGAGGACGAGGCAAAACAGCCCGGATTGTGGTCTTCGTCGGAATGAGGTGTAATGAACCTCACATATGTGCCGATGTTACGCTTGTTTGTTGGATTTGTAGGGGCAACCCTTGCGGTTGCCCTTCTTACATTGTGCGTTGTGTCAAGTCCGGAGAGAGTTACCCACATAAACACGTCATCCCGCCGCAGGGCGGGATCCATGCCTTTGACTGTGCCGGTTGCGGCAAGAAAGATCAAA
>CAZTJA010000185.1:0-3647 GCA_964613745.1 uncultured Syntrophaceae bacterium
TGAGTATCAGGATTCGCGCCCTTAAGCTTATCGCCGCTCAGAGGTATGGTTTGTCCAACCGAAGGATGAAGCGGTTTGTCGCCTTCATACCAAGCTCTCGTCACGTCTTCCGTGACTTTGGACAGATCGACCTTTTGGAGCTTCAGCTCCTTGTTCATTATGAGACCTCTGGGGAAATAGAAGCTATCAGGCTCGTTATCTCCTTCAGCAAAGTCGCCATAGGCAAGGAAGTTCTTGTTGCCGCCAATGCCGGCCCAATCTTTGTAGAAGGAAGCGACTGCCAACAGATCGGGAATGTACACTTCCTCGATGAACTTGATTTGTTCTTGCAGCTTGAACTTGTAATCGGAAATACGATCGGCATTAAGCTGCTCGATTACCGTTACGCCGCCGGGAAGATGTCCCTGAAGGTGGGGGTTCTTGGCTCCCCAAATGGCGGTCATCTGAGCCGCGTGAACCTGCTGTCTCAGGTTGTCGAGATAATGACCCACTGCCATCAGATTGGCTTCTGCAGGCAGTTTGTATGCGGGGTGTCCCCAATATGCATTTGCGAAAGGTCCAAGCTGACCGGAATCCACAAAGCCTTTCAGCTTATCTTTCAGTCCGGTGTAATACTTAGCCGACTGGGGGCGACCACTTACTGCATCCGACAGCTCGGCGGTTTTCTTGGGATCGGCTGAAAGTGCGGACACCACATCGACCCAATCAAGTGCGCAAAGCTGATAAAAGTGCACGGGGTGATCGTGCATGTTTTGGGCTGCATGGGTAAGATTTCGAACTATTCTTGCGTTGGGGGGAATCTTTATTTTCAGTGCGTCTTCGACGGCTCGAACGCCGGCGATAGAGTGCACGAGTGTACAAACTCCGCAAGAACGCTGGGTAATCAAGTGAGCATCTCTGGGGTCACGTCCTTGAAGAATGATTTCCAAACCTCTGAACAGAGTTCCCGTGCTCCATGCGTCCTTTACTTTTCCATTTTCGACTTCAACTTCTATGCGCAGGTGACCCTCAATCCTGGGAATAGGGTCAACGACGACTCTTGCCATGTTTATGCTCCTTTTTTCTCAATCGAGTATGGAATTGTCTAATTATTTATCCACATAGAAGGGGCTCAGTTCGTCCCAGAACTTGGGCTGGCTGCATCCGATACAGGGGTGACCGGCTCTGATGGGCCAGTTCGTTCCCTGGTTCCACTGGATAATTGGGCAATTATTGTAGGTCTGAGGACCTCTGCAGCCGACTTTCTTCAAGCACCAAGCTTTGGCCGCGCCTTCGTCGCCGAATTCCTTAACGAATTCTTCATTTTCGAAGTGGCCTCTTCTTGGACAGTTGTCATGAATGTTGTAGCCGTATGCAAAAAGCGGTCGGCCGATTTCATCGAGAGCGGGCAATTTGCCGAATACTAAATAATGAACGAGAGTTGCCACGATATTGTCGCCGTTGGGGGGACAACCGGCCACGTTAACCGTTTTGACTCCGGTCACTTCCGACACGCTCTTAGCTCCTGTTGGGTTCGGAGCCGCTGCGGGGATGCCGCCGTCCATTGCGCAGTTGCCTACTGCTACGACCGCTGCTGCGGCTTTGCAGACGTGGTTGGCGATTTCCATGAAGGTCTTCCCGTGAATGCGACCATGGGCTCCATTGTCTTTGGTCGGGATCGCGCCTTCAGCTATACAGATGAACTGACCTTTTTGATCCTTGACTACTTTTTCAAGGATTTCTTCGGCCTGATCGCCTGCCGCGGCCATGATGGTTTCGTGATAAGCGAGGTCAACGATGTCCAGTACGATGTCTGCGGTCCAGGGATGGGTGGACCGGATGAAAGATTCCGTGCAACCGGTACATTCGGCCAACTGAATCCACACCACTGTGGGTCTTTTCTTGGTTTGGACTGCATGGGCAATCGTGGGAGCGAAGGACATGGGAAGGCCAAGAACGGTTGCCATAAAACCGCAGAACTTCATGAAGTCCCTGCGAGTAACGCCCTTTTGTGCCAACCTTTCGGGAACTTCGAAGGACTTGTCCATTATTTACCTCCTTGCATGGACTTTTTTGATTCTTTCTCGGGTCTCACTACGGTGACGCGAGGATACTTTAATCAGCCCCCCGAGACTGTAATGATTCCCAAAATCGGGATATTCACATGTTTGTTGGATTCTTTTAAAGCTAGGATATAGCTGTAAAATAAGTATCCTGAATTTCGCAGGAAAATATACTGTAGTCTTACTGTGAAATCAAGGCGAAAGCGAAAGAATTTCAGGATGCTACAACAAATCAAAAAGTGCTACTATCGCTCCGCTGAAAGTGGCGGCAATAATTGAGAATGTTGCCGAATCCATAGCGAATTATTCCAACAAAAGTATTTACAATTCATTGAATCGGTCTAGGGTAATGTAGATAAGTCAAAGCTCCAAAACGCTTGTTTTTCGTGCCCAATATCATCATATAGTCATAGGGGTCAATGTTGGTAATAATAACGGTGTTCCGGACAAAAAAGGCATTCTGCTACCTTTTTTGTCCTTCGACACTGTTT
The DNA here is from genome assembly GCA_964613745.1 of uncultured Syntrophaceae bacterium. Taxonomy (GTDB): domain Bacteria; phylum Desulfobacterota; class Desulfomonilia; order Desulfomonilales; family Desulfomonilaceae; genus CAZTJA01. The sequence goes on from CAZTJA010000185.1 coordinate 2,534, forward strand.
GGAAATCAGATCTTATCTGCGATTACCTCAGATATATCCATAACTTTAAGTACATCTGATTTGCCCATCACGTTGCAGGAATCCTCCAGCATTGTTATGCAATATGGGCATGCCGTGACCAAAGTGCTTGCTCCGGATTCCACTGCTTCTGCAATCCGTAATTCAGCAAATCGCTCGCCCGCTTTGGTTTCCATCCAAACTCTTCCGCCTCCGCCGCCACAGCAAACGCTATTTTTCTGATTTCGGGAGAGTTCTTTCAACTCTGCCCCGGGCAATGAGGAGATGAGATTTCTCGGTTCCTCATACAGACCACTGTGACGCCCCAGATAGCACGGGTCGTGCATTGCGACGGCTCCAACGGGATCGCCCGATAATTTCAGATTGCCGTCGGCCAATTTCTGACTCAATATTTCAGAATAGTGAAACACCTCGAATTCCCCTCCGAATTCGGGATACTCATTCTTGAACGTAACAAGACAGTGGGGAGAGGTGGTAATTATCTTTTTTACACCCTTACTCTTGTAGAGTGCGATATTTGATTCGGCGAGTTTTTGAAACAGCTCCTGATCGCCTACTTTCCGAATCGACTCACCGCAGCAGCTCTCTTCATTGCCGATGATCCCGAAGCTCACGCCGGCAGCCTTCAAGGCTTTGACGATGGATCGGGCAATTTTCTGACTTCTTACGTCGTAGCAGGAAGTACAGCACACGGACAAAAAATACTCCGTATTCTCATCGAAAACGGGTACGTCTACATCTTTTGTCCAATCAGTGCGTTTTTCTCTATCGCCCGACCATGGATTGCCCTTGGAATGTAAACTTCCTGCAATGGGTTTGAGACTGCCGGGTATGGTGCCGGCTTCAGCAAGCATGCTACGCATTCCGCGCACATTATTGATGATGTCGACGCCTCTGGGGCATCGATCTACGCAGGCCTTGCATGTTGTGCAGGCGTACAGACAATTCTCCGATTCGAAGCCCTCTAATCCGAGTTGGCCGAGTCTCTGAACCAACCTAATGTTAAATTGTTCCGAAGCCTCACCAGGAACCAGCCGCCATGGGCACGTGCCGGTGCAAAGTCCACATTGCATACACCAGTAAAGGGTATCGGCTC
>CAZTJA010000186.1:0-3639 GCA_964613745.1 uncultured Syntrophaceae bacterium
TGTCCTAAAAATACGACAACAAACGTCGCCGATTAGGAATCATTCTGCAATTGTCGATACAACGAGTCCCTGGATAATCCCAATGATCGTGCCGCTGCGGTTCTATTGCCGCCATTGCGTTTGATTGCTTCCAGGCACACCAGTTTCTTAAACTCTCTCGATAACTCCTTTATCCCTTTTCCTTCAGGTATAGTCATCTGCAGGGAGCATTCGTCCTGCTCAAGTTCATTCATCGGAACATTCAGCTTCAGTTTGCCGCTTTGCCACAGGATCAAACCCTTTTCGAGTACATTTCGCAATTCTCGAACATTTCCCGGCCAATTGTGCTTCATGAGACCCTTCAGTGCATGAGCATCCAAATCCGGAACTTTGGAAAAATTCATTTCAACTGCGACCTTGGCGATCAGTTCCCGGCATAACTGCGGAATGTCTTCGGTGCGTTCCCTGAGCGGCGGCACTCGTATCTGAAACACATTAAGGCGGTAATACAGCGGCTTTAAGAATCGGCCCGCTTCAACCTCCTCCTCCAATGGTCTATGCGTTGCGGCAAGTATTCGTGCATCCACATGGACGCCGGCTTGGCCGCCTAGACGATGAAAGGAACGCGAGTCAAGAAAAACCAGGAGTTTTGATTGTAAAGATTGCGGTAATTCGGCTATTTCGTTCAACAACAGAGTGCCGCCCTCTGCAAGTTCCAATAAGCCTTTTTTCCGGTTCTTTGCACCGGTGAACGCTCCGGCTTCGTGCCCGAAAAGCTCTGATTCAGCAATATCCTGAGGAACCGCTGCGCAATTGATCGTCAAAAACGGACTTCCCGATCGTTTTGAATGTTCATGAAGCCATGCCGCCAGGTAATCCTTGCCCGAACCGCTCTCTCCAAGCAATAGAACGATGCTGTCGGTAGAAGCTGCCTGACCCGCCAGCTTCATCGTTTCCTTCATAGCTCTGGATCGATAACCGGATTTGCTGATTGCAGGACTTCCAAGAATGGACCTCTTTTCGGTAATATCCCTGGCAATCCCGCACACGCCGATTATCTCACCTGCACTATTCCTGATGGGAACCCTCACCTCATGGAGCACAAGGTTCTCGCCACACACAGACACCGTATGTTCTTCTTCAATCGTTTCACCGGACAACACTCGATTGTCCCAATTTTGAATTCGAGCTCCAACTTCCGTCCCGAAAATTTGTTCCGATGTTCGTCCCGTGATTTCCGTTGCAGAAATACCGAGTGTCTTTTCCATGGCCGGGTTCACTTCCGAATACCGCAGCTCTTTGTCTTTGGTGGAAACAAGATCCGGCATCGCCTCAAACAGTGACCGATACCTTTCTGCGGATCTGAGCAATGAAGCCGACGCAGGCTCGTCTTCAGTAAGGCCGGCCACAATAGCCAAAACCACGGAAGGGTCACCCGAGTAGCGCACAGCCCGAATCGTTGCATAAGCAGGCAAATGACCCTTTCGCGGCAGCCGAGATTCAAATACTGACGGCACGTTCGTAGCGGCACGAAGAGACATCCCCAATTCGACCCATCCGTCAAGATCTTCAATTCTCTTCCCGACGAGTTCCGATTTCTGATGGCCCGTCATGGAAAGCAGCCCGTGGTTGACTTCCATCACCACACCATCCTTCAAAATAAGAACTCCATCGAACAGCATTTCAAAAATTTGAAGGAGTTCGGCTCCCGGACTGGAATCATTTAGTATTTGGTTCATCTTCCTCATGCACTCGATAAAACAAATCATCGAAAACGGTACTATGGAATTACGTGTGATTATTTCATCAGCAGCAGGCTCAATGCCATTATCACCATGCCTGCAACAAGCCCCAGCAGACTGTCGTGACCCCGCCCATATGCTCGACTTGTCGGCAGGAGCTGATCGAGGCTGATGTAGACCATTATGCCGGCCACCACACCAAAAAGGATGCCCATGACCTCCATGGGGAGCACCCCTTGGTCCGATCCGACGATAAACAGCAAAGCAATGTAGGCAATGACGGCACCAACTGGCTCCGCCAGTCCGCTCAGTATTGAATACAAAAACGCCTTTTTTCGATTACCTGTGGCATAGAAAATGGGAACGGATACGCTGATTCCTTCCGGTATGTTGTGCAAAGCAACCGCAACTGCAATTGCCACACCAAGGTTCGGGTCCTGGAGTGCGGCCAAAAACGTTGCCAGACCCTCGGGAAAGTTGTGAATGCCTATGGCCAGAGCCGTAAACAGACCCATTCGCAACAGCTTTCCCTTCGCATGATGGTCATGCGTCGGCCCAAGGACAGCCATTGTGGGCGCACATGTGGGCGGCGAATTAGGCACCTTATGGAGCGGCATACTTTCAGCTTCGGAATGAGTCTCATGCGGATTTTCCGCAGCGGGAATGAGGTTGTCGATCAATCCAATGAGCAGCATTCCTCCGAAGAATGATGCAGCATTGATCCAGTGGCCCAAGACGTCGCCGTAACACTTGGTGAGATAGGTTACGCCCTTTGAAAAAATTTCCACGAATGATACATAGAGCATCACCCCTGCCGAAAACCCGGTTGCAACGGACAAGAACCGGTAATTGGTTCGTTTGGCCATAAAGGCTATGACGCTGCCGATTCCCGTCGCCATTCCCGCAAATGCGGTCAAACCCAGAGCGAACCATATGTTTGTCATATATTATGTGTCCCAAACCCAGGCATATCTTGTGATCAACACATTACCACTAATTGCCGAATCAATGTGACACCAAAAAATCCGTACCATTGGAGCAGCGAAGTTGCACAAATTCGTCTATTCCATCGAACGGATCATCATGATCATACAGTAAAAGAAATCATCAGCGGCAAAGTTGTTCCACAAAAGAACAGCTCAAAACCGTCAAATTTCGGAGCGGCTCTGGATCTGGATTGGTTCGGGTTTTCCAACGAACACTTGACCACAAGCCATAAATTTCGTATCCTGTTCTTAAGGGGGGAAGAAAACGAATTTCGATCATTTTCACAAAAATACAAAGTAAACTGAGGGAGAAAATCTCCTCCCCCAGCATGTATTTTCAATAATTTTCAATCTCTCAAGCTAGTGTGGTTCGACAAACACTCTCTGCATCATCCTTCAGGCACTTGAGCGCAAGTTTTTCCTCGTTAATTTCCTTGGCGGTTCGGAAACCTAATCTCCTTATGATCGGGAGCGGCGGACACCAGCCCTGCAATGCATGCTGGAAAAGGAACGTTGCCACAACCCCCGGCAGGATAAACCATTTCTTATTTTGAGTAGTAAATCCCAGAGCCACTCCGATCATGGCCAGAGTTGATGCGTTCGCTTCCAGGAATCGCTCCGTGTCCCATTCTCGTTCCAACTCTTCCAATCGTTTGTCGATTTCGTTCTTGTGAACCCGGTAATAATCAATTTTCGCCAGAGTTTCTGACCTGATCTTCTCGTTCACGCTCGCACTCGTATTTTGGGTCACTCGATCGTTCGTGGCCGGCAGCATTTCATGTATCATTGGATTCCTCCGAAAATATCAATTCTTTTTCATTATTAATGAATTTGGCAACTAACGTCGAAAATTGATCCATTGATCATTGCTGCATCGCCGGATTCTCCGGATCGCTCGCCCATTCTACCGGATTGGACTCTATGTACGCCCG
>CAZTJA010000187.1:0-3623 GCA_964613745.1 uncultured Syntrophaceae bacterium
TGCAGTTACAGCGACGGGCCGGGTGAAGATGGCGCCGTGCACGATGCTCGCCGCACCGACTACCTGCGCCAGCACTTCCTGGCCGCCCACCGCGCCATCCTGGCCGGCGTGCCTCTGGCCGGGTATTTTGTCTGGTCGTTTTTTGATAACTTCGAGTGGGCCAAGGGCTATGCCCAACGCTTTGGCATCGTCTGGGTCGATTTCGAGACCCAGCAGCGCATCCCCAAGGATTCGGCGCTGTGGGTGAAGGATGTGATTGCGGAGAACGGCTTCTAGAGGATGAGGGGATGAGGGGGTGCTCGTCACAAGACGATCACCCCCTCATCTTCTCAAAGTGGGCTACATAGCGCCGCGCCAACTGCGGCCAGCCCAGTTCCTGCTCGATGCGGCGCCGGCCTGCCGCTCCCATTTCCCTGGCGCGCGGCCCGTCGTCCAGCAGTGCGGCTACTGCCGCCGCCAGTGCCCGCGGCTCCTGCTCGGGCGTGAGCAGGCCCGTCACCCCGTCTACTACGGCCAGCGGGTTGCCCGCCACGGTGCTTGCCACCACCGGCTTGCCGCAGCTCATCGCATCCAGCACGCACACGTTCAGGCCGTCCGCCGGGCGTGACACCGAAGGCATCGCCAGCAGGTCGGCCAGGTTGTAATAGACGCCGATCTCGTTCTTGGGCACGCTGCCCACCCAGTGAATGCGCTCTGCCACCCCCAGCGACTGCGCCAGTTTCTGCCACGCCGCCAACTGGTCGCCGCCGCCCACCATCACCAGCGCCAGGTCGCGCCCCGCCAGCGGCGCCTCGGCCAGCGCCCGGATCAGCACGTCAAATCCCTTCTTGTAGACCATCCGCCCCACGCAGAGGAGCACCGGCGTCTGCGCCCCAATCCCCAGCCGCGCCCGTAACTCGGCCACGCCGGTCGTGTCTGGCCGCAGCGCCTGCGGATCGGTCCCGTAGATGATCATGTCGAACTTCGCCGGGTCGGCCCCCAGCGGCAGCACCGCATCGCGCAGCTCGGCGCTGTTGGCGGTCAGCAATGCAGCCTGCGCAAAGGTAAAGGCCGCCATGCGCCGGAAGAGCGGGTTCTTGGCGGCCACCTGTGCATCCGAACCCGGCACGGAGACGGCCAACGGGATGCGCAGCCGGCGGGAGGCCACCGCCCCGATAAAGCCGTTGGGGAGCACCCAATGGGCGTGGAGCACGTCCGGTTGCAGCCGCGCCGCGTCGGCCAGCACCTGCCGGATCCCCGCCGCAAAGAGCAGGGGGCTGAGCAGGTACGCCTCCAGCCGCAGCGCCAGGTCGGACTGCATCGAGCGCATGTAGCCCAACCGCTGCAGCGCAGCGGGCCAGGCATAGCGATAGAGCCGCAGCGTCACCGGCGCCGCGCCCGGCCCCGGCCAGTAGGTAGTGGGCCGGCTGTAGGCTGGGTCGTGCGGCGCCCAGATGGTCACGGGGTGTCCCTGCCGCGCCAGCTCGTCGCAAAGCGCCTCTACAAACGTACCGCTGAAATCCCCCGCAAAGCGCGGGTAGTTGTGTGTCAAGACTCCGATATGCATAGAGCTTATTCTATCCCAAGGGGGCCGCCACAAAAGAAGCCAGGCTTCGCTTGGCGAAGCCTGGCTGTGCTGAAACGTATTTGATTGTCCCACGGCGTCTATTGCTAGACGCCAGGCGCCTTAAGGCAGGCGCCCATGCCTGGCCCTCCGATTACGAACACCGACGGGCTGCTGGTACGCCATGCTGGGCGCTCGTGGTACGGCTACTCCGCACCACCACGGAATGTGACGCCCGGCGCATCAGAGCGGAAGCTCACGGGATGCAGACCAGGTCGCCCGGGAATACGTACCGGTTGTGCCGGTTGTTGACCCAGGGGTTGGCCGCCAGCATGGCACTGCCGGACACCCCATAGCGGTTGCCGATCCCGAACAGGCTCTCACCCGCCACCACGGTGTGCGTCGAAGCGCAGCCGCCGCTGGGGGGATAGACCGGGCGATGCCACGAAGCCTCGGAGTGGCCGACCTGCTGGTTCACGAAGTTGGGCACCTTCACGCAAGCGCCGGGCTTCTTGGGCAGATAGACCGTGAAGCACTCGGCGGTGTGCGGCAGCCACCCATCTTGGCGCTCTTCGCAGACGCGATAGCCAGCGCCGGGGATGCGGTAGTCGTTGGCCGGGAAGCCGCTGAAGCGATAGAGGCCCGTGCCGTCCGTGACTTCGGTCAAGTAGTTATCGATATCGCCGTCGGCGTCACTGTCGATCTTGTCCAGGTCCGGGTCCGGGTAGCCGCCCTTGGCAAGGGGGGTCGCCGTGATCGTCCAGTTGGGCAGGCCGATGTGGCCGTTGGCGTCGAGCTTGTAGCCCTCGATGCAGAAGTCAGCCGACTGGCGGTTGACGAAATCCACACGTGCGCAGGTGCTGTTCTCGTCGCCGGCAGCGGATTCCACCAACACCTGCATAGTCGTGGCGGGAGTTTGTTCGCTCGGCGCCCAGCCCGGTTTCTGCTCTTCCATCACGATGTAGGGGCCAAAGGGCAGCTTGTTGAAGCGCACTTCGCCCAGCGCATCCGTCATGCCGGTGGCGACGACCGTGCCATCCATCCGCTTGACCGTCATCTTCCAGCCCGGCAGACCAAAGCCCGTCAGGAGGTCATTGTTCGGCTCTACGGGGTCAGTCTTGGTGACAAAGATACAGCCGTTGTCATAGATGCGGTTCTTGAAGCGCAGGATGATCGGCTCGGTGTAGGTCTTGCTGGCGTCGATAAAGATTTCCTGGCGGCCGTTTTCCGGCATGACCGGCGTGAAGTGGACGCCCTTGGGGGCGCGCTCGGTGAAGATCCACTTGCCGTGGGTCAGGCGGAAGGGCTGATCAATGACCTCGCCTTCCTCTGCTTCGTCCGGGTTGACGGCCAGGCCGGAATCGTCCGTCACGCCTTCGATCGGCGAGGCAAACCAGTTGCCATAGGCCGGCTCGGCGCGGATGGTCCAATCGGCCAGCGGCTGGTGGTTGTCGTCGATCTTATAGACAAACACCTGGACCGGGTAGCGCAGCTTGAAGCGCACCACGGCGCAGCTCTTGGCGTTCATCTCCAGCCGGACAATGTTCACCAGCTCATAGGGCGGAACCGGCTCCCAACCAGGCTGGGCAGTGATGGCGACTTCCCAATCGCCGACCGACAGGCCGGTGAATTCGAAGTAGCCGTTCTCATCTACTTCCTTGCTGACTGCCGCCTCGCCCGTGGTGAGGTTGCGCGCGGTGATCGTCCACGGGGTTTCATTGCCATCATTGCCGTAGGGCAGCCGCGTCTCGTCGAAATTGATGACGGTGCCGCTGATGCAAAGCTGGTTGCTGCCGGGATAGGGAACTGCGTCCGCCGCCACAGGCGCAGGCGCAGGTTCTTCTTGTGCCATTGCGACCCCGACCATCGGGATCAGCATTGCCAGCGCCAGGAGTACCGCCGTCATCGCCCGCACGCGTAACGACGCCCACTGTCGCTTGCTGGAAGTTACTCCAGACATACGAGTCTCCTTTCAAGGATATCTGTTGTTGGGGTGTGCAAAGTCTCGGTCACATACGCTGGTGTGCGTGATGGTTCATCACATGGGCGTCTCCTTTCCCACAGAATCTTGCAACCTGGA
>CAZTJA010000188.1:0-3574 GCA_964613745.1 uncultured Syntrophaceae bacterium
TGCTGCTGTGATCCGGAAATTCCGCAAGCCACATATATATCAGGCGCTATAATTGACCCTGTTTGGCCTACCTGATGCTGGTACGGAAGCCACCCCATTTCGCAGATTGGACGTGATCCAGCCACGCTGGATCGTGAAAAGAAGGCAGCAAATCGTTGGAGCAACTCCACATTTTCCTGAGCTTTGATCCCGCGTCCTCCAGATACTACGACCGATGCTTTGGACAAATCCGAATCCGCAATTACTCTAGAACTAACCCCAACAAATCTGGATTTCATGTTCTCACAATTTATTATTCGGCGCTCTACGCATCCTCTGCCGCATGGAGCCGTTGTGAATTTGAAAGCTCCCGGTTGCACGAGAAGAACTGTGGTGCGTGAATTCGATATTAATTCAGCATCAATTTTCCCATTGAACATTCCACGCACAAAAGATGGTCTCCCATCGCCGGCAATTGATAACCGTTCCACACTCGAAATGCAAGCCGCCCCAAGTCGGACAGCCAGCCCTGGTCCGAAGTCAAGACCATTGCATGTTCCCGGAATACAAATCCAATCTGGGCAGACTTCCGTGGCAATTTCTGAAAAAGCGGATTTATACGCATCTCCGTTGTACTCGTCTTTCAGTCCGGGCACTCTCACGGATATGATGGTGCAATCCAATATGTCGGCAATTTTCAGAGCTACTTCGGAATCATTTTCTTCTATAACCGCAACATTCAAATCTGCGCCTACTCTTTGGCGCAATACATCTGCTAAGCCAAGTGCATCGTAGGTAGCCGAATGCATTTTGCCGTTTTGGTGCTCAACTGTTACGAGTATTCTTGCTTGTGATTTCTCATCCATGTTTTTGTATCCGCTCAGGTCAATCACAAAAACGCTTTCTCCCTGAGAATCTCAATGAGATTCGACGCTTTCTCCTGAGTGGAGCCTTTGAGAAAAATGCATTTCCTCCTGCCCTCCGGGAGCGAAACCCGAACTAAAGACTCAAGAGGGATTTCATTAAATGTCTTCATTGGTGTGGACGCGCATTTGCTGCCGGCCGCCTTCATAAGATTTGACAACGAAGGATATCGGGGCTTATTTGATCCGCTCTGCATCGTAATCAGAGCCGGTAAATCAAGCTCAACCAAATAGCGGAGTCCTCCTTCAATCTCCCTTTCCACGATTGCTTTGTTGTCGCTCGGCAACCGGACTGAGGTACATGAAGTTGCACTTGGTATGGACAACAGTTCGGCCAGCATTGGTCCAACAAGGCCTTGTCCCGCATCTTCGGATATAGCCCCTGTAATTATTAGATCAAAACTTCGGGGTGCAAGTACTTGGAACAGACCTTCTGCAATCATCCTAGGACTTACATATCCAGGTGTTTCGGTTTCGATGTGAATGTTGCTATCCGCTCCCATGCCGATAGCTCTCTTGAGTGCAGAGATACAATCCTTCGTTCCGACGGTTACCGCATGAACTCTGACGTCATCGAGAGTATCCTTGATTAAGAGTGCCTGCTCCAAAGCATATTCATCATAGCGATTCATTTGATCAACAAAGAGCGGTTCAACTTCGACCCATTTTCCCGAATGGTCAACCCGGATTGGGTTGTCACGATTCGCCACTGATTTTACGCAAACAACAATGTCCATTTGTGATCAACTCCTTGGTCCAGCATACCCATGACAACACGTATCTTCAATAAAAAAGAACGAACGCTCGTTCGCTTTTTTCTAGATTTGTGAGGATTTGCAATGTATGCTTCTTTCATGGGCGACATTTTTCTCATACGGCACGGCCAAGCTTCCTTCGGCAGCACTAATTATGATGAGTTATCTGAGATTGGCTTACTTCAAGCAAGGATACTCGGGAATTTTCTCTTAAAAGTGGGTATCCAACCGAACGCGGTATATTCCGGCTCATTGATGCGCCAAACGACTACTGCCGGAGAGGTCGCATCGGTTTATTCACTTGCCGACTTAGATTTTCCTTATCTGAGGATAGAAAAGGCGTTCAATGAGTATGACGCTCAGGAAATCATTAGGGCAGCACTAAGCTTTGATTCTTCACTATCGGAAGAACTATCAAAAAATTCCCATGAAACTGACTTTTTCAAGAAAATTTTCGGGAATGCCATGCAGCATTGGGTGACAGGAATGCTTGATTCCCATGGAATTGAATCCTGGATTGATCTTCGGAAGAGAGTTTATGAAGGCCTGATGCAGATCATAAGAATTCATGGTCGTTCCAAGACAATTTTGATCTTTACTTCAGGCGGAGTAATCTCTGCCGGATTGGCTTTTTTACTCGGATTTGACGGTGTCACAGCGATGAGAATCAATTCTCAGATCGTGAACACCTCCATAACTCATCTTGTTTACAACCATGAACGAATCACATTATCCGGTTTCAACTCGAGAGCCCATCTCATGCTTGAGAGCAATCCAGGGCTGATAACGTATTGGTGACCGTTGGCGAGGAAAACGTATGGATTTTGAAATTTCAGAAAAACTAAAAATAATTACTGAAATGATTCATGAATTTCTTGAAAAAGAAATTATTCCCCTTGAGTCTGAAGCCCTTCATAGATCCTTTCGAGGAATGCTGCCCATCTTGGAAGAAAAGCGTTCCATGGTAAGAAAAATGGAGCTATGGGCTCCTAATCATCCAAAAGAATACGGTGGGATGGGTCTCGACCTAGTCGAATATGCAATTGTCTCGGAAGCTCTCGGCAGGTCTCCCTTGGGACACTTCGTTTTTAATTGCCAAGCGCCGGATGCAGGAAACATCGAAATACTACATCTTTACGGAACAGACGAACAAAAAGAACAGTATCTAAGACCACTTGTCCAGGGGAAAATCCGTAGCTGTTTTTCTATGACCGAAGTGAATATGCCCGGATCAAATCCGGTAATGATGGAGACAACAGCCGTCAAGGACGGTGATGATTATGTAATCAACGGCCAGAAGTGGTATTCAACTTCGGCTGATGGAGCAGCTTTCTCTATTGTTATGGCCATCACGAATCCGGATGCCCCCCCTCACCTTCGGGCTGCTATGATAATCGTCCCTACGGAAACAAAAGGGTTTAATCTGGTCCGAAACATCCCCGTCATGGGACATGCCGGCGACGATTGGGCTTCACACGGGGAAATACTCTTACAGTCCTGTAGAGTCCCTCGGTCTAATTTACTTGGTCCCGAGGGGCACGGTTTTGTCATAGCTCAAGAGCGACTCGGTCCGGGAAGAATTCACCATTGTATGCGCTGGATAGGAGTGTGCAATCGAGTTTTCGATCTGATGTGTTCAAGAGCTTCCACAAGGCACATTAGCCCCGACGGAAAGACTCTCGGAACCAAACAGATAATACAATCTTGGATAGCCGAATGCGCCGCTGAAATACAAGCGGCACGCCTGATGACGTTGCATGCAGCCTGGAAAATCGAAAAACTGGGCGTTAAAGCCGCCCGTTATGATATTTCATTTATTAAATTTTACGTTGCAGGTGTCATGCAAAAAGTGCTCGACAGGGCTCTACAGATTCACGGTGGTTTGGGAATGACGGACGACACTATTCTTGCATGGTT
>CAZTJA010000189.1:0-3558 GCA_964613745.1 uncultured Syntrophaceae bacterium
ATAGACCACAAAATCAAGCTCCTCGGCAAAATCCCCGTTCAAACTCCCGGCAATGAGAACGAAAATCTCGTAATCATGGATATTTCTGCGGCTCAGGAGATATTCGGCAAGCTCGGAGTCCTCGATAGAATAGACATAATATCTCCGCATTCCAAAGAGGACTACTCCACGGACCTTCCCGATGGCCTGAAACTCACGAGCGCAAACGATAGAAAATCCACTCTGCAGGCCATGCTCTATTCCTTCCAACTCAACCTTGCTGCAATGAGCCTTCTGGCTTTGTTCGTTGGAGTATTCCTCATCTACAATTTCTCAATGTTTTCCGTCCTGTCCAGACGTGAAGACATTTCCCTCTTGCTTACCCTCGGAGCAGACCGAAAATCACTGGTGACATCTTTTCTCATGGAATCCGCCCTCCTGGGAATTCTCGGAAGCCTGCTCGGGATCTTCTTCGGTTATATTGTTGCCTGGTGGAGCATAGACCGAGTAACCGGCACGATCAGCGAACTGTATTTCCATGTACATGCTTCCCAAGTTGTCTTGACGCCGGCCCTTGCAATTGCCGGGCTCTTCATCGGATTTGCCGCCACCCTTACCGGCATTGCAATGCCCGCACTCGAGGTTGCCGTGACTCCGCCTGTTCTCGGTATGAAACGCCGTTCAATCGAAGACAAAGCTCACGGTGTTAAAGGATTGCTGTTTTTTGCCGGGATCGTCTGTTCCCTTGTAGCCGCCGTGTGCGCCTGGGCTTCTCGTTATTCGATCTTTTGGGGATTCGTTTCGGCGTTTGCCCTTACCCTTGCCTTCGCACTCTTCACGCCCTCTTTCCTATCGCCGTTCAGCCATTACACGGGATTGTTGGTCAAGAAAGGCCTGAAATCACTTGAAGGCTTTCTTGCCGCGAGAACTATTAAGGCTTCATTGAGTCGGACGAGCATCGCAGTCGCTGCATTGGCCACCGCACTGTCCATGACCATAGGTGTGGACACAATGATTTACAGCTTCCGAAACTCCGTAAAAGCCTGGCTCGACGGCTCACTTCAGGGGGATGTCTACATTTCACCCGGTACAACCAAGTGGGATCATCCATTGCCTCCCGAACTGGTCGAGTTCACCACACAGCATCCCATGGTCGATGCCGTCGAACGCTACTCCACCCACGAAGTGTACTTGCAGGGAAAACCCGTCAGAATTCGTGTCATGGAAGCCGAAATACTGGAACCGCGCGCGGAATTCACGTTTCTTCAAGGCAAGAGCGGAGCATGGGACAGGCTGAAGGCCGGTCAAGTCTTCGTGTCGGAATCTCTGTCATACAAATTTGAAGTCGGCATTGGCGATAAAATTCAACTGAATACCCCCAAGGGCCAATCGGAATTCACGATCGGGGCAATAACAAGGGACTATTCTTCCGATCAGGGGACAATACAAATCGACAGGGCAGTTTACGAAAGCATCTGGAATGACACGAGGGTCCAATCAATATCTTTGTTTCTCAAACCCGGCGCATCGTACGAAGAAGTACGCAAAGCGGTTATCGATAAGTTTCCCGGACTGGATCAAACCTTCGTATCGAATGCCAAAATGAGAGAGAACATACTGGTAATCTTCGATAAGACATTCGCTCCCACTGCCACCCTCAAAGGAGTTAGTCTCCTTGTGGCACTCTTGGGAATTGCAACGGCTTTGATGGCCATACTGATGGAGCGTTCCAGGGAAATGGCCGTGCTCGGTTATCTCGGACTTACGCCAAAAGAATTGGGAAAGATGAATGTGTATCAGGCGATTTCTATGGGCTTTGCATCTTTCCTCATCGCCGCAGTCTGCGGGCTTATTTTGACTCTTATCATCATTTACGCAATAAACTACCGCTCATTCGGCTGGTCAATAGACATCTACATCGATCCGGGAATCTTCGCCAAGACTCTGGTGCTGACTATTATTGCATGCGCAGCATCTTCGTTTTATCCAACACTCAAATTGGTAAGGTCCGGTGGAATCAGAAATTTGGATGAAGAGTAATTTTCGCCATCAATTCGGCAAGTCAAAATTCAAGCCGTAGTTCTTCTTTAGGAGATCCATTACATACGTTAAATGATCCTCCATTGCCCGACCGGCCCTCTGGGCGTCTCGATCCGATATGGCCTGCAGAATCTTTGTGTGCTGTTCCAATGCATTGGAAATGACCCCGGGCGTAGTGGCAAATGTCTCCAAGAACTTTGAAAGCATCTCCCTTACTGTATTCAATATCATTTCCAAAACGGCATTTCCTGCAATTTGAGCCAAATAGAGATGGAACTCCAAATCATGTTCGGCAAATTTAATCAGATTTCCCGTAGCAGCCTCTTTTTCCATTAAACGAATAAGTCTCCGTAAGTTGCTTATCTTTTCTGTGTCCGCCCGCCATGCCGCCAATTTGACGACGGCACTCTCCACATAGTACCGCACTTCGATCAGGTCACGGGTTGACTTCTCATTAAGAGACATTGCCCCCATCATGGGGGAAATCACCGCTTCGGGACTTAAATGCCTCACGTATGTTCCTCTGCCCTGCTGCATTTCAACAAGCCCCAATGAGGACAGTTTGTTCAAGGCTTCTCTCAATACGGTTCTTGAGACATTCAGGTTTGCGGCAAACTCTTCATGAGGTGGCAGTTTTTCGCCGTCCTTCAGCCTTCCGCACACTATTTCTTGCTTCAACATCTCGAAAAGCTGCTCGGACATTTTTGTTTGTTTTTGTATTGTGTAAAATACTGGAGCGAACTTTTCTTCCTTAGAACGCATTATTGTTTCCTCAACGTGATTACACGGGAGATGGATAGTGGTCGGACTGCGGCTTTGAAGCATACCCACAATTCGGCCGACCTGCAACGGTATTCCCGGAAAAAATAGTATAGTCACATCAGTAGAGGATCCACAACAGATGTTTATAGATCCTGTAGTCAACCTGCATGGAACTTTACCACACGCTTGAACAATATTGATTGTACACTCACAATATTGTAAGTTTTCACATCGTAATTTATGTCGCTGGTGGCCTTGAAAGGCATTTACTTGACTTGGTACAAAAATTGATCAGTGGGGGATATGTACATGATAAAAAAAATCTTGGTTTTGTTAATCGCAGTAGTGTCATTGTTGACGACGGCTGAACTTGGGCGTGCTGCAGACAAAATTACTGTAGTCTTCGCAGCTGCCTCACTCAACAATGCTCTCACTGAAATAAATCAAGAATACAAAAAATCCGGCGGTTCCGAATTCGTATTCTCTTTCGCTGCATCATCCACTCTCGCAAAGCAGATCGAAAACGGAGCCCCGGCAGATATATTCATATCAGCGGATGAGGACTGGATGAACTATCTGGAATCTAAAAAGCTGATCGTAACAAAAACTCGAATTGATCTCCTCTCGAACAGGTTAGTGATCATAGCTCCGCTGAATGCAGACGTTTCCGTAAATCTTGCCGATCCAAAATCATTATTGCGAGCTTTAGGTAACGGCCGCCTAGCCACTGGAGACCCCTCCCATGTGCCGGTGGGAAAATACGCAAAAGTCGCCCTC
>CAZTJA010000190.1:0-3530 GCA_964613745.1 uncultured Syntrophaceae bacterium
CCTACTGCTTCTTCTTTTCGCCCATTCTTTATCAAAGCAAAAGCCAGTGCTTCGGTCTCAATCATTTTGGCATAGGCGATTTTTGCCTGAGCGGCATAGTTTTTTTCATATTCGGCCCGGGACAATAGAGCTGCAGCGGTAAGCGAAACGTCTAGTTCATATTCTGTTTTCTTGTATTGAGATTCCCAGCCGGGATCTCCGGTATTGGCCGCAACTAAAGCTGTCATTGCCGATACTTCATTGAGGTGAGTAATGTCGCCGACGAGTCGCTGAAGCTCTAAGCCTTCGGTTCCGATCCTCTCCATGCAAGAATACATAGTCCAGACAAGAGTTGCCATGACAGGTAACAATGCTAGGTTGAAAAGGATTCCTAATGTGAGAATGCGCATAGGGTTTCGGGTGATACCGCTGACGCAATGTCCGATTTTTTTCACTTTGTTCCTCAATCCAGTAGACAGAGCTATCCCATGTATTCACCGAATGAACACTAACGCATAATTCCGTTACTCTGTTGAAGGGGTAATTATTGCTTTTCTGGAGCTCCCGGTCCCGTTGCAACCTCTTGTTTCCACATTGCTTGAACCAGGTTGTAAACCTTTTTGGGGATAGGGACATAATGCAATTGCACAGCCGCATCTCCGCCTTCTCGGTAAGACCAATCGAAAAACTTCAACATGGATTGGGCTTTTTCTGCATTGGGTTGATTTTTGTGAATAAGGATGTATGACGCTCCAGCTATCGGCCATGATTTTTCGCCGGGCTGATCGGTCAATACCATATAAAACCCGGGTGCATTTTCCCAATTCGCATTGGCAGCGGCGGCTTGAAAGGACTCAATTGTAGGAGAAACAAACTTTCCAGCGTGATTTTGCAGCTGAACATAATTTAGGCGTTCCTTAATCGCATAGGCATATTCAACATATCCTATAGATCCTTCAGTCTTCTTCACCAAAGCGGAAACCCCCTCGTTACCTTTCCCACCTATTCCCGTCGGCCACGCAACCGTTTTTCCATTCCCTACTTTCTCTTTCCAGCTCTGAGAAACTTTGCTCAAGTAATTAGTAAAAATCCATGTAGTACCAGATCCATCAGCTCTGTGGACAATGGTGATTTCCTGATCAGGTAACTTCAAATCCTGATTTATTGCCAAGATTCGGCGATCATTCCACTTCTTTATGTTTCCAGCGAATATGTCCGCCAAAATGTCCGGTGTGAGTTTGAGCTTTCCCCTCTGAACCCCAGGTAAATTAATCACGGGCACAACTCCGCCAATTATCATAGGGAACTGTATCAAGCCTTCCTTTGAGAGTTCCTCGGGTTTGAGGGGTTCGTCCGAAGCCCCGAAATCTACTGTTTTAGCCTTAATTTGTGCTATACCTGCACCGGATCCCACCGACTGATAGTCAAGTTTCAGTCCGTAAATCTGATTGTACTTGATCGCCCATTTTGAATAGACAGGATAGGGAAACGACGCTCCGGCTCCACTGATACCCTGCGTATCAGCAAAAGCCGGAGATAAGCTGATACTTGCAACAGCCAAAATCATGGAACAGAAAATAATCGAACGCGAAACACTAAATTTCGAGTGCCAATTTTGCTTCACTCTGCTCTTTTTCATGCTTAAACTCCCTGCTTTTAATTAATACCATCGTCCTGGATCCGGAGTTGCTGAGCTACACAAGTAGGATCAACTCCGAAGTTGCAATGATCGAAGCACTTATTTTCGACGATGTGATAGCTATAACCGGTGGATCAATAGATTAATATTAGCTGTCCGCTAAATACTCGTTAGTTGTAGGCGGCACATTCCGTGAAGACAAATATCACCTAATCAGGATCTAAGGACCTCTCTGCGAATTGTTTGACCAATCCTCGTCCTGCCCAGAAATTGATAAATTTGATGACATTGTGATTCAGCAAGGCTGAATTGAAATAAACCATCATGGGCGCGCACAAGGGATAAAGGCGCTTCTGTACTGATTCAACAGACGGACAAATGGCCTGAGAATCTTCATCGACCTTGATGGCAATTACTTTCACCAATCCCTTTATACGGCCCCTTATTGCTTCGGTGTAGCGGGCGTCTGCTATTGAGCCCTTTCGATTTCTCACGGCTCTACATATATCCGGATCGAACAAGCGAATAGTGTGCTGGGCAAACGGAGAGTCGTGCAGCACAAGTTGCCTAAAGAGTCGCTCCGTTCCCGATACGGATTCATCACGGGACATCGGAAGGATTACCAAATCCGGCCCACCTAACTCCTTCCAATTCCTGTATTGCCCGGAAAATATTCCCCTTACCTGGTCGATAGTGAGTTCTTCGATCTGATTGGTCGGGTCGGTAATCAAAACAACGCCACCCCATCCAACTATCTGCTCGGATAGCTGTATCCCCGTATCAGTAGCTTCAACCTTGATATCCTCTTCCAACCTCCCAAAAGTCATTATTACATCGCTAACTTTCGACTGCAGTGACTGTAGGTATTCATGGTGATCTGCTTCCGTAATCTTAACTTCAGAATAGGGATTCTTCTCTAGGTACAATTTGGAAATGTCCAGTGCCGTATAATAGGTGTATTTTGATCCACTTATTCTTACTGAATCGAGGGCTTCAGCCCTTGAATTCGTAGAAATTGTTAGAGTTATTGCGATTTGTATTATGGCCAAGATTGCTATCGGAGATCGTAGCTGCTCGTATTTCATTCCCTCTTCCTTATGACCGTTCGCTATTGCCCTGAATCTGCAGAAACAGCAAACCGGATTTCACTAATGTGATCAGTGAGGGTATTTTTGTAGGCTTGGCGAGTTAAAATTGGATTAGGGTATTGCTAATGTTTGTTAAATAAGCGTGCTGATGCTCTTCATGTACAATGATTCTTAGATTGAGAAGAGGTTTACTCTTCTATTCACCCAACGTGCGCGCCTACTTCGATTGGGTTAAAAATATTCAGACGAATTGATCATTTGATGGCAATAAAATGAATTTTTGTGGCGCGACCTGCAGATTTAACCTGTTTCTAACGTTCTACTAACATTCAGCGTACATTCTGTAAGGATAAGAAACTTCAACATAGAGAGGTATGCCATGGCAATGTGGGATCTGAGATCTAACGGCAATTTTTGGACGGTAGCAGCAGTCGGAGCAGGTTTGCTGGTTGCTCCCGTGGTCATTCCGATTGTGGCCGCTGCAGTTCGGCCGGTGCTCAAAGCGGCACTAAAGAGCGGTTATCTAATGTATGAGAAGGCCAGCGAGATGATGGCTGAAGCGGGAGAAGTCGCAGAAGATCTTATTGAAGAAGTTAAGTCTGAAGTCAGGATGGAGCTCGAAGAAGTAAAAGACTGAGACTCGGCTAAATAAGTCTTGTCTGTTGAGAAGTATCTCAGTTTTGTTAAAAGCCGGATCGAAAGTTATTGTTTTTTTAAAAACGGTCAGCCGTCAGGCGACACTCTTATGTTTATAAGGCCCGGTAAAAAGCTGATGATTTGCACTCATTTGAGTGCATGTGACATAGGACCGTGAGACATGAGAT
>CAZTJA010000191.1:0-3500 GCA_964613745.1 uncultured Syntrophaceae bacterium
TACATAGTTCAGATGTCCTGAGTAAGTATCCCCGGCTGAGAACCGCAGAGGTGAATCAAATTTTCGGCGAATTCCTCTCTTTAGACGAAAGTACCCGATCAGCACCTCAATGGCCATAATTGCCGAAAAGAAAGACATTAACCAAGTGAATAGATTGATTCCCCACCAAGCCCAAATTGCATAAACCGAATAGAGAATATACTTGCTGGTAATCGTCACGCGAGTGCCGAGCCCCATTGCATTTATTATGACTCCGAACACCACGACAATGAGGTATAAAGTAATGTAAACCGCTCCAAGAACGGGTGAAACCATATGGTGGAATATGGCCATCATGCTTACGACAACCATTCCCAACTGGTCGCACACTAAGTCGGTAAAAGCTCCTGATTGTGAAGCCTTTCCAGCATGTCTTGCAAAGGCTCCATCCATGCCGTCGCATACGAGGTGCCCCACAAGAAACAGAACAGCGAGTTTCGGATTACGCAGAAAGTATAGGATTACACCCGTGAGCAGCGCTATGCCGATATAGGATATAGTATCCGGAGCCAACCCCAATCGAACGAAAGAGGGAAAAATGAAGCCGAGAAGCTTGGTTCGTTTTTCGGCGAACCAGGAATGAAGCCGCTTTTCTTTGCCGAAGTAATTGAAAAAATCAGCATAAGCGCGGGGCTTTGGTTTGGCAACGCTTTGAGATTCCGTAGGTTGGTTCATAGACAGCGGCCCGGGTTCCGATTAGTTACTTTGTCCAATACGGCAGGCACATGTCGAGATCGGCACTTTCGGCCGAAGCTCGTAAATTCAGCCGTCGGCCGAATATGAAAAGACGTGCAGCATGTTTGGACACGAAGATTATATGTGGTCTTCTCAGCGGTGAGACCAAGAACGCGACGGCGCAATTCTACAGCCAATAGACTGTGCTTGCAATGGTGAAAGGCAGACAATAGCGAAGACAAAAATTAGATACTATTTTGTACTATTGATTCGCGTTGGTTACAAATTTGACTTAATCTTCTCAGCTACTGAATTTATTTGGGATTTATCACCCATTATGGGTTCCCAGGCGGAAATGGTTAAGCCGTCACCATTCCACCTCGGAACTAAATGTACATGCAAATGCGGCACAACCTGATTTGCAGCTTTGCCGTTGAGCTGCATTATGTTAATCCCATCCGGATTAAGGGTATTCTTGACGATTGCGGCCAGTTTGCACGCTGTTTGGTACAAGTGTCCGTATTCTTCCGGGGATATTTCGAGAATAGTTTCGCAGTGATCTTTTGGAACAACGAGTAGGTGGCCTTCGTTGAGGGGAGATATGTCCATGAATGCAAGGCAGATTTGATCCTCGTAAATTTTGATGGATGGAATCTGACCAGCGATGATTTTACAAAAAATACAATTTTCATTGAGCGACATATAATCCTCCTCTAACCAGGTATTCCCTCGAACAAAGCGGAACTCAGGTATCGTTCTCCTGCACTTGGTAGCACGGTAACAATGGTTTTGTCACAGTATTTTTCTTCACGAGCTAAGTGCAATACGGCAGCCATTACCGCCCCCGAGGAAATCCCGCTGAGAAGCCCTTCTTCTCTTGCAAGTCTTTTCGCGGTTTCAAGAGCCTCCTCGCTCGATACGCATCGAACTTCGTCTACTAATGTGAGATCCAGGGTTTCAGGTATAAATCCTGCCCCTATTCCCTGAATTTTGTGCGGGGCGGGCATCAGTTCTTTACCTTGCAGAGTTTGTGAGATAACGGGACTTTCCAGTGGTTCAACAGCTACGGAGACAATGTTCTTGTTTTTCACGGTTTTGATAAAACGGCAAACTCCGGTTATTGTTCCGCCCGTGCCTACTCCACTGACGAACAAGTCTATGGCACCGCCGGTCTGTTCCCAAATTTCCGGCCCGGTAGTTGCCTCGTGAGCTTTCGGATTTGCTTGGTTTTTAAATTGCTGAGGCATATAAAATTTTTTCGGATCCGAAGCAGCTATTTCTTCAGCCCTGGCAACAGCGCCCTTCATGCCCTTCGCACCGTCCGTAAGCAGCAGATTGGCACCAAACATTCTCAAGACTTTTCTTCGTTCGAGACTCATCGTTTCAGGCATGGTCAAGGTCAATGAGTAACCTTTTATAGCAGCCACATAGGCCAATGCTATTCCGGTATTGCCGCTCGTGGGTTCTACTATTTCCATTCCCGGCCTGAGAAATCCATCCTCCTCGGCAGCCTGAATCATGGATACCCCGATTCGATCCTTAACCGAGTATGCCGGATTTCTCCCTTCAATCTTGGCAAAAATCCGTGCTTTAAGGCCTTGCGCCATCTTGTTGATTCGGACCAAGGGGGTTCTGCCGACGGCGGCAATATTGTCTTCGAAATAGCTGGTCATAAAATGAGCCTCTGTTGAATTATTGTGTCCCGCAACGCGGGAACCGCTCAGGGCAGGGAAGATTAGGCCGAGCGCTGCCACACCCAATCTGAAATAAGTGGCGGTAAATCCTTCTGGGTCTTGGACGAAACATAAATGCCGATATGTCCCACCGGAAATGCCGTGGTAGTAACATCTCTGCTTCCCACATATTTTTCCAACGGGATTGAAGATGACGGCGGAACCAAATGGTCTTTGTCCGCAAAAATATTCAGTACCGGCTGAGTCACCTTCCTGAGATTAACTTTGGTTCCATTGATCAGGAGCTTGCCTTTGATCAAGCGATTTTCCTGATAGAGCTCCTTGAGGAATTTCTTCCAGGCGGCACCGGCTTGATCAGGACTGTCGAATATCCAACGCTCCATTCGTAAAAATGATTGAACACTTTTAGGATCATCCAGGTCTTTGAGAAAACCTACGTATTTGTCCAGCATCAAGGAGAAAGGCTTGAGCATTAAAAAACCAAAATTGAGAAGGTCCCCCGGTATATTGCCTATCGAATCTTCAACGAGATCCGGATTCAAATAGCGGGACCATACGTTGAGCAAGCCGTCATCAACTGAAAAATCTATCGGCGCCACCATTGTGATGAGATTTCTAATTTTTTCAGGATAAAGCGCTGAAAATATGACGGCCATTGTGCCGCCTTGGCAAACACCAAGGAGATTTATTGCCGGTACCCCCGTAGATTCGCGGACGAAATCGACCGCATCAGACAAGTACGTATCGATGTAGTCATCGAATTGGATGAATTTATCACTTTTACCCGGATAGCCCCAATCGATAATGTATATGTCCATTCCTAAATTTATGAGGCGTTTGATGAGACTGCGATCTGGTTGCAGATCCATCATGTATTGCCTGTTTACAAGGGCATAGCAGATCAAGAGCGGAACAGGACATCGTTTTGAGCCTCGCCCTTTATAGTGAAAAACCTTCATTTTATCTTCTTGAAAAACTAATTCCTTTGATGTTGCTTCCGCATCTATCTGTTCTGAATTAGATAAAATTTCGAAACCACGAACCATTTTGTTCGCCGTCTTAACCCATTCTTCGGCAAAGTTGGATGCAAGT
>CAZTJA010000192.1:0-1486 GCA_964613745.1 uncultured Syntrophaceae bacterium
GGGTGCGTCTTGATTTCCTTCGGGTTCATTCTCTCCATCGTTTCTCCTTTTCTTCCGCCGCTTCAATAAGCACGGATTGCTGTGGGCAAAACCGAAGCCTTGCCGGGTTAAGTGGTGCGGATCAAACTTTGCCTATAATTTTGGGGTGGTGTGTTGCCCGTCGGTTATCCCTGGTCGGGCTAGATCATGTCGGTCTGGTCAAAAAAGGGGATAGTCTTTAAAAAAATGTAAACTCTAAATTTCTGCCTATACATATAATATAGTACACAAAATTTCGTTTATTGAACTATCTGTAATTATTGCTGAAATCTACTACGGCTTTTGATGATTTGTTTCTGCTAATTTTCTTATTTTCGTTTCTTGCCGTTCACTTGATTCAAATCACCTTGTGTTTCTCTATGCGCCGACAAAAATTTGTATGTATTCACTTAAAGGGACTGCCCAAAATAATCAGATGTCCCATTAAGAGGAGCCTTTATCACTGAATAAATTTTTAAATGTGAGACTAGACGCATCCTGTTTTGCATTGCCCCTCGCCTTCTCGCGTAACCAGAACCCCATACGCGAACGTTCTGGTTTCCCCCTACCTCTCGGATATCCCTCTCCGAAATTTCGCGCAAATCGCGTCTCAGGTGCCTTTTAGAACGAATGCGTTGTCAGCCCCCTCTGTGCTAATCTCTCCGTGAGGATCTCTATGAACTTACCCGATGACCCGGATGAACTCCGAAAATTGCTGGTGGAAGCGTGGCACCAATACGGTGAGACCTACTCGGTGTTCTCCTCTGAGGATCAGCCCGCCCCCGACATTTGGGACCCCGTCCTGCCCGGTCAGGATGAAAAGGGTAAATTTCATCCCGACACCCTGAAGCATTGGCGTAATCTGTTCCGGACCAAAGCATTCTTGCGGGAAAGATACTCAAAACACGGGACACTTGAAGGTCCTTCTCTCATCTTTGATTGCCTTGTTCCCCACTTTCAGGAACGCATAACCACAAAATGGGCTCAGGATGAACAAGGTCAGCCCACCGCCTTTGAAGTTAACGACAATTACGCTTGGTATGCCGATGCCGTTCGTATGGGCGTATTTCAATGGCAGGTCGGTTTTTCTTGCCGTTCATCTTTGTGTGAGCGGAACTGGTGCAAACTTCACCGACGTAATCCCGACCGTATCAGCCCCTGTGACATTTACAGCCTTGTCTCAATTTTTGAGGGCTGTATGCCGAACCAGGCTCTTTCGGCGGTAGCCAAATGGTTCAAAGTGAAATTGGCTCCACTTAAATCTCGTGGGATCACCGAAAAAACCAAGTCGTCTCGTTATGCGGTCTCCAAGCAGGACATCTATGACCTTTTTTCCAAGTACAAGAATTTCCGTCATCAACACGTAAATTCGTTCGTACAGGAAGCCAGGGCGTTAATTGAGAACTCTCCCTATGTTCCCTGGCACCCTCGTCTCTTTGATAAGGACAAAACGTTTCTGAGCCGCAAG
>CAZTJA010000192.1:1586-3385 GCA_964613745.1 uncultured Syntrophaceae bacterium
TTTTTGATACCAATTATATATATGCTTGTTACACTGCCCAATTTGCCAAGTATGACCCGCTTGCTTGTGCTCCACCCCGCCACAGTATATTAATCTATATCAGTTTACTTTACTTCCAGTTTATTTTACCCCAGTGATAATCAATGTCTTCCAGTATTACTGATTCCGGTATACACGTATTACTTGATACTTTGTCCCTTGGTCTACCCGTATCAATAACAGCTCCGGTTATAATTGGTGATACAGCGTTTATAGGCTATTACTTCCAGTCCCAAGAACTACCCCGGTGTACTTGTCTTCCGGTATCGGATATATCCATTTACTCCCGCAAGTTATACGTGCCTATTCACGGAATGATAAAGACACACGGACTAAAAAGAATTTGGGAAGCTCTTGGAATAGTTTCACCCGCCCCTAATCTGAATCCTATTCACGATACGAAGCTGATGGCTTATTTGCTCGATCCCGATTCAGGGAATAAGGGTCTTACTTTGGCGTCGGCGGCGTGGAAGTACCTTGGGGAAGATTACCCTTACCGCATACTGGATATTTATGAGAAAGGATACCCTGAAGCGGTATACAAAGCATTGGCATATGATGCCGCACTAATTTGGCGGTTATCCGACCACCTGTACTCTAAAATGACAAAAGCCCTTCAGCGGGTTTATCAATTCGTGGAACTGCCCCTAATGTCCGTTTTGTGTGAAATGCATCGTCGGGGTATTGGGATTGACGGTGGTGCCGGTGCAAAGGAACTTTCGCGGGTCCAGGCGGAAATAACAGCCCTCAGCGCAGAAATAACACAGGGGCAAGACGTCAATCTCGCCTCCGACCGACAAGTATTTCATTTTCTGATCAAGCAAGGGGTTCGTTTTGCTCCTACGGATTATGCAGCCCGAAGAGTAAACAGAAGAGTACTTGAAGAAACTGCTCATAAGTATCCTATTGTGGAACAGGTCCTCCGCTGGTCCGACTTGGCTCAAGAATTGGGTTTCTTGAAATCTGCGGCTAATCAATCACGAGTTCATCCCGTGTGGGGGCAAACCCGTTCGGGAACCTCCCGCATTTACGCCCGAAAACCCGCCGTGCAAAACATAGGAAGGCGTCTCCGCAGCCTCTTTGTACCAGCAGAAGGAAACGTCTTCGTTAAGGCTGACTACAAGCAAGCACAATTGCGGATATTGGCTCATTTGTCCGAAGACCAAACTCTCATTTCTCTTTTCAGTAATGGGCGTGATCCTCACGACGAAACAGCATCCGCTCTGGGGATAGATAGAGATACGGGCAAACAGGTAAATTTCGGTATCTGCTTTGGGATCTCGGCGGCGGGGCTGGCGGGGAGATTGAGTACTTTACAAGGACGGTCAGTGAGTATCAATAAGGCACAGGGATACATAGACGGTTTTTATGCACGCTTTCCAAAGGTGAAACAATTCTTTGAAGATGCTTGGAATGATTTAAAAGCACTGCCGAATAAACAGAGAGTAGTAACGGCTCCATCGGGACGAATACGCAGATTCAGTACCCGAGCAAATAAAGCTGCGGAACGTAGATTCAGGATTACCTTGCCCCAGCAAATGGAAGCCGACCTCATAAAGACGGCTATGGTAAGGTTGGACCGTATATTTAAGAAGCGGAATATGAAGGCTCATATCGTTATGGTTATCCACGACGCTCTATGGATTGAATGTCCCCACAATGAAGCCCAGCAGGTCAAACATTTGGTGGAAAAGATGATGCAAACGGCGGGCAAATTGAAAGTCCCCTTGGAAGTGGATCTGACCTGAGCAGCCCAGCAA
>CAZTJA010000193.1:0-3351 GCA_964613745.1 uncultured Syntrophaceae bacterium
ATTACTGTGGATATTCGAGCTGTTTTCGTAGAGAAGCGGGTTCATACGGAAGAGACACTCGGGGGTTTTATAGACTCCACCAATTCAACAAGGTTGAACAGGTGATAATCTGTCAAAACGATCCTGAAATTTCCCGTAGAGAGCATGACCTGCTTTTAAATAATTCCGAATCTCTTATGCAAGCTCTTGGTCTTCCACATAGGGTGGCATTGGCATGCGGTGCCGAAATCGGCCAGGGACAAGTACTCAAGCATGAAATCGAGACTTGGATGCCGAGCCGAAACAGCTATTCGGAAACTCACTCTTGTTCAAGTTTGTATGAATTTCAATCGCGGAGACTTCGAATAAGATGGAGGAGCAGGGAGGGCAAAACGCAATACTGCTATACACTCAATAATACTGCGATCGCTTCTCCTCGAATCTTCATCCCTCTTTTGGAGAATTACCAAAACGAGGACGGCAGCGTAACCATTCCGGCCGTTTTGAGGCCTTATATGAATGGAATGGAAAAGATCTTACCCAAGAAATAAAAACAATGCTTAATGAATAGAGAGGCTAATGCTGGTACTCAGGAAAAATGGTGATAAACGAATCAGAAAAGGACATCTTTGGATATTTTCAAACGAGATTCAATCTCCGTCAGTTTCTGAAATTGAACCCGGTTCTATACATGAAGTTTCCGATCACAAAGGAGAGTTTTTAGGAATTGCGTACGCTAATCCTCGCGCCTTAATTGCTGCAAGAATGCTCAGCAGATCCAGAGTGTCGATTGACGAGGAATTTTTCCGATCAAAAATTTTAAAGTGCATTGAACATCGTCAAAAGTATCTTCCGGACCGAAATTCTTATCGCGTCATCTTTTCCGAAGCGGATGAGTTGCCCGGAATCATAGTTGACAAGTATGAAGACTATCTTGTTGTGCAGAGCCTAACGTACGGAATTGAACTCCAACTGGAATTGATCATCAATTTGCTGGTGGAGATGCTTAGGCCCAAAGGAGTCTTCCTACGAAACGATTCTCAATCCAGGGCACTGGAAGGTCTCGAGATTGAAACAAAAGAAGGATTCGGCGAAGTTCCGGAAAGGACACAAATTGAATCGCGTAATCTGAAGTTTATAGTCGATCTTAAAAGCGGTCAGAAGACCGGTGCTTTCCTCGATCAGGAGCAGAATCGAGGATTAATGCATCGCTACGGATTCAAGGGCTCGTCTGTTTTAGATCTCTTCAGCTATACCGGAGGGTGGGGTTTGCATGCTGCTGCGGCCGGATCCGACCATGTTGTAGCGGTAGATTCTTCGCAACCGGCTCTGGATATAGCCAAAGAAAATGCCGAACTCAACGGACTGGTGGATAGATTCACAACAGTCAAAGACAACGTGATAAATTATCTTAAGAGAACGAAAGACACATTTGACCTGGTAATTTTAGATCCACCGGCATTCGTAAAAAATAGGGCGGGATTCAAAGAGGGTTTAAAAGGATACATTGATGTTAATCGAAGGGCCATGCTAAGACTTAAGCCCGGTGGTGTTTTAGTAACATGCTCTTGTTCTCACCATATGGACCCTGTCTCATTTGAGGAGATGATAGGAATTTCCGCTGTTCAGAGTGGAAGAAGATTTCGTCTTTTGGAAAAGGCAGGCCAAGGACCGGATCATCCTACCCTTTTGGCGATGCCGGAAACCCTGTACTTGAAGGTAATGGTTCTTCAAGATTTCTAACCGTCAATACGGTCATCGTTTTTGGTTGAATTTAAAGCCTGCTTTCGCCGAAAAGTGCATTCTCCGTAATTGACTTCATGAAACGTGCAGTTGAGACTTACATCTTTTTAAAATAATTGATTTTTTTGTCTAATTCAGATATAATCCAGTTATTCACATCTATGATTTTTATTTAAGTAGTCCGACTCCTTGTTCCGTGGGAGGATGTGCCAATGCGAAAACTGGCTTTACACTTATCTCTATCGGCAATAGTAACTATCCTTTTTGCTTCACACGGCTTTTCCCAAGGTTCCGAGATACGCCCTACGGATCGAGATCGAGACGGGTACTTTGAAATAACTTTGAGAAGTCCGGAAAATCCTAAACTTATGGTTGAAGAGATAATCAGAGATCGAGATTTAGATCCAAATGCCATTTTTCGGGTGCGATTAGGAGGATACCTCGCATTCGATGAAAGAGATTGGGTTAAAGACATTGAATTTAAAGTTTTCGATGTGCCGGTGACCGAGCTGCCCCAATACAGAGCCTATGCCGGTTTACTCCAACAAGTCAACGAGACCATCTGGAGTTTGAAAAGCAGCATGTCTCGTTTCAACATGCTTGCGATGCGCCTGCTGAACGTAGGTGGGCACAGAAGATTTAAGAATATCGATGAAGTTGATGCGACCGTCAAAGAACAGCTGCTGGTTCATGATAGACTTCAGGAACTGAAGTCTCAGCTCACTGGATGCTTGAATCGGTATGTTCAGGAAAGGACGGTAACGGGACAGTACACACGGTATCTCCAGAGCTTGGATACTTTTTTGAGAGGCTTTCAAGAGCAATTTGAGCGGCTCAAATCGGATGTTGAAAGCCTTAATAGACGTATTACACTACTGTGTATGGATCAGAAAGTTACTGAAGGAGAAGACCAGCAAACCGCTACCGCTCAGGTTTCAGGCCAACGACAAATTGTGGATCCGTTTGCAAGCGGCCAATTAAAATTGGATGAGTAGCATCACATTTCATTAGCTTAGGCTTAAAATATTTTCGTTTACAAGATTGAGCCGAGCCGAGTCTCGGCTTTTTTAATTCTTTTATGATCTGCAAAGTGCCAAGAACAAAATATACGAATATCACGGGTGTCATTCTTGCCGGCGGGAAATCAAGGCGCATGCGTGGGGGGAATAAGGCTCTCTTCGAAATTGATGGAGTCAAAATAGTTCAGCGTGCAGCGAACGTCCTGCTGGATGTATTCGAGGAAGTCATCTGCATAACAAACACGCCGGACGATTTTGCATTTCTGCAACTCCCACTTTTTGGGGACTTGATCCCGAATGGAGGTGCTTTGGGAGGACTCTATTCAGGACTTCACTTCAGCAGAAACGACCGGATTTTTGTTGCCGCGTGCGACATGCCGTTCTTGAATTCGTCGATAATAGCTTACATGTGTTCTAAGGCGGAAATGGCTGATATTGTGGTTCCGCATATTGGCGCAAACTTTGAACCGCTCCACGCGCTCTACTCGAAACGCTGCCTTCCACATATGAGGCATTTATTGGAGCACGGTGATCTCGCAATCATCAACGTTTTCGATAAGGTAAAAGTTTTGGAAATTTCTGAAACTGAAATGACGGCCTGTGATCCGAG
>CAZTJA010000194.1:0-3306 GCA_964613745.1 uncultured Syntrophaceae bacterium
TGTTAATCTCCGATGTTCCCGAAGACTATTTTAAGATCAGATCGGGAGTGGGTGAGAAGGTTCCGAACACTATTTGTATTACCCCATTCACATACGAAGGTTACGTTAAGGGAGTAATCGAAATCGGCAGCCTCAAGGATATTTCAGAATTGCAAATGGATTACATTCTACAGTCCATGCCTGCTCTAGCTTTAGCCGCGGAATCAGCGGAACGTCGATTCAAGCTGGCTGAAGCACTCGTCAGATCTCAAAAACTGTCCGAAGAACTTCAGGCGCAGCAGGAAGAACTCAGAACAGCAAACGAAGAACTTGAAGAGCAGTCCCGTCGGCTCCAGGAATCTGAAAAACGGCTTAGAGTTCAGCAAGAGGAGCTTGAAGCAACCAACGAAGAATTGGAAGAAAAGAACGAACTGCTTAAACGTCAGAAGGAGAGAGTAGAGCAAGCCAAGCAAGAGGTGGAATCCAAGGCTGATGAGCTTGCTACCGCCAGCCGATATAAGTCCGAGTTCTTGTCCAACATGTCCCACGAATTGCGCACACCGCTGAACAGTTTACTGCTCCTGTCACAGTCATTGGCGTCTAATTCGGAGGGAAATCTTACGGAAGAACAAACCCAATGTGCAAAAATAATTTGGAACAGCGGCAGGGATTTGCTCAATTTAATTGATGAAATTCTCGATCTAGCCAAGATAGAAGCCGGTCGCATCGATCTTCAACTTGGAACGGTTCATCTTGAGGAATTGGCGGAAAACCTGCGTTCAACATTTGAGGTCATTTGTGAACAGAAGAACATAGACCTTATGGTGAATTTAGCGCCGGCTGCTCCGAGCGAAATTGTGACCGACAAGAAAAGAATCGAACAGATATTAAAAAATCTCGTGTCAAATGCCGTAAAATTCACCCATGCCGGCAATGTGACCGTGACATTTGGGAGTTCTGTAATTCGAGAGTATTTGGCCGGCAAGGGATACGACGAAGATGAAGCACTTTTTATTTCCATACAGGACACGGGAATCGGAATAGCTGAAGAACAGCAGCACAGTGTTTTTGAGGCATTTCAACAAGTGGATGGAAGTATCGGGCGCAAGTACGGCGGCACCGGCCTTGGATTGTCCATTTCTAGGGATCTTGCCTCACTTTTAGGGGGCGAGATCCATCTGAAAAGCAAAATAGGAGAAGGATCCACTTTCACGTTGTGTCTACCTGTCGTGCTCGATGCGAAATTGGCAAAACGGGTAAAATCCCGGGACAACGAACTCTCAAGGAAACAAGATATTGTAACAACGGGATCCAAGTCGTTACAGAGCGAAGCTACTCACCACATCCAAGATGATCGTAGACTTATCACTCCAAACGAAAAATATATTCTGGTCATAGAAGATGACCCGAATTTTGCTCAGATCCTGTTGAATAAATGTCATGAGCGCGGGTTCAAATGCGTGATTGAACATACAGGGGAAGCCGGTCTGGGCATTGTTACGCAGTTTCTCCCCATGGGAATCATACTGGACATCCGCTTGCCGGGCATGGATGGCTGGACGGTTTTAAGTTCACTTAAGAATAATACTGGGACAAGGCACATACCGGTTCATATTCTGTCGGTTGAGGAAGACCGCGTGCAATCTATGAAAAAGGGCGCAGTCGGGCATTTTATAAAACCAATCAGCGCCGAAGATTTTGAGGCAACATTCAAAAAATTTGAAGAATTGTCTAAAGCTGCGATAAAGCGAGTACTGGTAGTCGAGGATGACAACACCATTCGGGGTAAGTTAGTTGAACTCATAGGAAACGGCGATGTTAAGGTGGACGAAGTAGCCACGGGGGAACAGGCTATGCAAGCAATTAGCTGCACATCCTATTCTTGTGTTGTTTTGGACATTGGGTTGCCGGACATGGATGGTTATGAGCTACTCAGGAGACTTGAGGAAGCACGTATCGACTTGCCCCCTATAATTGTTCATACAGCTAGAGACATGACAATCGATCAGGAAATTGCGTTGCGGGCATATTCCAATGCAATAGTACTAAAGGACGTGAGGTCGAATGAAAGATTACTGGATGAAGTTTGTCTTTTCCTGCATTCCGTAGTCAGTGGAATGTCCGAGCCGAAACGGCAGATTATTACGACCTTGCACGACACAAATGAGGTTCTCAAAAACAAGAAGGTTCTGATTGTCGATGATGACATGAGAACCGTTTTTGCGCTTTCGCGCTTACTTGCCGATAATGGAATGAGAATCGTCAAAGCCGAAAACGGTGAGAGAGCATTGGCCCTTTTGGATTCAGATCCGGAAATCGATTTGGTCCTCATGGATATTATGATGCCGATAATGGACGGATTCCAAACAATGACAAAGATTCGTGAACAGGAGAAATTCCGGAGATTGCCGATTATTGCACTCACGGCTAAGGCGATGCCGAAGGACCGTGAAGACTGTATTTCGGCCGGCGCAAGTGATTACATGACAAAGCCGATCGACCAGGAGAGACTCTTATCGATGCTGCGGGTTTGGCTGTATCGTTGAACTTGAGATCCTAATGACTCACAACGAAATTGAGAACATAGAGATAGACCTGGTGCTTGAAGCGATTCACAAACGCAGCGGTTACGATTTTCGTCAGTACGCAAGATCTTCGATTGAACGTAGGATCAGGCGATTCGCTGCGGACATAGGCTCAGAATGTATATCGGGTATCATCCCCGCCATCATACATGACGAAAAATCGTTTTCAACTTTCATACAATTTCTTTCAATTTCCGTGACGGAAATGTTCCGGGATCCCCAGGTCTACTCGGCCGTCAGAGAAGAAGTAGTGCCGATTTTGCGTACATGGCATCATCTAAGGGTTTGGCACGCCGGCTGTGCTACCGGCGAAGAGGCGTACTCATTGGCCATCATATTGCTCGAAGAGGGTATTCTGGACAGAACAACAATCTTTGCTACGGATTTCAATGATGCGGTTCTGGAAAAAGCCGCACTCGGCATATATTCTCCGGATACGATGAGAGAAGCCACTCAAAATTATCAAAGATCCGGCGGCAAAGCCTCCTTTGGTGATTATTATCACGCTCGATATGATGCGGCGACCATGCATAGGATTTTGAAAGACCGCATAACTTTCGCGAACCATAATTTGACCATCGACGGTGTATTCGGCGAAATGCACCTGATTTTCTGTCGAAATGTTCTCATCTATTTCAATTTGGAATTACAGAATCGAGTTCTTCGACTTTTTGCGGACAGTCTTGTTCGAAACGGATTTCTGTGCCTTGGAACCAAAGAAAGCATCGAATTTACGGATGTA
>CAZTJA010000195.1:0-3178 GCA_964613745.1 uncultured Syntrophaceae bacterium
ATCCAATTAGGTCGCGTCTTGATCCATCTCTCCACCATTTCCGAGAGTGCGCCCTCCAAGCCCGGCGCTACATAGAATTTCGGTTGAAGAAGATCATCATTTCTATTAATGATCCCATCCGAAACCGCGCGTTCCGCCAATGGTGTATTGGGATAAATCCTTATTCCCACGGAGACTTTCATCATTTCGAGATCCAAGGAATCGGCAAATTCCAGACTAGTCCGGGCTGTTTCAATCGTTTCACCGGGTCCTCCCATCATGAGAAAACCCATGCGACGGATTCCCTGATTTCCTAATGCACGTGCAGCCTGACTCACCTCATCAGGTGAAAAGCGTTTATTAAATCCCGCCAAGATTGTATGTACGCCGCTCTCGAATCCAAGGGAAACTTCCCTGCAGCCGGACTTGGCCATGATTTCCGCCAGATCTTCCGTAATTTGCAGCGGATAAACTATACTCCTCCAGCCAATATCCAATTCGGCATTGATGATTGCGGAGCACAGTTTTTTTGCGTACTCGGCAGGAATGTTGAACGTGTTATCCACAAAATAGAATCGATTGAAACCTTGCTCGACGCACATGGACATCCATGCGGTAACTGATTCCGGAGAACGGCTTCTCAAAGTACATCCCTCAATTGCCGGAGTGGAGCAATAACTACATTTTAAGGGACATCCTCTGCGAGTTTGAACCGGCAGCCAGAATGTCTCGTCTTCGGAAAGATCGCTATTCGGAAGAAATTCACGATCCGGCAGACTGATCGAATTGAGATCCTTTCGGAATTGCTGCTGATTACAGCTTCTGTTTGGTAAACATAATCCTGGAATTTGGTCGATCTTTTCACCACGCTCAAGATGTTGGATCAATTGCAACAGTGGCTCTTCTCCGTCACTCCGGATTCCCGCATCGGCCTGCAAAAAATCCATAAGAGGTTCAGGGAAAATACTGAATCCTGCGCCTCCCAGAACAAGCACCGCAGGAGTGAGAGTTCGGATTCTGTTTGTCAAATCCTTCACATCGTCAAGAAATACCGTCGTATCGCTCATGCTCTGGTCGTCAATATTTCGGATCGAAATACCTACAAGTTCGGGATTGAGTCTGGAAACGGCGTTTTCCAATGGGGCATAGATTTCCTCATGTTGCATAAGATCAAGCAATTCCACATTATGCCCATTACGTTTGAGGAATGTAGCGACGCACGCGGCCCCTAAGGGCCAGGCTCTCATGTTGATATGTTCACGATTGGCGGATACAAGCAGCACTCGCATTTTGATTCCCAAGGGTAGTAACATTCGTAAACAGTACTATGATACCATAGTGTAGAATAGGATGGATTGCCTGTGAGATATATCAGCTTTGAATGGAGATAAAGTGCAATCACAAACAAATTCGGCTAAGTATAGTTACAAAGAAGAGATTGCAAACAGCTTTACTCATGGACTCGGGATCGTTCTGTCAATTGTGGGCATTGCGATCCTTCTCGTTTCGTCGGTGCGTTCGGGAGACGCTTGGCGGATAGTGAGTTCCGTCATTTTCGGCACCACATTGCTGCTGCTTTATACATTTTCGACCCTTTACCATAGTATACAGCGTCCACGTGTAAAAACGATTATGAGGACATTGGACCATTCGGCCATTTTTCTCCTGATTGCGGGTAGCTATACCCCTTTTACTCTGGTGAATCTGAGGGGTCCGTGGGGTTGGTCGCTCTTCGCGGCCGTGTGGATTTTAGCAGTGCTTGGAATTCTGCTTCAGTTTACGGTGTTGAAGAAATGGAGAGGAATAACTATCGGAATCTACATATTCATGGGTTGGGCAGTGGTTATTGCAATAAAACAGATGTTGGCCACCGTTGCTCCCATGGGTATGATTCTGTTATTGGCCGGTGGGCTTTCGTACACCTTTGGCGTTGTGTTTTATTTATGGAAGAAGTTGCCGTACAACCATGCCGTTTGGCACCTCTTCGTATTGGCGGGCAGCACGCTGCATTTTCTGGCGGTCTTGCTGTACGCTGTTCCGCTTGGTTGATACTACTTACTTAGCACGATTGAACTTCCAATTCGTGCTTGCTTAATTTTTCCTATCGATTGGTTGCAAGAATGAGTGTGCTCGGCGTTATAAGTTGCGGGATTCTCGAATTGGAAATGGCTCATATCATCGGTGAGGACAATGCGGTTAAATCCATATCGATAATAGATGATGTCTATTCATCAAATTTTATTGGCTCTTTAGAAGAGCACAATAAGCCGCTCATTCGAATACAGTCGGTTTCGGAATTCAGCGACTACGATCCGGAAGACTTGAACGTATTAGTCCGCATAATGCGGGTTGGCCTTCACGAAAATATCACCATGTTGAGAAATGCAATTACCGATGCAGCCAGTGAAATGGGTCCGCATGTGAATGCAATTATGCTTGGATATGGTTTATGCGGAAATGCAACAGCGGAACTGGACAAGATTGCGGAAGCGGCCGGTGTACCCGTGTTTATATCTAAGGACGCCGGCACTACGGTTGATGACTGCGTATGCATGGTTATCGGGGGCAGAGAAAATTATCACGAGGAATTAATGAAATGTGCAGGCACTTTTTTTATGACTCCCGGTTTTTCACGACACTGGAAAAACATTCTTTACAGGCAAGACTACGAAAAGTACAGTCCTGAAGTGCTGATGCGCATGTTCAAAGATTACAAACGGAGTCTCATTTTACCTACGGAAGTTCTATCGGCTACTGAAATAATGGATAACACATCCGAGTTTAATGAGCGGTTCAAACTTGCGATTGAGCATCGTCAAGGTACGCTGGATGTGATCCGGCGCACTTGGGAGGAAGCTAAAGCGGCAATTTGAACCATGGAACGGATCGTTTGAATTGCGAACATGATAATTTCGAAGTTACGAATTTCGTTTTTTCTTTCAGACAAGAATCAGAGCTGACGAGAATTGCGATGGAGACTGCTAATTGAGAATAGTAATCATCGGTGCCGGAGAAATGGGCTATCACTTGGCACGCCGTTTGTCCTATGAAAACAATGATGTAACCTTAATCGATAGAAATGAAGAGCGCGTCAACTGGATCCAGGAGAATTTGGATGTACGGGCAATCTACGGGAGTGCATCGTCTCCGGCAATTCTCGAAGAAGCAGGTATTGTTTCCGCTTCCTTGCTCATTGCGG
>CAZTJA010000196.1:0-3090 GCA_964613745.1 uncultured Syntrophaceae bacterium
ACAGCAAAGCCGTCCATTGCAGCCGTATGGAAATAAGGAGATGAGATGGAGGCGTATACCGGTTCGGAAGTTACCCTATCGAGACATTCGAGTACACTTACCGTTTCAGACCCTGGAAAGTTTTTCCTGTCCAGCCGGTTTAGAAAGATCTTCAGTGCATCTTCCGGCGACTTCATGTCTAAGTATATGTTTCTTCTCAATTTCTTCACCCAACCAATTAGAAAATAAATGAACCGTGACCAAATCACCCCTGTAAAGGCCTTCGCAATCGGCACCGATTTGAATATATCCATCCGCTTTGGTCATGGAAGAAATGACGCCGGATTTTCCAAGCACGGGAACAGCTACAGCAAAATCATCGTCGAAAACGAGGCGCACCCGAACAAAGTCGGTCCTTCCTTCCTTTGACGGAATATTACGGCCCAAAGCAGCGGTCACGCTCGGCTTCAGAAAAGGATATTTTACGTCTTCACCCGAGAGTCGTCTTATCAACGGAGTGACGAATTGCTCAAAACAAATCATTGCGGATACGGGGTGCCCAGGCAATCCTATAACGGGCTTTCCATCTATTGTAGCTATAATCAGAGGTTTACCCGGGGAAACTGCAACTCCGTGGACCAAGATCTCGGAGTCGGAATGCCTTTTTATGGCTTCGATCACATGGTCACGACTTCCCATCGAACTGCCGCCGGATATGACGATGAGATCCGCTGAATCAACAGATCTGTCCAACAACTTCGATAGCTGATGCAAATCATCCGGAGCCACACCGATCCAAATGGGATTTCCATGAGCTTCCAGAGTCAGTGCGCTCACGGTATACCTATTAATGTCTCTAACGCAGCCGGGTGCGGGATTCATTGCTACGGAAACTATCTCGTCGCCCGAACTCATCAGAGCCACTTGAGGGATCCCGTACACGTGCAATTCTGCATGTCCGATCGCTGCAAGCAAGCCAACATCTTGCGCGCGCAAACGGTGCCCCGGTTTAAAGATCACGTCCCCTGCACTCAAATCTTCTCCGCAGCGAATGACATTTTCGTACGGAGCCACTGCTTTGAGTACTTCTATTGTGGAGGGACCTACATCTTCAGTATGCTCCAACATGATTACGGAATCAGTAAATTGCGGTAAGGCTCCGCCCGTCCATATACGCGCCGCCTGCCCTTTTTTGATCTCTAAAGTGGGCATCTTCCCCATTGGAATCTCACCGACTAATTCAAAAAGAGCCGGAGCCGATTCGGACGCTCCAAAAGTGTCCTTTGCTCGTACTGCAAAACCATCCATCGTTGATCTGTCGAATGGAGGATGGTTTTCTTGAATTCGAATAGATTCAGCCAAAACGCGTGTATACGCACAGTCGATTGATATTAGTTCTGTTGTAATGGGGGAGAAGCCGGCTACAATTTGACGTGCTTCATCTTCGGACAAAACTCGGAGAAAAGGTTTGATCATTAGACCTGTTATAACCTCAAGTAGTCATCGCGCGCCCGAACCACCCAATGAGAATAAACTGTGGATTGGAAGTATGCTCAACGGCCGTAAATCTCTAATTCAAAATGAATGCGTTCGGCCGAGTTCACGGTGTTGGGCGGTTGCATCAAGAGTTCGCTTCCAGTTCAGCATTCACCGTGCGGTTTCATCTAGTTCGCATTTTATCAGCCTTGCTTAGTTATGTCAAAATTGGCCTAACCTTTTTTATATGCATAGCCCACCACAAATCTGGTATTGTGGCTCAAATAGTTCCTGAAAGGCCATCGACAATGGATGCGACTCTTGTTCGTAAGCTATTGGCATATCGCTGGTTTGTATTCGGGATAATGGCTGTTGCCTATATCTTGGTCAATTTCCATAGACTCTGCCCCGCCGTTGTTGCACTCGATTTGCAAACCAGCCTTAATGCAACGGGTGGTTTCATGGGATTGTTGGCATCAGCGTACTTCTATCCTTACGCAATCATGCAATTTCCCGCCGGTTTGCTCTCCGATTCACTGGGTCCGAGAAAAACAGTCACTTTCTTTCTGCTTATAGCGGCTTTGGGTAGCTTTCTTTTCAGTCAGGCCCAATCCATGGAATCTGCAATAACTGCGCGAATCTTAGTCGGACTCGGCGTATCCATGGTTTTCATACCTACAATGAAGCTCATCTCTCAATGGTTCAGGGTACACGAATTCTCATTGATGGCCGGAATCATGAACACGATGGGTGGATTGGGCGCTCTCATAGCTGCAACCCCACTCGCGCTTACCACAAGCATTCTGGGTTGGAGAAATGCGTTCATAATAATTGCAGCGGCAAGCCTTTTCATTGCTCTCATGGTTTGGATCCTGGTGCGCAATAAACCTCAAGATTTAGGATGGCCGGCGTTGTCGGAAATAGATCATCAAGGACCCGGTCATTCGGCGCCGCCTAAGAACATTCCGTTATTGGAAGGTGTGAAACGTGTTTTTAGCGAACCCTACTTCATTCCGGTGGCGATCTGGTTTGCTCTGACCCCCGGAATTTTTTTCGCTTTCGGCGGATTGTGGGCGGGACCTTATTTAATGCATGTTTACGGGATCACGAGAGAAGGTGCCGGCGGGATCCTCAACATGATTGCGGTGGGCATGATCATAGGAAGCCCGCTGCTGAGTATAATCTCGGAACGTTATTTATACAGCAGGAAGAAAGTCTTAATGATCGTTTCAGCGGGAATGCTTAGTCTAATGGTATTTTTGAATGTTTTCCCCCAGGGATTGCCGATATATAGTTTGTACATAATATTTCTGCTGTTTTCTATAAGTTCCTCAGCAATAGTGGTCATTGGTTTCACAACGACAAAAGAATTGTTCCCTGTAGAAATAGCCGGCACATCGGTGGGAACGATGAATTTATTCCCATTTCTCGGAGGAGCCATTTTGCAACCCGTGTTGGGGCGAATTCTTGAAGCATATCCCAAAACCGCTCCGGGAGTTTATTCTCTATCAGGTTACCGGGCAATGTTGGCTGTACTGCTAATGGGATCACTCATCGCTTTTTTGGCCACGTTTTTTATTAAGGAGACTTTTCCCGGAAGATCGGAATGAATTTTAAGCATCTACGTTTGCTCGA
>CAZTJA010000197.1:0-3029 GCA_964613745.1 uncultured Syntrophaceae bacterium
GCCGAGATCGCCAACCGCGACCTGTACGACCAGATGCTCCAAGCGTTGGCCGATTACCCCGACATGACACAGGTTGTGACGCAACTGCGCACGGCCTCAGACAACAACCATCTGCCGGCGTTTGAACGCTGCGCCAATTGAGGCGCATAGGTAAGCGGGCCGGGCAGGGGCACCCCTGCCCGGCCCGCTTAGGTTGATGGGAAGAACAGGACAAAGTGTATGGCACGCAAAGTTTTGATCGCCGATGACGAGCAGCACATCCTGGACACGCTGGGCGCCTACCTGCGTCAGGACGGCTTCGAGGTGCTGGCCTGCCGTAACGGGCGCGAGGCACTGGCCGCCTTTCGCCGCGAGCAACCCGACCTCGTCATTCTCGACGTGATGATGCCAGAGATGGACGGCTGGGCGGTGGCGCGGCAGATCCGCAAGCAGAGCGATGCACCGTTGCTCTTTCTCACGGCCCGCGTCGAAGAATCCGACCAGTTGATCGGCCTTGAGTTGGGGGCGGACGAGTATGTCACCAAGCCCTTCAGCCCGCGTGTGGTGGTGGCGCGCGTGCGGGCGCTGTTGCGCCGCAGCTATGGGGAGATGGCAAGCGAAACGGCGCTCTGGCGGCTGCGCGAGCTGGAGTTGAACGCCGAGACGCATCTCGCCACCCTGGCCGGGCAGCGCATCGATCTCACCCCCAGCGAATTCACCATCTTGCAGACGCTGATCGCCCGTCCCGGCCGTGTCTTTACCCGCATGGAACTGCTTGACCAGATTTCGGGCGAGGCCTATGCGGCCTACGAGCGCACGGTGGACGTGCACGTTAAGAACCTGCGCGCCAAGCTCGAGAGCGACCCGCGCAACCCGCAGTATATCGAAACGGTCTACGGCGTGGGCTACCGGATGCGGCCCGACCATGAATAGGCTGTGGGTGCGGTTGAGCGCCGCCATCCTGCTGGTGACCTGGATTGTGCTGGCTGTGGCGGCCTTGGCGGTCTACCAGGCGGTGGACGCCGGCTTTCGCCAGTATGTCGGCGCGCGCAACCTGGAGAGCATGGACGCCGCCGTGATCGAGGCGCTGCAAAGCTATTATGCGGATAGCGGCGGCTGGGCAGGGGCGGAAGAACTGCTGCCGTCGATGGGGCGCGGGATGGGCGAGCGCCGGGGGCACGGCGGGATGCAGTCGTTTGTCGCCGACACCGCAGGACGCATCGTAGCGGCGACCGATGCGAGCCTGGTCGGGACGACGCTGGCAGAGATCGGCGCCTACCAGGATGCGCCGTTGGTGGTCCGCGGCGTCGAGGTGGGACGGCTGGGCCAGCAAACGCCCGCCGCGCAGGCGCTGGGCCGCGCCGAAGAGGCATTTATTGCGCAAGTCAGCCAGTCGTTGTTGGTCACGGCCCTGGCCGCCACGCTGCTGGCCCTGCTCTTGGGCCTGCTCTTTGCGTTCTGGCTGGCCCGCCCCCTGGGGCGGCTGGCGCAGCACATCGGGGGCCTCGCCCCGGCGCAGCTTGGCGAGCCGGCGCCGGTGGAAGGCCCGCTGGAGGTGCGCCAACTGGCGACGGCCTTCAACACGATGTCCGGGCGGCTGGCGGAGGGCGAGCGGCTGCGCCGGCAGATGACGGGCGATATTGCCCACGAACTGCGCACGCCGGTCAGCGTGCTGCGCGGCCATCTGGAGGCGATGATGGATGGCGTCTACCCGCTGGATGCTGAGCGGCTCGCCGTGGCCTATGACCAGACGCTGCACCTGTCGCGGTTGGTGGAGGACCTGCGACTGCTGACGCAGGCGGAATCGGGGCGGCTGGCGCTGCAAAAGGCGGTTGTGGCGCCGGCGCGCCTGGTGCGGGAAGCGGCAGCGCGCTTTGCGCCGCTGGCCCAAGATGCGGAGATAGCGTTGCAGGGCACAGCCGAAGAGGGGCTGCCAGCCGTGCAGGTGGACGAAGGGCGTATGCGGCAAGTGTTTGACAACCTGCTCACCAACGCGCTGCGCCATACAGAACCCGGCGGGCGCATCACCATTGCGGCTGGCCGCAGCGGCGGGTTGGTGCGTTTCACGGTCAGCAACAGCGGCGACCTGGCGCCGGAGCACCTCGATCACCTGTTTGATCGTTTCTGGCGCGGGGACGATGCGCGCCAGGCGGACGCCGGTGGCAGCGGGCTGGGGCTGGCGATCACGCGGCAGTTGGTCGTGTTGCACGGGGGAACCATCCGCGCCGAGTCGGGCGGGGGCGTAACCTCCTTTGTTGTGGAACTGCCCTGTATCCTTTTGCCGGAATCTGCATCTAATGGATAGAGAGACCGTATACGATGCTGCCGGCGGGTTCGAGCGCGGGCGAGCTATCCATCAGGAGGCAACTATGCAGGAACAACACTACGGCTTTGGCTGCACGCTGGCCGATCCGATTGACGAGGCGGTGCGCAAGACGACCGAGGCGCTGAAGAGCGAGGGGTTTGGCGTGCTGACCACCATTGACGTGCAGGCTACGGTTAAGGCCAAGCTGGGGGTTGATCGCAAGCCTTACATCATTCTGGGGGCGTGCAATCCGCACCTGGCGCATCGCGCCCTGGGGGCCGAGCCGGAACTGGGGCTGCTGCTGCCCTGCAATGTGATCGTCTATGAGGACGAGACAGGGGCGAGCCGCGTAAGCATCATCGACCCCAAACAGATGATGGGGATGGTGCAGAATGAGGAATTGGCCGCCGTAGCGGCGGAGGCGGAGGAGCGGCTGCGGCGCGTGGCGGACAAGCTGAGAGGGTGAGAAGGTGAGAGGGTGATCGTCGCGACGATCACCCTCTCAGAGCTTCACGACGCCGAGCAGGAACAGCGCCAGCAGCAGCAGCGGCTGGTGGATCATGTAGATGAGCAGCGAGTGGCGGCCCAGAAATTCCAGGGCGTTGAAGGGGAAGAAGCCGCCCCAGTAGGGTAGGTGAAACTGGCGCTTGTTGCCGGTGTAAAGCACGTTGCCCAGGAAGATGCCCAGCAGCACGACGCCCAGCCAGGGGATGATCGGGAAGTAATCGACCGCCGGGTAGCGCGT
>CAZTJA010000198.1:0-2926 GCA_964613745.1 uncultured Syntrophaceae bacterium
TTTTTCAAATTAAATGGACTGATTTTTTCTGATTATTTGGGACAGTTTTTTTGGTTTCAGATTATATGGACCGAGCCGGATGGTCCGGCCCGGTGTATTGGTTCAAAAGATTTCGGTTGAAGCCAATCGTATATGGTCGGGGGTGACGATGGTTGATTGGCTGTTGGCGGCTGCTATCAGGGCGCCTCTTGCCAGATGGTTCGCCCTTCTGAGTATTCCCCCGGCTCCTTGGTGAATGGCGGTGATTGCCGCATTCTCGAAGATGTTTGTTTGTATGCCTGTGATGCACAGATGATGGATGATATACAGTTCCATTTCCTGTCTGGTAACCGGCTCCATATGGCTTCTTGCCACGACTCTTGACGCGAGCGGCATCGAGGTCTGATACATGAGTTTGTCGATGAGGTTTGTCCTTCCGGCCAGGATTATAGGCAGCCAGGGTTTTGAGTCTGCCTCAAACTGAGTGATGGTGTGGAGTTCGGCAAACACCTCCAGGCGCAAGAGGCCCGCTTCATCCACGATAAGGACGATTTTCATTTTCTTCTCAATGACGATTTCCTGAATTGCCTTCTTGATGAGCCGTATCATGACGGCTTTGGACCCTGCCTTGTCTATATTCAGTTCAGCGAGGAAAAACCGGTAGAATTCGAGAATGGAGCCGGAGCAGGCTGTGATCCAGATGGTCCGGTATTCGGATGGGTGCAGCTTTGAGAGCACGTATCTTAAGGCTGTAGACTTGCCGCTTCCCACCTCACCGGTAACAATGCCGACTGCTCCGAGCCTGACGGTATAATCAAAGCGCTCTCTTATGGAAGCGATGTCCGGGGTTTCCAGGATGTCTTTCAGACTTAAATCAGAAGGGAATGCCTCACGGTTCATGCCGAAGAAGGTCCGGTAATTGGTGTTCATTTGTCACCCTTCTTTCCCCAGAGCCTTCCCCCTTCGTAGGTCTGTGACTGACCGCTTGCTTGAATCTGTATATTGTTGTTTCTATCTCTCTTGACCCGACAGTTGACGTGTATGTCCAAGGCAGTGAGGAATCCGTGGGATTGACCATTGAAGAGGACTTCGATCCGATCCTCTTCCCCCTCATGATACAGGAGCGATACTTGGTTGCCGATCAAGGCGATAGGAGCCTCAAAGATTCTTCCACCCAGACTTACCGTTCTGTCTTTGGCTACCCTGCGCCGTGCGGTCTTACGGAAATAGTCTCTCAGATTAGCAGGAGCTTCTCTGAGGCATTCCATTTTCGAAGTAAATCGAGCAAAGGGAGTCTCTCCGGTGGAAGAATGTCTTCTTTGATGGTACACCTCGTTCAGCCATATCCAGAGGGCCTGATTCAGCTCTAAAAGAGTATTTCCTTTGAATCCCGTCAGAAAGTCGCCCCTTACCGTGCGAAAGAATCTCTCTATTTTCCCTTTTCCCTGTGGCTTGTAGGGTCTGGCATGGAGCAGGGCGATCCCCAGCGAAGCCGTGACGTGATCCAGATGATGGGAGCGAAAGGCACTTCCGTTGTCTGTGTAGATCCTTCTGGGCAGCCCTCTTGTCAGGAGAGCTTCTTCAAGAGCCTTCAGATAACATTCCAGGGACTCGGAGAGATAGAAGCATGCATGGGGAACCAGTCGTGAGTGATCATCGATAAAGGCGAGCAGATACGTTTTTCTTTTTTTGCATTCATGCTCCACCACAGGGCCGTGCATACAGTCGGATTGCCAAAGATCGTTGGGTAATTCCGCCTCGAAGCGCCTACGGTCTTCGGGTATCGCTTGAGTGGCCTTCATAAGACCGTTATGTAACAGAAAGCGGTATACGGTTGCCGGGGTAAGGGTCAGACCGGGAGATACCAATCTCCGCGTGTTCATTTCTTTCAAGAGCCGGGCTGTGGTGGCTTTGGGAAGCTCGTCTCTCAAACGGATCAACGCAAGCCCTGTCTCTTCATCTATGACACGGCTTTTGCCTTGATCGCATCTGTCATGATTGGTCAGTGCCTCCAGTTTGGAGCCGGAGTCTTTGTAAAGCTTCACCCAACGCAATATGGTGCTTCGGGTAATACGAGTCTTGTCCGAAAACGGAATCACCCATTTCCGGTCGCACTTCTCCCTCAGAAGCCTCTCCTGTTCACCGGGAGAAAGCTCCACATGTCCCACCAGGTCGTGAATCACCCCGAAACGGAACGTTGCAATCTGCTTTTTCTTATCTTCGTCCATCGATCTGCCTCCTTGGGTATGGTGTCAGCTGTGGTAACCCGATGCCAATCCCAAGGCAACGACACTCTTCGGTAGGGTACAAACAGATCGATGGTCTTTGCAGATTAGATGCGACGAGATACCGGGGTCTCACCACGACGCATCAGCTCATCAAACCATTCCACAAGACGATTGCCCCATCCCTGACCGAGCCAAGCACACACTTTTCTGGAAAGGGATCTCAGCCAGTGGCCTTGCCGTGATCGTGAACCGCCTGGAGGCCATCGTCCATTTACTAGTCTGAACGCGATGGATGACCGGATTGTCTCGATGGGAGCCTGAATTCGTTTGAAGTAATCTGACGGACGCAACCTCATCACACACCTGCATTCCGGACACCGATAGCGTCGCAAGAAGACCTGTGCATCGAAGCCGTCAAAAAAAACGGTAACAAATCCATGACACCAGATCCGATGCCCCTCACAACGAGGGCAAACCGAAGGTCTCGGCCAAGGAAAATCCCGACCATGCTCAACAATCTCCTTGATGGAAACAAGAACGAAGATTATCATCAGAATACCTTTTTTCGGGCCTTAAGGCCCGTACATGGTTCGGGCGGTAGCTCCCTAAAGCCACCGCCCTCTTCATCTCATCCATCTATTCTGATATCTTTTCTTTACAGGTCAACACAATCTGAAAAATTCACCCCTTTTCAGACCATTAAATTTGAAATCCTACAA
>CAZTJA010000199.1:0-2926 GCA_964613745.1 uncultured Syntrophaceae bacterium
ATTGATATCAGGGAGATTTCGATTGGAGTAACTTGAAAAAAATTCATCACTCCGTAGCTTGTAATGTGTGATCACTTCTTCAACACCAAATTTTGCAAAGTGTTTTCTGACCTCTTCGGGATCATTCCATGTCCCTCGGCCTCCAATTGTTTTGGATGGCCCATCCGAGAACAAAGAATAAGAAGGGTCTACAAAGCTAAG
Organism: uncultured Syntrophaceae bacterium; assembly: GCA_964613745.1. Classification (GTDB taxonomy): domain Bacteria; phylum Desulfobacterota; class Desulfomonilia; order Desulfomonilales; family Desulfomonilaceae; genus CAZTJA01. The sequence goes on from CAZTJA010000199.1 coordinate 202, forward strand.
TTTTCCCAAGTTGTTGTCCCGTAATCCTAACGCAAGACAAACAACGCTAAATCCGTAGCCTGAACCAATAACGAGGACGTGTTTGGGACGGAGTGCACGTACCACTCCGTAATAGAGAAATCCAAAACCAATGTTGAGATTTGAATTTACTTCGTTATGTCCGAAGGGCTTTGCCTGAACGAGTATATTTTTTAATACGTCTTCATTTAGGCTGAAACTTTCCAATTTCCGTCTCCTTTCATGCGATCGCAATTTTTTGCGGCGCAATCCTACCAACGATTCCATGATCAAGACTGTGTCCAGATTTCACCTGAACTTTAGACGGACTCATAATCCTGATCAGGATAGCGGCACGATGAATCAGCTAATTGGGCAATTAGCCAAAGCAATGTTTCTTAAGCATTAAGGATTAACTAAAATTCTATGCACGAGTGTCAGAAAATGGATTTGTTCGAAGTCGGAAACCGGCAGGTTTGAAAGAAGAGATGCTGAAAAGGAAGGCGGGAGAAAAATAGTAATCAAGCAGAGAGATGCAACCAATTGTCTTTCGCAGAAAAGATGTGTCCCGAAGAGGCTTATATTTCAATCGGAGTTCAATTCATCTACATTATTTCAAGAGTACATTATTGCAGTAGTTCCAGCTCAGATTGTAACGATTCACTCAGATGTTCGCTTCGTTGGTCCTGATGTGTTTTGATTGCTATCTCCCCAATTAATTGAGTAACGGCCGCTGCAGAAATTGCCGCAGTTGGAAGAGTTACCAAAGGACTCAATTCTAAAAATCGCGCAATCAGCGGGGTTGCGGTTCCTATTCCTACAGCGGCCACCACCGCTGCCATTTCTGCTATTCTGGCCTCATCATCAATATCTTTTTCGTATATAAGTGCGATTTCCAGAATCAAATAAAGGTGCATTCGGGTAATCATGGAAGCACCACTGACAAAACCCAGGAGCTGCAAAGCTTGCCCAATACCTGGTATAAGCATAGGCAAATGAGTGATTGTTCCACTGATCGCACTTAACTGAGTCTTTGAAGATATGAGACGCCTAGCAAGCTGTTCTTTGGTTTCCTGAGGGAACTGATCACGAATACGTTTGACTGTCTTGCGTACTCTTTCTTTTCGCACCCTCAAAAAGAAATAAAAAAACTCATCGGTTAATTGGCTTTGGGATACTGTGGCTGCGTCCTGGAATGTCATCTTTGTACACCATGCATCGCACTCGCGGCAATGTCATACTGATGTGGAATAAGCACCGCTAGCATGCAGAATCAGAGTATCACACTTCTCACGCTGATCCATATTCAAAGCGTCTTGCTCCGTTCAAATCAAACCGCTCAGAAGCATTTATCCTCTTTTAGTGCCGTTTACTTATATTGTTAGTTTTTCGTGAGCTAAATAAGAAAATGGGCTTGTTTTTGCGGATCTGTCTTTACGCATCCGGATAGACGTTCCGGCCAAGATTGGTTGCACGGTAATTCCCTTCAGACAGCAATTCCAAATTGGCATCATGGTCGTGAGAATGCCAACGTCTATCGGCAGGCGTCACGATGAAAATCCCCCTATTTTTCGTGACACCCGTTTGACCGATCATAGCGACTAGTTCGTAAAGGCTGGATATAGAGATGACTGTGGATTTCAATTAGCTATAGAGATTCAATTATTACTATTCGCAATCTGTATACGAAAAAGTCGGATTCCCCAATGATGCGAGTCGAGACTGCGACTCCTCCTCGATACAAGTTCGCCTTGAATTATTACGATGCACAGATGAGTCGATGTGACATTTGTAACAATCCTCTTGATCTTGTTAACTGGTTCGCATTCTAGGAAATGATTTTGTGTATCTCTTATTGAAATCTCTTTCATAAAACCATCGGCTTCCATCATTGTCTAATGACGGCTGGTACTATTGAATCATCCAAGGTGACGACGTACACAAGCATAGCCAAGAGCATTACTCCGACTCCAACCCATACTCGCCAATCTTTGTGAAGCCGTACTTTTTCAGGCTTTTGCCCGGAGTGACGTACGGAAGAGCTTCTATGCTCATGGTTGTGATTTTTCATGTTCCTCCTCAACAAAAGATTGTAATGACAAACTCTCCTCAGAGAAAAGTTCTGAATTGCTCGGGTGTCATATCGCAATCATTAAGTATTTTGTTTAGCAGACCAGGTCCTAATGTTTCACCGGAGTGCACCGGCACCACAGTTGCTCGTCCATCAGAGTGTCTCAAAAAGTGGTGACTACCTCTTGTTCTTGTAACCTCAAAACCGGCCCTCTCCAAAGCCGTAATTAATACTTTGCCGTTAATACGGGGTAGTTTGCTCATAGGTGTACAGTCACACGTTGGACTCCGACAAACTCATTGGATGAAATTGGGGGGCCATGTTCCTCAAGACATAAATCAATAGCCTCTCTGACTCGTTCCATTAAATCATCAAGAGATTTAGCTTGCGTGTGGCAACCCCGAAGTTCTGGGACTGTGGCAACATAGTAGCCTTCTTCATCTCGTTCCACGATTACATTGAACCCAATCTCCACTAACTTGCCTCCGCTCATGTGACAATATGATCTATGCAAATTTTACCACATACCGAAAGTTTGCGAGAGTTCTTGTTCTTTTGAGGATTACGACCATTATGTTCAACGTAAGGACCTGAGTCTCTTGTTCACCAATTCCAAATCGAATTTTTCCGGATCAAAATCTGCATCCAGCAATTCAA
>CAZTJA010000200.1:0-2914 GCA_964613745.1 uncultured Syntrophaceae bacterium
TGGAGCAATACGGCCTGGTACTCGGACGTCATTCTTCCGGAAACCCACTTTCTGGAAAGAGGCGATCCAATTCAGGAGAGAAAAGGTCTCAAGCCTATTCTTGCTCTAAGAAAACAGGTGGTGGAACCCTTGTTTGATACGAGACCCGCATGGCAAATTTTTAAGGAATTGGCCGAAAAAATGGGGTTCGGTGATAAATTTTTCTATAAAGACATAGACGATTACAATCGGTGGAAACTTTCCGAAACCGGCATTGATCTGGCTCAGTTCGACAAGACAGGAGTAGTAAATCTCTCGAAGGAAAAAATTTATTTTAACCGGGAGAACGCTCTGCCCTTCAAGACCCCATCCAAAAAGATTGAAGTCATCAGTGCGAAGATGGAAGAAGCGGGACTTCCGTCACTCCCACCCTATGAGCATGTGGAAGTCCCCGAAGGCAAGCTGAGACTGATTATTGGAAGGAACCCTCTCTATACACAGGGTTCGATGAGCAACAACAAGTACGTTAAGGAAGTTCTCCCACGTCACCCGATCTGGATAAACAAAGATACAGCCGCAAAGATGGGTATCAAAGACGGAGACAAGGTCTACGTATACAGTGAAACCGGATCTGGAACCACAACAGCCTACACCACCGACGGAATTCACCCTGAAGCGGTTTTTATTCCGCATGCATTCGGCAAGAAAGCACAGGCCCAGAGCTATGCATACGGAGATGGACTTGCGGATTCCGAATTACAGAACCTTGCCACCGACTATGTCGGCGGGAGTGCTGCAATGCAGGAATGCTTTGTTACCATAGAGAAAATGTAGCCGAATCATCGTTACGACCATATACTTGCGCTGGAGGCAATAATGATAAAGGGCCCTCAACCGGAACCCCAAAGGAACAATGTAGTAGTGAATGACCGTGTACATCTCTATCATGATTCCCAGAGGTGCATCGGTTGCTATAGTTGCGAACTGCACTGTAAAATGAAAAACAATCTACCCATCGGACCGAGATTATGCCGAATTGTTGAAATCGGACCCAAGGTGCGGCATCACACGGTCAAGCTGGACTTCCACTTTCTTCCTTGCTTTCACTGTGAAAACCCCTTTTGCACACACGTTTGTCCCACCGGGGCCATGCAAAAAAGGGCAAAAGACGGTATAGTTTTTGTCGATCCTTCACTTTGTATCGGATGCAAATGCTGTATAGCAGCTTGTCCTTGGGGCGTTCCCCAATGGAATCCCGAAACCGGCAAAGTAGTGAAATGTGATTATTGCATGGACAGAATAGATCAGGGACTCAAGCCCGCTTGCGTCACCGGTTGTTTAACGCAATGCCTCCATTTCGGTGAAGTTGAGCAGGCATCCGAATTGCTGCGAAAAAGATTCGCCGAACAATTGGAAATGACGGGACGACCTGCAGGCAGAGTTACCCAGGTGCTGTAACAGGAGTATCCCTGGAGCTTTAAATGAGCAAAATTATGTTCCCCCCTGGACCGGCTGCGCCGGGGGCTGAAGAAATTTATGACGAGGACGGTCTCAAGAGAGAGAGTTCCGCCCCTTGTCAGTTAAATTGTCCAGCCCATATAGATGTTCCTTCGTACATTGCCCTGATAGGTCAGGGCAGGTACGATGAAGCCATAGAAGTCATTCGAAAAGACAACCCCTTTCCTTGGGTGTGCGGGCTGATTTGCCCCAATCCTTGCGAATCATGGTGCCAGCGGCGTTACTTGGACAAGGCACTATGTATTAAAGACCTTAAAGGTCTGGCAGCCAAAATGGTCAACCAGGGAACAGGTTACAGAAATCCCAGACCTCTCAACGACTACTCGGAAAAAATAGCGGTAATCGGTTCCGGTCCTGCAGGACTGACCTGTGCGTATTACCTTGCAGTCCAAGGGTACAAAGTTACCGTTTTCGAGTCCTTGAAAGAAGCCGGCGGAATGCTGGTGACCGGCATCCCTGAGTATCGGCTTCCTCGGGAATTCGTGCGACAGGAAATCAAGGCCATTGAGGATCTTGGCGTCGAAATAAAGGTAAACACGCCTGTGGGTAAGGATCTCACTTTGGATGATCTGCGGAAAGACGGCTACAAGGCTTTTTTTCTAGGAATCGGCGCATGGAAGAGCGCAAAACTGAACATTGAAGGTGAAAACGATTTTCCTCAGGTTCTTGATGTACTCAGTTTCCTAACGGACGTTTCATTCGGCAAAAAAGAAAAACCGGCAGACAGCGTGGCCATCGTCGGTGGAGGAAATGCCGCGATAGATGCAGCAAGAACATGTGTCCGCCTCGGGTGCAGGTCCGTCAGCATTCTTTATCGGCGTACCCGATCCGAGATGCCGGCTCATTTCGAAGAGATCATTCAGGCGGCCGAAGAAGGTGTCCATTTCCATCAATTGACGATCCCGTCAAAAATAATCGGCAGCAATGGACAAGTGGAAGCCATTGAATGCCTGATGGCGAGTTTGGGCGAACCTGACGATTCCGGCCGACGAAGACCTGTTCCCATTCCTGATTCCGCTTACAGAATGCCCGTTGGTGCGGTCATATCCGCGATTGGACAGATGCCTCATATCGGAGAATACCCCGGACTTGGAAACATTAACGTTACTCGTAGGGAAACGGTTCAGGCTCTGCCCTTCAGTCAACAAACAAATGTTCCGGACGTGTTCTCCGGTGGAGATGCGGTTACAGGACCGGCCACCGTCGTAGAAGCCATAGGTGCCGGGAAGAGGGCGGCTCGTGGAATTCATGCCTATTTACGTGGTGAAACCGTTGAAAAAAGAACCGCTCCTCGTCCCAGAAGAATGGTTGCGCCCGTACGCATGAGCTACCGTGACAAGGCATTCATACAACGCCAGGAAATCCCGTTAATCGATCTCAACAGCAGATTGACGACTTTTAAACAGGTCGAACTAGG
>CAZTJA010000201.1:0-2845 GCA_964613745.1 uncultured Syntrophaceae bacterium
ACCCTATTTGTGAATGAATTCCGCCTTCGATCTGGCACCCTTTTCGATGAAATTCTTGAGCCCTATCCTATTGTCTTCGGTCGTCCAGCATTGACCGAACAGTCTGGCTTCATTCTTCAGCCCATCGTCAAGCGTCATTTTCCCGCCTTCGAGAATAGCCTTGACCGCAAGAGCATCAATGGCTCTCGACAGATGACCTATGTTCACATCCGGTAATGAATCCGGCGTGTTGGAAAGCGGTCCCTCGGGCATAGCCTTCACCTTGGTTTTGCCGGTAGCTATCTCCCGGACAAGTTCGATTGCCCGGAGCAGCACATCCCCGTTGATCTCCTCAATTATCAAGCCGTATTCCAGCGCCTGAGCGCTCGAAATAGGCACTGCCGTCCTTATCATTTCCGCTGCTTTTTCGAATCCGATGAGTCTCGGCAGTCGCTGCGTGCCGCCCATGCCCGGAATGAGACCCAGGTTGACTTCAGGCTGGCCCGCAAACATCTTCAGCTTTACGCCTATTCTGGTCGTGCAGCACATTGCAATCTCGCATCCGCCGCCGAGGGCAAAACCGTTGATGGCCGCAACTATAGGCTTGCCGATCAATTCAAGCATTCTCGAAGCGATCTGGCCTTTTCGAGCAAACTCTTCACCCTGAGCAGGTTCCGTCAGCCCCGCCATTTCCTTGATATCTGCGCCCGCAACAAAAGCCTTGTTGCCGAAACCTGTTATGACGCCTCCGACAATACCCGGATCGGATTTGATGATATTGACGTATTCCTCAATTTCCTTGAAAACCTTCGTGTTGAGCGCATTCAAAGCCCTGGGCCGCCTGATGGTTATAACCCCGACGTCTCCCTTTTTCTCGAATATGACATCCCGAATATCCCACGGCTTACCGGAAGCAGCCTGTTCCTTCAGCTTCTTCGATACCGGCATTCCCGAATACTTGCCGGCGAATGACTCAACGAGAGCCAGTGATTGACCCAGACCCGTCGAATTCATGTACGTGAACGGCGGCTTCATATCGAGAGCCGTTGCAATCAGCAGATCAAAATCGCTGGTGGTGATGATTTCGGCATCCAGCATATCGCACACGATCGCAAAATAAGCCCCCATCAATTCATCGGCAATTGCCTTTTCCTTGTCCGGTGCCAACTCAATTTTTTCGCCCTTTGCGGGCACTTCCCAATTTGTCTTTGTATCAACCATCTGTTTGAGACGTTCAGGCACCCTGAACCACGGGTTTATCCTCTCATTCATCTCCGAAAGGCCATGAGCCGTTATGGGATTTCCACCCGTCAAATTATGTGCGGTGAACGGACCCACCGTGAGTCCTAGACATTTGGAAGCAACCGAATCAACTTCCTTCGTAGTACCCAGACCGGCGTCAACGCACTGCACACAGGCGAGCAGCAGGCCCTCAAACACCGGGTCAACAGCATAGCCGTAGCGTGATCCCACCTTGATGGGAATCTTGCCGATAAATTCATAAAAGCGCATTACGAAATCGAAAACATCGGGATTCGTATCTTTTCCCGGTATTATTTCGATTGCGGGATTTCGTTCAGCCGGGAAGAAATAATGAGCACACAACGAACGTGACTTGTCGCCAAGCTCTTCAAAAATGCGTTCCGGCTCAATGTGAGAGGAATTGCTGGCAAGGATCGCATCCGCTGGAACCAGTGCCTCAACCTGCCTGAATATTTTCTTTTTGAGCGGGAGATCTTCGGTTGCGGCTTCCACCACGAGATCGGCTCCTTTGAGCATGCCGTAATCCGAAGTGAATAGTACGTGGTTTTTCATGCTTTCGGCATCGTTCGGCTTGAAGGCCCCTGTTTCAGCGCCCTTATCAATCTTCTTGTTGAGCTTGGCCTTACCCTTATCAAGTGCATCCTGCGCAACATCCACAACAATGATCTGCACACCATGTGAATGGAGAGATTTAGAAAAATGGAGAGCTATATCAGGGCCTATCTGCCCGGACCCAATTACGCCTACTTTGCCGATAGTGCGATTGCGAAATGAAAAACCCATTGCGGCCTCCTTAGTTCACATTATTGACTAAAAAAGAGCGGAAAATGATTAACGAAGATCGGATCGAACAGAGATTGACCTCACACGACATCAAAACCATGACTTCGAATCCAAGTTACTCGTTGTTCGCTATTTGGAAAATTAAATCTGTGTACAGTTAGAATGGATCAATACCATCCACAAATAATTATCACTGTTTTAATTATGTTGCAAAGAAAAACCTAGAGGTCTAATGAGACATGCCGATATCAAAGAAGTATAGCGTAGTGAACTTCGGGCGGGTGGACTACTGCACGTAATTACAATAACAGTCCATAAATGCTGATGCGAACCCGGCACCAATGAAAACACCATTAGCCATGTTCCAACCGGGTATTTGGTTATCTAACTACTAAACTGCACATTAATTAAGACTCGGCACGTTTTCCGCTGATCACGTTTTTTATTAATCGAAAATCTTCGTCTGCGTCCATAAAAGCATCCACCAATTTAGGATCAAAGTGCATTGCACGACCTTGTGTTATTACCTGTTTTGCTTCGTCGTGCGTGTAAGGTCTTTTGTAGCGTCTTTCAGTGGTCAGAGCATCATACACATCCGCAAGAGCCACAATTCTTGCACAAAGGGGGATCTGTTCGCCTTTCAATCCGTTGGGGTATCCGGACCCATCCCACCGCTCATGATGAAAATAGGCGATGTCGCGGGCAAGCAACAGGTGGCTGTCTTCATCCTCCGACTCTCGGATGGCATCCTCTATTGCTTTTGCCCCATATTCCGAATGCTGCTTCATTGTCTCAAATTCAACCAGATTGAATTTGCTCG
>CAZTJA010000202.1:0-2843 GCA_964613745.1 uncultured Syntrophaceae bacterium
AGGGCGGGATCCATGCCTTTTGAATACTTGTAACTTTGTCAAACGTGGAGGAAAAAAGCACAACAGCCCGGAATGAGCTTTCATCGGAATGACTTTATCTCAATATCGAATCTCGATCCTGCCCCAAACGGCGGTTAACGACCAAAACTTGTAAATACTATCGACCACATCACGCAACTTACCCGGTTCCTTCGGTTTCAACACAACTGCACTGGCATGAGCGTCATAGAACCGGCCCACATCATCATCCGACGACAATACCGTAACCGGGATTATTCCCCATTTTGGATCATTCCGAATCTTTTCCAATATTCCAACCGAATTGGGAAGATCACCATCCATTATGATGAAATCCGGTCTTGGCGCACGCGGAGTATTTTCATTCCCGAAAAGGAGCAATAAAGCCCCATTTTCGTCGGATGAAATACGAGTATCCTCGGAACGAAGTATACTTTGCAGATATTCTTCAGCTATTTCGCCGGAGAATTTAGTTAATAGCATAAGTGCTCTGTATGTATAACAATAATGCATACTCTGAAACTATTACCTTAACAAAGGAGGATAATTTTAGTTGCTAACGCTTTCTGATTTGGATCCAAGAAGATGGCAAATATGCAAAATGCTTGATCAAATAGTGATGTTTGTATCCGTTCATTGTATATACCTTAACGAAAAAAGTAAACGCTGTTTTTTTTTTTTTCGAATATTTAACCCGCGCTATAAGCTACTTTGTTCACGTTCCTAGCATTCACCATCGAAATTAGGGCAAAAAACCCCCGCAAGTTCCCCCTCAATACCTACTACTACGCGCTAATCAGAATTTCATTTTCTTTACCTACAAAATAACCGCAGAATCATGGGTGTAATCCACTCAATACACAAGGAGATCACAATGTCACACGCTTCAGTAGACCGTGGACCCCTCGAACAGCTCAGAATAGATGTCGCCGTTATCAAGGACAAATTGCCGCTCCTTGAACGCATCAACGACTCACTTTCCAATCTCAGGGAAAACTGTCGAGCACGACACGAAGAACTCAACCGCAATCACCATGACCACCTCAGGAAACAGGAATCCAGAATCTTAGCCCTGGAATCAGCTCACAACACGGCTCAAGCCATATTCGAGAGCCGCACTTCCTGGAAAGCCGGCAGAAAGGCCCTTTTCTGGCCTGCTGTAATGGCCGTGGCCGCATCCGCTCAGGTGCTCACGACAATGCTGCTCTACGTGCTTTCCAATCTGTAGGAGACTGAATGATTAAAGAATTCAGCAACTGGTTGATCGCATCGGCAATCGGAAGTTCGGGAATAGCCTTGTTGCTGTTCCTATCACGATCCATTACCCCCGAAGATCCCGACGTGCTCCTCAGGTATCTAGCGGTAAGGCTCACCGCCGTGCTCCTGGGGCTTATAACCTTGAGCGGGGGCATGCTTTTCATCAACTTCATTACACCCGATGATTGGATGGAGGGAATTGGCAAAGACAGTATTGCTTCGGCTATCCTCATGTGCGGCGTTGTGCTTGTTATCGGCGCTATTCTTTGTTGGACATAATGCACACGCCCTTGCACCGCACTACGAAAGATCCTTTACTCGCCAACTCGAATTCATAACGGGAAAAAATCCGAAATACGTTTGGGGTGGAGCCGCCGGTATCGATTCCGGGCTCGACTGCTCGGGCTACCTGTTCTTGGCGGCCAAATGGGCCGGCATTCCGGGAATTACACGGACAACCGCCGAAAAGATGTCCTGCGGATTCGGTGGATGGACCGGCAAAGATGTCCAAGCTGAAGCTGCAGGAACTTGCGATCTGATTTTCTGGGCATTCAAAAAGCACCGTATCAGTCATACCGGCGCAATCATCAATAAACCCGGAAAGATTCACGTGACCCACGCCTCACCGGCCGGAGGCGTCGTTCTCGTCCCACTAATGGGGAAACTCGAAACCGATCTAAAAAAAATCAGGAGACTGACAATAGGAGACAGAAATGGAAAATAAGAAAATCTGGTGGACTTCGAAAACCGTGTGGCTCAATGTGCTGGCGCTCATAGGGTCTTTGGCCGTTGCCTATGGCCTCGAAGAGTCCCGATGGGCGGAAATTTCCGCCGTTTCTCTGGCGGTGATCAATCTAATCCTACGGCTCGTCACCAAAGATGAAATCGTGCTCAAGTCGGATGATTCGGCCCCCACATCCGATGCCGGGACAATCTCCCGATGAGCGATCCGCTGCAGGGAAGGGCGGCCCTCATAGCCACGATGGTGCGGGACCTGTTTAATGACTCACTCGGGGGCTTTTTGTCCGACGAGTTTATAATCCGGTCCATCAATCAATGCATCGAAGACATGGCTGTGGAAGACTATTGGCGGGCTGAATCACTTCTCGTATGTGATCCCGATGAACACCCCATAAATCTGAATCTATTCATTGAGGGATTTGTTAAACTTCATGGGGTGACGCACGAGACGTCCGGTTTCGAGCTGACACGAATAGAGAACCGGAATGAGTTCAGCCGGTTGGGTCGTTCATTACCCCGGTCGGGCATCCCTGAATTCTATTTCGTGCAACACGGCATGTTGAGTCTCTGCCCAAGACCAACTGCAACTTCACCATGCACCCTGAACGTAAGGTACAGTTACAAACCCGCTGACGTGACGGGATCGGAACCGAATGAGGTTTTCCCGTTTCCCGAGGCTCATAATGCCGCTGTTGCCTACTTTGTGCTGATGAACGCATTCCTCCGGGACAGGCACGCTCCCGGAGCCGACACAAAGTTTCAGGAGTATGCGATGCTCTATGAAAGGGCAAAACGCCGCCTCTTGGGATGTGAAAGTGCAGGATTCA
>CAZTJA010000203.1:0-2812 GCA_964613745.1 uncultured Syntrophaceae bacterium
GAGGACTACCGTCACGTTATCTTCACCTCCCTTGTCATTTGCTCGCATAACTAAGGATTATGGCTCCCTAAAGGAAAATAATGTCGGGCACCGTGCTCATCCAAACGAAAGTCTTGATGATACTGCTCACTACTGTCAGTAAGAACCATATCGGATACCATTGCGTTAACCCCGATCAAACTGAGACTTTACAGTCGTAGCAATAGTGTGAAGATCACTTATTGACCCCCACAATGTCGGACCGGACACTACCGGATTCGTCTACTTACGTCCCAGACACTCAGCAAGATCCTGATCCACCGTGCTGATTGGCTTGATCTCAAAATTGTCAACAAGTAATTGAAGTACATTGGGCGTAATAAATGCCGGCAAGCTTGGTCCAAGGCGAATTCCCTTGATACCCAAATGGAAGAGCGTCAATAGAATCGCAACGGCCTTCTGTTCATACCAAGACAAGATCAGCGAGAGAGGAAGATCGTTCACGCCGACGTCCAGGGCTTCCGCCAATGCCATGGCTATTGCAACGGCAGAGTAGGCATCGTTGCATTGACCCACATCCAGGAGCCGAGGTACACCGTCAATAGCCCCGAGGTCTTTCTCGAAAAACCGGAATTTCCCGCAAGCCAGCGTGAGAATGATCGTGTCTTCAGGGGCCTTCTCTACGAACTCCGTGTAGTAGTTGCGGCCGGGCTTTGCACCGTCGCAGCCTGCAACGAGAAAAAAGTGCCTAATTTTCCCGGCTTTGACGTAGTCCACAACGGTGTCAAGGACGCGCCCCATGGGATGATCCCGAAGAACCGTATTGCGAGCATAACCAACCCAAACCGAACCCTGATCTTCGCTCTCAGGGAACCCCGGCATTTCCAAAGCCTTCTCGATCACTTGACCGAAATCTCCGTTCATCACGTGAGTAACATCAGGCCGGCCCACGAGCCCTGTGGAGAAGATGTTGTCTTGGTACGATTCCGCAGGCTTCTGAATACAGTTTGTAGTCATAAGAATGCTGCCCGGAAAATCCGCGAATTCCTTCTTCTGATTCTGCCATGCGGTCCCATAGTGTCCGAAGAAGTGCTTATGTGCTTTTAGTTCTGGATAGGCATGCCCCGGAAGCATCTCTCCATGGGTATAGACGGTTATTCCTTTGCCTTCACACTGTTTGAGCAGGTCCTGCAAATCCTTGAGATCATGGCCGGAGACGAGAATCGCCTTTCCCTTCACATGCCCGAGCGGTACAGCCGTGGGTTGAGGATGACCGAACGAACTTGTGTTTGCGGCATCCAGCAGTTCCATTGCACGTAGATTGGCCTTTCCGGTCTCCAATGCCGCAGCAACCCAGTCTTCGATACCCAATTTTCGGTCCAGGAACTTGGTCAATGCGCCCTGAACCGAGGCATAGATCTCGTCATCCTCCTCGCCAAGTATGGCCGCATGGTCGGCATATGCCGCAACCCCTCGAATACCATACAGAACGGTCTCTTGGAGACTCCTTATGTCTGCGGCTGCCTCCATGTCGATCGGTAGACCAACCTTTTCCCCCTGCGCCACAAGACCTTCCACGCTCGATGCAGGCTCGAAAAATGTCGCAGGATCATCGAATTGAGTTACCCCTCCGGCTGTGGAAACTTTCTGCTTCAGAGCCTCGCGTTTCTTCACCGTTTCCCGGATTAAAGCGGCCAAACGACTCGGGTCAAAGTTCACGTTAGTGAGTGTGGAAAATAGTGCTTTTGCGGTGAAGCGGTTGATCTCAGGATCAGTAACGCCTACATGGCGGCCGGAACAAGCGAAGTGGCTCAAACCTCTTACGCTGTAGGTCAGGAGGTCTTGGAGCGCTGCTACTTGAGAATCTTTCCCGCAGACGCCTTGCTTGGTACAACCGGTACCTTGAATCGTTTGTTCGCATTGATTACAAAACATGGGGTTTCTCCTATGGTGAGGTCCGGCTTTCCATCAAAACAGATGGGTGATGCCTCTACGTTAGGAGATCTTTCAGAACTCTCAAATGACTTAAGTCAAGTCCCAACATTTAGAGTGGAGTAAATCTCGATAACGGATTTACTTCCAATTTATTTAATGATACCTTCGCTGCGGGATTTTGAGTGGGATCCTAAAGCACTACTTGGCAACACAGACGCATTGATGAAAAGGAGAATGTGGGTATGTTCAAAAAATCCACCGTAGTATTTTCTATTCTTGCACTATTGACATTCGGAGCATGCACTTCTTGGGCTTATACGGTGAGTCAATGGCCCGCTCCCGGTATTCCGAACACCGTTTACGGTCCCGGTTCCGCAAATCTCGGTTCAGCCGGCCACGGTGCCGCCATGCCTGGGAACATGGGATACGGCGGGCAAGGGGGATACGGTGTGTACGGTGCCCAACCCTATCCGGGAAATTACGGTGCGTATGGCGGCGGATATTACGGACGAGGCTGGGGACGATAATACAGTAACATACGGGGCAGGCGAGATAGTCCAGCTAACAACAGCCGTCAAGAACTGACAACGAGACGTCATTTTTCAGACATCGTGTTAAAGTTACGGACGCCCGCCCCTCAAAGTTTTTACCTTTAAAAACTCTATTCTTGACAACTGAAACCTCTTTAGCGATCACTTCTCATTGGCCAGCCTAGTAGCACGGTTCTGACCACACGCCCCGCAAATCATCCGGGCGTAGGCATATACGCATCCCTTGCATTATCCGAAGCGTGTCCCCTGAACAACTCCCACACGTCTTTTTGTAATCGTCCATTGCCAATTTTTTTGCTTACCAGTGCCGTCCCTAACCAACGCCCCACAAGTCATCCCGCCGTAGG
>CAZTJA010000204.1:0-2788 GCA_964613745.1 uncultured Syntrophaceae bacterium
CTGAGCCTTTGGACGGCTCATGTGGACGGCTCTGAACTACGCCAATATTGGAAGTTTTGAAAGACGGATTTTCGACGTACTCAAGTTTATTTCGGGCATGTATCGTTATACTTCTTCTTATGCTTGTTGAGCATTTCGAGAAAATCCCGGTTTCCGAGGAGACTGTAACGCATTTCAACTGCGGTGTACACATCCCAGGCCAAACCTTCATAGATGTCGAGCAGCTTGGATACCCGATGTAGGCCGGAATACTTCTGCAATGTCCCGTTCAATTTCTTGAAAACATCGGACATTCGGGCCTGCGCTTCATCAGGATTGGTCATCCTGAGTACCCTATCGGCATCGGAGAAGAAGTCGCCTACCGCCTTGCAAATAATCACGGTCAATTCTTCATCGCTGATCTGTGGAGATTCGGTGCGCTGCTTCACCTCGGTAGGGGCAGCAGCCGCAGGCTTTTCAGTGCCGACGTTGTGCAGCATATTTTTGCGCATTTGATAAACGAGAGATTTCAGATCGTTTAGCTCGGTTCTGGTATCGTTCAGGTCTTTTCGCAACTGATCGATTTGGCTGAAAACATCCTGTGAAGCCGCAGGAGCGGCTTGGTACAATGCACATACAAGGACTGAGCACAATACGACTAAAATCTTACCTGAATTTCCCATTCCACACCGTCCCTCAAGGATTTGATTCTGAGATTATCCGACCTAGGCAACATAATCCAGATAAATCAACGCCGGATCCACTGCAAATTGAAGGATTCCGCTTCGCTTTAGGAACAGCAACTCTGCTGAAATCACAATGATTTTTGAATCTTCGCAGCATGTTGTGCATCAAAATAGGAAATTGTTAAACGGAGGATAAAATTATGGCATATTACGGCGGTCCGTATGGAATACTTGGTACACTTATATTCGTGCTTCTCATCGTGTGGTTGGTATCGATGATTCTCTAATAAAGCCCTTACACCATGTTCGCGGGACGGCAACCCGTTCGATTAAACCGTCCCGCCAAAGAATGCCTTTACTCTGGTTAATTCACTTTGCGTCAAGCATCTTGTTCATTCCGATGACCAAATGCCTATTTAGGGCATTCAACAGATTGTTATATCGATTCTTAAGTTTTTCGGATTGAGCATTTCGGAGTTTTCGGCGCACCCGCATAGACATCAATTCCAGCGTGATCACGTCATTAAAAACAACGACATTATGCTTTCGCTTTTTCTTCATATTTGATCACCTCTTTTAAGATTTTCACAAATCCGCCCCCTCCATCGTATCGAGAACGTTTGCCGGATCAGGACAAACGAAAAATAAAAAAACGCTGCCGGCGAATTTTTTTTAGCTGAATACACAAAATTCGACTGAATATGGGCAGGGCTTTAACTTAGGTGGTCATGTCACTTGTGAATGTGGTCCCAAATCGGACGATGGAATTGAGTAGCTGATTCCAAGGTTGGATCACATTACGAATCAAAAAACCGGATGAACATCGTCACGAGTGAAAGTGGGACAGGATGGACTTGATCTGCTCAGTCAACGTCGGGAGATCTCTTTCGATAACATCCCAAATGCGCTCTAAATCTATGCCTAGATAATCATGGACTACGACATTGCGAAATGCGCCGATTTCGCGCCAATGAACCGCTGGAAATCGACTCTTAGTTTTCGTAGATATTCTCTGTACCGACTCTGAGAGTGTATGCAAATTCCTCAGTACTGCGTCTTGCGTTTTTCTGTCGCGAAGGAAGTGGTCCCTACCAGGCTCTGTATATTCCGAAACACGATTCAGACATTCCAAAATGTGCACGAGAAACAGTTGGTCGTCTTTCACAAGGGTATCGCCTCTCTCAAAACATTTTCTCGAATGCCTTCATTGAGTGCTCCGACAGTGACCACGTGCACCTGCCTGCCCAGGAGTTCCTCCAAATCAGCTATTAGCCCGCCCGGAAACCAAGCCGAGTGGTCTTGCCGCACGTGAACAAGAAGGTCGACATCGCTCGAATCAACAGCTTCGCCTCGTGCGACTGAACCAAAGATGCGCACATCTTCTGCTCCGTGTCTTTTGGCTATTTCAAGTATTTCGTCTCTTTTTTCGATGATAAGCTGCTCAATGTTCATGAATAAACCCTTTTTCGATTGCTGCTTCAGTATATTGCATATTGTTTATGCGGTCTAACGTTCTTGTGTCTTGAATACTGACATAGGTTGCGAAAAAACCGAGTCTGGTCCATTTTGCCGCTGCAAATAACTTTTCCCCGAACTGTTCTCCACACCAAAAAGCCTTTGGTATACAAAGAGGAATTGCGCTAGACTTTGAGCCTGCTTCCTAGAATCGGCCCAGAGGTCAAGGATATGCGTGGAACTCAGCTCGCTCGGCAGTGGAAAATCATCAGAATAATGGAATCCCGGAACACCGGCATTTTGGCAACGGACCTGTCCACCGAACTGGATGTGCCGCTCCGGACGCTCTACAGAGATTTGGAAACCATACAGGAGGCGGGTTTTCCTATTTATTCCGAACAGTCCGGTAAGAATTCCTATTGGAAATTACTGGAGACCTTTAAGAAGGAATTTCCCGTTCCATTGACGGCAACTGAGCTGATGGCTCTCCACATGAGCAGAGACCTCTTGACGGTTTTTGAAGGAACCGTGTTTCACGACAGTATTGAAACACTGTTCGCCAAAATAAAGACCCTGCTTTCGCCTCAAACTCTGGAATATCTGGAAAATATATCCGGAACCATTGGGATGAAGTTCGGTGCGTGCAAAAACTTAGCTCAATGTAAAGA
>CAZTJA010000205.1:0-2737 GCA_964613745.1 uncultured Syntrophaceae bacterium
TCAAGTTATTGAGGCCTATTTGGGGGAAGAGGTCTGATATGCAGCTTCAGGTGCAAGGCATAAACACCTACTACGGTTTGAGCCATATACTCTTCGACGTATCCCTGGAAGTCGACAAAGGTGAAGTCGTAGTGTTGCTCGGCAGAAATGGGGCCGGAAAAACTACCACTATGAGAAGCATCATGGGTTTAACGGCTCCTAAGAACGGAAAGATAGTCTTTAATGGTGCTGATATTACAGGGCTTGCCCCTTATCGTGCTGCGAGGCAAGGCTTGGGCTTTGTGCCTGAAGACAGAAGAATTTTCCCTGATCTCACGGTAAAGGCCAATCTGGAAGTGGGAAAAAGGTCGGATAGTCGAAAGACGGCGAAATGGTCCATTGACCGGGTGTACGAATTCTTTCCAAGACTCAAAGAATTGTCCAACCGTAGAGGCGGGAATCTCAGTGGGGGCGAGCAGCAAATGCTCACCATAGGTCGAACTCTTATGGGGAACCCTGAACTGATACTTCTGGATGAACCAACTGAAGGATTAGCTCCAATCATTGTGAAAGTATTAGGTGATTTCATAGACATTCTGAAGTCAGAAGGAACCACGATCCTCTTGTCGGAACAGAACGTCAAATTCAGTCTAAAGCATTCGGATAGGGCTTACATTGTCGATAGTGGGCATATAAAGTACGAGGGTAGTATTAGTGACCTGGAGAAGGACGAGGAAATCAAGAAGCGCTATCTGGCGGTATAACTTGCCTTCAGAGGTTGGTCCTTGAGTCGAATGTAGAAAACCCCAAATCTCCTATTTTTCCTTGATTCGCTGCAAGAGCTTTCCGGACGGGGTCCTGACCTCCGTTACATCCCCTTTGGTTTTGGATTTCATTAGTAATTTGCCGCTTGGGCTCCTAACCTCGGTTTCGTTTCCTTTGGTCTTGCTTTTGAAAAGAAGCTTCCCAGATGAACTACGTCCTTCAGTGGTGATTGTCTCGGAACCGGCATAGCTCACGACAGCAAGCATTAGAGCTGCTATTAATGAAAACAGGATCTTAGCCACGGCACTATTCCCCTTCTTTCGTTAAAGAATAAGTGAATGTTATTATTGTAGCTCAGAAGACACAACTGCAAAACAAAAGAGGCTCGAAAATCACCCCAATAGAATAATTTAGTTTTCGATGACACTGTCCGTTGCGACAAACATTTCAGATAGGCAAGAGTCTGGCCTAATCACGATTACATATTAGAATAAGAGCAGCATAAAACATTTTCACACATTCAAACATCGTGAAAAGTTAGACATTTTTAGATGTGATGATACACTGCGAACCGGCACTTAACTGTGACCAATGTGCAATCTAAAATGGATAACTATGATAATTGATTCTGAACCAAGCTCCTCAAATGCACACCACGAAAATTGTAGGTTTATTTAACTATGTATAAACAAAGATTCGAAAACGTGTTCAGAGTGGCCAAAAAACTCACGTCTTCTTTGGATATCGGCCATGTTCTGGAAGTCATCAGAGACGAAGCGAAAATAAGCATTCCCAAACTACAAGAAGTCTGTCTCCTGGTCATCGATCCTGAGGCCGAGCATTATACTCGACCTCTACACTGTGCAATTGAAAAAAAACGTATCAATTGTCAGCTCTGTAAACGAGGAAGACATACGGTGGCGGACACTCTAGAAAAAGCCGCTTCCACTATTTGTCTTTTTCCCGGAGCATCGGGAGAGGCCATTTCGTCGCACAATAGTATCTCGGAAGCCGTTGTACCAATTTTTCTTGAAAACAAACCTTTGGCGGTATTACACGCCGTGGCTGTACCACCTACAAGTCTCGAAGAGAATGATTTGACTATTCTTCAAGATCTCGCCGATCTTGCGTCAAATGTGATCCGGAATGCCAAAGGACATTGGAAGATTTCCCAGGAGAAAATGACGGTAGACAGCATGCTTAAGCATCTGAGACCTTTCGTGCCCTCGACGGTTCAGAAAATAGTGGAAAAAAATCCGGATGCGCCCAGATTTGAAAAAAGGGATATTGAAGTAACCGTTTTGTTCCTTGATATCGCTGGATACACGAGCATCAGTGAAGCGCATAACAGAGGAAAGGTAAACTTTATCATCGAGAAGTATTTCTCGGCTTTCCTGGACATCATTTATTCACATGACGGAGATATAAACGAAACAGCCGGCGATGGTCTCATGGTCATATTCCAAGGAGAGGCGACCAGGTCCGCTATAAATGCCGCCCAAGCGGCCAGAGAAATTAGAGAAAAGTCGCAAAAAATTAATGAAGAGCTGAAAAGAAGGTTTCCCCCGGTTCAGATTAATATGGGTCTGAATTCAGGAATTGCGTCCGTGGGAATGACCAGATTTGAAGGAAGTACCGGGACTAGAATGACGTTTACCGCTACAGGTCCCGTAACAAATTTAGCAGCAAGATTGGCCTCAGCGGCTCTCAATGGAGACATCCTCATCGGACCGGAAACTGCCGGACGCATTGGGAATGAATTAGAGCTTTTCTACAGAGGTCCAATGGCGTTCAAAAACGTCAGCAAGCCTATCGAAGTCTTCAGTTTGGTTCGGGGTACCGCCGAAGAGGCAAAAGTCGGCTAACGAAAAGCGGTGTGTTAATCCTTTGCAACCGATTGGTTTACATCGCAATGCAACTTACCGGTTTTCGTCCGGAGGATTTCTTTAGGCGGTCCTCATTGCCACTATCTGATCAGGGTGATTTTCCTTTC
>CAZTJA010000207.1:0-2671 GCA_964613745.1 uncultured Syntrophaceae bacterium
GCCACGGTGCCTTCGAGGGCGCGCAGGCGGTTTTCGTAGCGCTCCTTGCGCGTCTCCTCGCGGCGCTGGTATTCGGCCAGCACCCGCTCCAGTTCCAACATGCGGTCGCGCAGCTTGCGGTTTTCTTCCTTGAGGCCGAGGTTGTCCTGCACGACGACGCCGACGACTTCGCGCACGGTGGACTGGCTGTTGAGGACGGATTGCTGGCTGTTGGCGATGGTGCTGAGCATGTCGCCCAACGCTTGCGGCAGGAGCGCGGCGTTGGCGTCCATCATCTGCCGCCCTTGTTCCGCGCTGAGGGCCAGCGAGGGGATCTCTTCGCGCACGATGCGCTTGGGGGTCAGCCGCTCGCCCACCTGCTCGTCGGTCAGGCCGCTCTCCACCAGCTTTTGCACCATGACCAGGGCGGCAACGTCGGCAGTCATATAGCGCGGGTCATCGCCCGCAGCCCCGGCGCTTAGAAAGCGGGCGAAGCGGCGGCTCCAACTGCGCAGCGTGTCGGCGGTGACCTGGAGGTGGTAGGCGACCTCCGTGCTGGAAAAGGTTTGTTCGCTGCCGTTGAGGTGGGGCGACGCCATTGGCTTGCTCGATACTGGTGTACCCGTATTACTCGGATTGAATTCCCGTAGGTCACGTTTGCAACGTGACATGTTGGGCTTTGGCCTGGCTCGTCACGTTGGTAACGTGACCTACGCTTTGGCCCAGCCTGTCACGCTACAAGCGTGACCTACGCAAGGCTGTCACGTTGGTAACGTGACCTACGGTTGATTATTCGATCACGCGCCAGGTGGTGTCTACGACGCCATCGTTGGCGGTGGGGGCGGCGTTGGCGCTGCCCTTGCCGGGCTGGGACGCGGCCCCGCCGCCGTACTGCTGCCCGCCGGTCTTGGTGATGGCGTCGTTCGCCAGCTTGACGAAGAAGGTCAGCGCCACGAAGAGCACGGCCAGGTCGTCAAAGGGCAGGCCGGGCATCAGGTCGAGCGGCCACAGCCAGTAGACGGCGGCGGCAATGGGCAGCATGAGCTTCAAGTTGAAGGGCACACGGCTGTCAAAGAGCAGCTTGCCCGCCTGCATCATCTGTTCGAGCACGTTGCCGGACGAGACGCGCTGGCCGCCGGGCATTCCGTTTGTATTCATTCGTGATTTCTCCTTATCCCACGCCAATAGTATAACGAATCTAACGCAGATTGTGAATTGTGCGTTTCGGTTACTGCAAACCTGCAAAAGTACTCCAAAAGTGGTATCATCCTACTACTATGCCCACCACGGCCCAGATGCTGGCGGAATACCCTGACTTTTTGATCGACGTGCTGGCGGAGCTGCGCAACGCCTTCCTCGACGACGCCTCGCGCGAGAAGCGCATCGAACTGCTGGCTGCCCAGCTCACCGATCCGACCAACGTCCAGATGGCCTACCAGGAGGCGGTGGACTATTGGCCGGAGAGCGAGGAGGCGATCAGCCTCCTGCTGCGCGAGCACGGCGAGACGCCGGAAGCGCAGTTCAGCCGCCAGTTTGGGGCCATCCGCCAGATGGGGCCGGCCAAACTCGAACGCGAGGCGCCCTGGCTGAACCCCGAAAGTGTCGCCGAGCTGCTCTATTACTACGGCCTCCTGGGGCGCACCTTCAAGGGCGCCGGCCAGAAGGCGCATACGATCATCTATCTGCCCAGCGACATCACCGCCTGGCTGCCGCACCCGCAGAACCCGGCGGCAGAGGGCGGGCTGCCGATCAAATCGGTTGCGCCCCCTCCTGCGGCCCGGCAGACCTTGGCCGACGACAGCTTGCTGGAAGACGCCGGCACGCTGCTGGGCTTTGTCTACAGCAGGCCGCTGCGTGTGACGCCCAGCGGCCCCCACCCCGACGATGTGGACCAACTGGTGGGGCGGCTGCGGCTGCCCTACAGCAGCGACATGCCCGAACTCAACATCCGCCTGGGCCTGCTCCTGCACGTGGCCGCCCGCCTCAACTGGTTTCGCCGCGAGGGCGACACGATCCAACTGACCAACAACAGCGTGCGCGCGTTTCTTGACAAGACCCGGGCGGAACAGCGGCAGGCGCTCTTTGCGGCCTGGCGCGATTCGCCCGATTGGAACGACCTGTGCCGGACGCCCGACTTTGAATGCACGGAAACCGGCAATTGGAAAAACGACCCGCTGCAAACTCGCCAAACCCTGTTGCGTCTCCTCGGCCAGCTTCAGCCCGGCATCTGGTACACCGAAAATGACTTTGCCGCGGCGGTCAAGCAGGTGGAGCCGGATTTCCAGCGCCCCACCGGCGACTATGATAGCTGGTATCTTCGTCAAAACAGTACGCAAGAGTTCCTCAAAGGTTTCGAGAAGTGGGACCAGGTGGAGGGGGCGTTGATCCGCTTCCTGCTGCGCGGGCCGCTGCACTGGCTGCGCGTGGTGGACCTGGCCGACCCTTCGCTGGGGAGCAACCTGCTGATCTCGCTCAGCCGCTGGGGTGCGGCGTGGCTGGGCCATGATGTGCCGCAGCCCGAAGAGAACCCGCACCCCAAGATCACGGTGGCCGAGGATTTCACCGTCACCGTGGCGCCCGATGCACCGCTCACCGACCGCTTCCGCGTGGAGCGCTTTGCCGAATGGCAGGCGTCGTACCCCAACTATATCTACCGCATCACGCAGCGCACCCTCAAGCGCGCCGCCGACGC
>CAZTJA010000208.1:0-2651 GCA_964613745.1 uncultured Syntrophaceae bacterium
GTCAACACGGTAATCGGGAGCATCCTGGAACCCAGAGTTATGGGTAAAGGACTCGGCATCTCTACGTTGGCGGTGTTTCTTTCACTGCTGCTGTGGGGCTGGGTGCTGGGGACCGTCGGAGTATTCCTGGCGGTGCCGATAACCATGGTAATTATTATTGCGCTGGACGCCAGCCCACAGACCCGGCCGATCGCCGTCCTGCTTGGTCCGAAGGTGACCGAGAAGCCCGATCCAATAAAAGAAAAGGCCATGCTTGGCTGAGCCGCCGATTAGAGAGCCCGATTGCTCCCAAAATTCGCCATTCTACCGCATGAGGGCAAGAGATTTACCCCTTGACGCCCCACCAGAATAAGGAGGAACCGTACGATGCTGGAAGAACTGACTGAATCGCTGAGGTCGTCCAGAACCGAAACACTCGCCAAGGCCTTTGCGCGATGGGGCCGAAGCGGTTTCTGGGCACTGGTGGTGATGGGGGCCCTCCCCGTGATCATCATGGTATATATGTTGGTATTCACCGGCCAACTGGCAGGCAGCACCCGCTCCGGGCTGCCGCTCGTGCAATTCTTTTCAACGGTCGGCCTTTTGCTCCTGGTCTTCCTGGCCTTGTGGTTTCACCGCTACACCCGAATCGCCACAAGACTCCAGGATCCGGCAAAACGGCCCTCCGATGCCTCCCTGCGCAAGACCGTCTGGATCGGGGTGGTGGCGGCAACCATTGCCATCGTCTTCTCCATGCTGGTGCTGCTGCTGGAAGTGGGCACCCTGCTGTTCTATTTCCTATCGGCCCCGCAGGCGGGCGTGCCGACCGTACAAACCACGGCGGCCACAGTCGCCACCTGGGTCTCGGCGGTGGACATGATGAACCTTCTGTCCGTGATCCTGACCCTGGGAGGGGAGATTTTCGCGCTGATCTTCGGGCTCCTGCTCCTGTTCCGAACCATACAGGACGCACCCCAGGCAACCGCTGCCGCCCGCTGATCCACTCCATCTCGACGTTATCGATCCGCTATCCTTTCCCAGGCCTGCCCGCTGCAAGCGTGAGGCCCTGGGGAGAGATGCGGCGTAATCATGGCTCGCCTGGAAGTCTGTTCTTGGCTTCTTTCGGCGTGCTCCTCCTTCCGGCCTGGATGAGGGCGGCTTGATGTTCGTGAACCCCGCCATGTTCCGCAACCGGCTAGATGCCTGCGCTGTCGCGGACTTTCCGAATGGTTCTCGGACTTTGTCGCAAAGGATAAGGATCAACTCATTGAACCGCCTCGGCCGAGCATTGAATTGGGTTGTGGACCGAAAAACCAGGAACACGAAAACTTGTGCCATTCGGACAAAATTTTAGGAACTTGCTTTATTTTCGCGAGATCTCATCGCATTCGACACCTTGGTCTCTAATCGTAGAATTCCATTAAGTCTGAGCATGGCGGAATGGGACTCTGGTGATCTCTTGAGCGCTCGATCCTTTCACGGAATACATCTTCCTGGGAATGTGTTCTGTATGAGGCATATGTAATTCATTGCTACTTACATTCTTTGCAACTTGTGACAACTTTTCCGCCTTCTTTTTCACAATCTTCCTTGGTGTGAAGTTTATCGCACTTTCCTCTTTCGGGTCCTTTTTCATGACAGCAGTAGACTCTATCGCCTTTGGTAGATTTAGACGATTCTCCGTGTCCAATCGCCGAAAGTGGAATCATAGCCAATGCCGTGACTGCAAGTAAGCTGATAAATGTCTTCATAAGTATCCTCCGTTCCTCAATAGTTGTTGTAAAGTCCTCTTGAACAGCTTAACTCATATCTATTGGGCCTGATCAGTAGGCCGGTTTATTGTCCCGAATTTGAGGGAATTCTTGTCGAAGAACACGCTGCTCAATAAATGTATACAATGCCGGTAAGACCATCAAAGTGAGAAGTGTGCTTGAAACAAGCCCGCCTATGACAACCGTAGCCAGAGGTCTTTGTACTTCCGCTCCTGTTCCGGTTGCGATGGCCATAGGGACAAATCCTAACGATGCCACTAAAGCAGTCATGAGTACAGGCCTCAGTCTGGTTAAAGCACCTTGTATGACTGCCTGTTCCAGCGGCAACCCTTCTTCGCGCAATTTGTTGATGAACGTAATCATTACAAGCCCGTTTAAGACGGCAACACCCGAAAGAGCGATGAAGCCGACGGCCGCTGATATGGAAAGTGGGATGTCTCTCAACCATAACGCTAATATTCCGCCGGTCAAAGCGAGGGGTACACCCGTAAATACGAGCAGTGCATATCTGAATGATCCGAATGCGGCAAAAAGAAGGGCCAATATTAAAAATAATGCTAAAGGAACCACGATTTCGAGGCGCTTGGCTGCTGAGAGCAATTGTTCGAATTCGCCTCCCCAGGTTATCCAGTATCCTGCAGGAAGTTTCAATCGCTCATTTATAGTTTTCTGAGCCTCATCGACAAAGGAACCAAGATCACGGTCCTTGACATTGCATGTAACTACGACCCTTCGTTTTCCATCCTCTCGACTAATCTGATTTGGACCTATAATCACCTGCAGATCGGCAACTGAACCCAGTGTGATGAATGATTTTTGCTTGCGGTCATCAATGGCTCCTACAATTGTGCGATTCTGTTCCAGAATGGTGTCTTGCTTCGGCAGAGGAATTGGGAGCCT
>CAZTJA010000209.1:0-2643 GCA_964613745.1 uncultured Syntrophaceae bacterium
ATAAGGTAAAAGTTTTGGAAATTTCTGAAACTGAAATGACGGCCTGTGATCCGAGCATGAGTTCCATACGGAACATAAATACGCCGGACGATCTGTTCGTCGCCCGGTCATTGGTTACGCTGGAGGGGGGTGGGTAGGCCGGTTCGCAGGAAGGCCTAATTGAGGACCGTTGGGATTAGGTGACGAGGGGCGAAACCGGCGTAATCCCCTCGCCATTCCTTTTCCTCCGTGCGGAGTCCCAAGTGAAGTTGGATGGTGAATAACGATTAGAAGTGCGTAGTATAAATCTCTTATTAAGCTTGACCCATAACCGTAGTGTTGGGTCTTGGTCCGCTGGTTTCCAGTTTTAGCTCTTCGATAATTGACGCAATCTCTGCGTGGAGGATCTCAAGCTGCCAGTTAAAATATATGTCCTCGCCGAAATCCCGAAGAAGCTGCTTTTGAGCCGTAATATAATCTTTTGCAGAAACCGCCCCGGAAAATACATGAATCGGATTGATAAGTGTTGCAATTACTTCTTCCTGTCGATCACAAGTTTTTTCCATGGTATCTTTGTTTTGACTCATTCCGTATCCCTTCGCGATGTTCATGGCAATTCATATAAGCAATAGGGATGCCATTCCGGACGAAGTGCCTAAAGGTTTGGAATCACAATAGGTCAGGGATCGTTTTGTCAAATTCCAAAAATCAGTAATAGTCCAGGATCCGACGCACAATCATGATTTATTTTTAAATGGTTGAGGATACACGTAAATTAGTTGTACAAATTTCGACTGGTGTAGACTGCTTTCGCGCGCTATCGTTTTTCATAATTGGACATTCAAGCTAATAAAAGCCGCTTGCGCGGTGACAATGGGTTGTTCGAGAGAATGAATCGCAGAACTTATGAACTGGGCACGAACTCGAATATGCGCGAATAAACCGGGTGGAGTGAGATGGTCAAGAGAGTCACCGTCAAAAAAATTGAGACTGAAAAGCGTATTTACTTGATGTACGGCGACGAGTTTCTCGTCAAACAAAAAATCAACGCACTTATTGACGATTACTTAGTATCTGAAAACAAGGAGTTAAATCTCACTACTCTGGACGGCTCGAACCAGGACATGAACCGACTAATTGCTGAAATCTTCTCCCCATCCCTTTTCGGGGGTCGCAGGGTGATCCTGGTGGAGCAAACTACGGCATTCATGTCCCGTAATGATTCGGGAAAACTCATACCCAAGGCTCTTGATTCGTGGAAAAAAGGCGACCAGGCCGCGTCTTTCCGTTTCTTAGCCAAAGCGCTAAGTCTATGTGGAATTGAGAAGTCCGATATTGCAGATGATCAATCGAGCTTATCAGCGTTGTTCAAGGATTTGGATGAAGAAGGTAAAGCTCTTTTGATGAGATTGATCGATGCTTTTGTTTCTGAAAATGCGATGCCTGAAGGCGCTCAATCCGATGATGTAATAGATCAGCTGCTGGATTCGGATTTGCCTGAGGACGTGCTGGTTATTATCTCCGCCCCTGAGATTGATGCGAGAAAAAAACTGGTGAAAAAATTTGCTACAAAAGGGGAAATCATAGAATGCCGACCGAAGCAAGAGAGATATGGGGGAGGACTGGATAGGACTTATTTTGATGAATTGGTGCGCGATGCCGTTGAAAAAGCAGGCAAGAAAATCACTGCTTCAGCGCTGAACAAAATGTATTCAATGTGTGGGACAGATGTGCGTGCATTAATGAATGAAGTCGAAAAAATCGTGTCTTACACAGGTTCACGAAATCAGATAACGGACAAAGATGTATTAGAGAGTTTTGAAGATTCACATCAGGCGGCATTTTATGAATTCGGCGGCGAGTTACGATCCGGTGACAAAGTGAAAGCAATTGCAGCGCTCCACAAAAATCTCCAGATTGTTGCTCACCCGCTGCAAACGCTGGCAATCATCATATCTGAGCTTCGCAAACTCATTTTAGCAAGGGAACTTCTGTTTACAGACCTGAAAAATGAGTGGCATCCTAAAATGCAGTATCGCGAGTTTCAAGACGTTGCGAAAAGAATTAAAAGTGGTCGAACTGATCGGATTAGTACAGCAAAAACAGACCTTTTCAAAATGAAAGACTATCCCCTGTATTTACTCCTCAGGGATGCACAAAGATTCCCTATGAAAAGACTATCCGACTTGATGGAAGCCGTTTTAGAAACCGAGATCATGATGAAATCCAGCAAACTGGGTAATAAATCGCCGCAAATTCTTCTTGAACACCTGGTAATAAAATTTTCGGCAAACTAGCCGGATTCAGGCGTCTGCTGAGCGGTAGATTCATGAAAAAGCCGGGTGTTTGCGGCAGGCAATTTGATGCAGAACTGGGTTCCTTTACCAGGTTCGGAGCTAACTTCTACAACACCGCCATGCTCTTCGATGATTTTTCTCGAAACGACCAATCCTAATCCCGTGCCTTTTGAACCTTTTGTGGAATAGAATTTGGTAAACAGGTTTTTCCGGACGTCTTCGGGCATTCCTATCCCATTATCTGAAACCCTGATTACCAATTGATCGTTCATTGTGTATGCTGAGAGTTCAATGAGGCGATCTCCGCCGTGCCCCGCTGACCGGCAGGCCTCAATGGCATTAGACATTAAATTGGACAAGACGGTGT
>CAZTJA010000210.1:0-2548 GCA_964613745.1 uncultured Syntrophaceae bacterium
GTCACATTTCGTGAAGCCTTTTGGGTCTGGGTTCGGGTAGCACTCAACAGCTTTGGAGGTCCGGCGGCTCAGATAGGGGTGATGCACCGGTATTTGGTGGAAGAGAGGCGCTGGATAAGCGAAGAACGCTTTCTTCACGCTCTCAATTACTGCATGCTCCTCCCGGGACCTGAAGCTCAGCAGTTGGCAACCTATATCGGATGGCTCCTGCACAAGACTAAGGGAGGAATAGTAGCGGGAACAATGTTTGTCCTCCCCGGCTTCCTCTTCATGCTTGTGCTGAGCATTCTGTATGCCGGTTATCAGGATCTAAACGTTGTGAAATGGCTTTTCTTTGGGATTCAATCTGCCGTGTTGGCAATTGTTTTAGAAGCCGTCCTTAGAATCGGAAATCGTGCTCTTCAAAATAGACTGATGATCACTCTGGCAGGTTTGTCGTTCACGGCAATTTTCTTTTACGACGTTCCGTTCCCTTTAATCGTACTCACTGCTGCGTTGTTCGGATTTATAGCAGCACACTTACGCCCCAATTTCTTCACAGTATCTCTCGCCAAGACAGAGAGTAAACGTAAATGCAAAGGACATGCAGTGGATATCCTTCTTGATTCGGGGGCAGGAAATCATGTGCGCCCTTCTTTCTCGCAGTCAATGAGAGTTTTCTTGTTCTGGTCCGCAATGTGGTTTGTACCAGTGGTTGTTGTGTTTCTCCATCTTGGTTCGGAAAACGTTTTCTTTCAACAGGGACTATTTTTCAGCAAGACTGCAATCGTGACCTTCGGCGGGGCCTATGCCGTTTTAGCATATGTCGCTCAACAGGCTGTAGATACGCACGGTTGGTTGAAACCGGGGGAGATGCTGGACGGTTTGGGTTTGGCAGAGACAACGCCTGGGCCCTTAATACTAGTACTCCAATTTGTGGCATTTTTGGGGGCGTATCGCAACCCGGGAGCACTTGATCCCATTACTGCCGGTGTGCTGGGTTCGGCACTTACCGTCTGGGTGACATTCATGCCGTGTTTCCTGTTTATATTCCTGGGAGCACCTTACATAGAGTTACTGCGGGCCAACCAGTCACTAAATGCCGCGATGTCCTGTATCACAGCAGCGGTTGTAGGGGTTGTGCTCAATTTGGCAATGTGGTTCACGCTTAACACGATCTTTGGAAGACTTCGTGAAAGCTATTTTCTTGGGGCTCACTTGCAGATTCCCGTCCTGGAAACCATAAATATGCCGTCCGTCATCATAGCAATTGTTGCTTTTGCGGCTTTGTTTCGTTTCAAAATGAGTATGATGTTCACCATCGCTGCCTGTGCAGCCTTGGGCGTGGCGTACCACGTAATGAGAATATCCTTAGGATAGAAAATATCAGCAGCTATGCCATAGCCCTCACAGTCTGGTCGGTGAGGCCGAATTCATGAAGTTCTTTGTGGAACCCGGGAAAAGTTCACTGTGGAATATGGCGACATAAACGAGGACTTCTACGACGCACTGAACTTATGTTCAAGCGGGCCATCAAGAAGGTCCTGAGGATTCCCGCAGAATAGCGTGAGGAATTCCGGGATGTCCTCCGGCAACATGGGTAGGCAACATGTCAACTCCATCAAAATTTCTACGAAGCTTTCCCCGAGGATGAAGAAGCAAGCATGCAGGTTGTTCGAGACAGTGTCCAGCGTCTCATCCCTTCTCAATTTGATTCAGGAAATAATTCCTCCAAAAAATCGCAATTTCCTCTACCATCGGTGCGGACTTGGGAACCAGACCATTTCCGAATTCAGAATCGTATTGCTCCGCATAACCCCGCGACAGTAAATAAGCCCAGTAAGGGGCTTGAGAAGTAGAAAGAAAACATTCAACGGCATATTCCATTACAAGCGTCTCCGAGCTTAATACAATCCTAACCGGCCTCCATTGCTGATTCTTATAGGTCCTTGAGTCAATTGCTGAAGGCACAGGCATTGAGCCCATCCAACACATCAGCTTGACATTGCCTGACGAATTCACGAACCCTTTCGCTAACTTCACGGATGAACTTGTGGTGATAGGGGCTCCTGTGTACGTTAGAAGATTGCCATTGAATGCAGTCAAACGATTCAAGCGTCTCTGGGCTAATGATACAAAAGCCTTTGTTGTCGTAGTCTATGGCAATCGCAACTACGAGGATGCCCTTTTGGAGTTGGTCGACTTATCCCAAGAGTTGGGATTCATTCCGATTGCAGCGGCTGCATTCATAGGAGAGCATTCTTTCATTACAAGAGAGCTGCCCATTGCAGCCGGACGGCCTGATGAAGATGATTTGGAAAAGGCGATCGAATTCAATTGTGGCTTTCAGCGGCGCAATTCTATGGTCAAATCAGTCCGGAAACCAATTTCGTTGTTACATTCATATTCGGAATCATAGGAACGATAGGATTCGCAGTCTACGGGAAAGATTTACCGAACGAACGTGCTGAAATACGCTAAAACACTGGCCTAATATCGTTTAATAAATTTGAAGCCGATGGCCTCTCTAAATACAAATAAAACGACAAAAATAAAAAACCCGACAGGG
>CAZTJA010000211.1:0-2534 GCA_964613745.1 uncultured Syntrophaceae bacterium
TGTAAACGCCGGACGAAAATCGCGTCGGACGCCTGGTCGGTCTAAAATCGCGGCACTCTTCAGGGGCCTCACGTGATAGAGAGCGTTCGGGAAATCCAGAGGGTTTTCCGATCAGTTCTTCATAGGGAGGCCAGAGGGGTGTACCGAGAAATGAAGAAATGGGCGGATATCCGTTTTCAGGTTTTGAGGGAGGAGAAAAGCAAGCGTTCAGTTCTCCGTGAGACGGGTATGCATTGGACGACGTTGGAGAAGATTCTTCAGCATTCAGAGCCTCCCGGTTACCGGTTGAGCAAGGCGAGGCCCAAGCCGAGGATAGGTCCTTTTCTGGACCGGATTGCGGACATTCTCGAGAGTGACAAGCAAATCCCGAAAAAGCAACGTCACACCGCTAAGCGGATTTATGAACGAATCAAGGAGGATGGCTATCAGGGAAAATACACCCAGGTCAAAGAAGCGGTAAGTCGGATCAAGCGGCATAGCCGTGAGGTCTTCATGCCTCTGATTCATCGTCCAGGAGAGGCACAGGTGGACTTCGGCGAAGCCCTGGTAAAGGTATCCGGAGTGTTGCGGAAGGTGCATTTCCTGGTGATGGCGCTCCCCTATTCGGATGCTTTTTTTGTCGTGGCATTCGAGCGGGAATGTACAGAAACATGGTGGGAAGGCCATGTACGGGCATTCGAGTTTTTCGACGGAGTCCCGACTCGGATTACCTACGATAACAGCAGGGTCCTGACTTCTCAGATCATCTGTTCCCGCGGCAGTAAACTCACTAAAGGATTTTTGCAGCTTAAGAGCCACTACCTTTTCGATCATCACTTCTGCCGAGTGCGGCGTGCCAATGAGAAAGGGGTAGTCGAAGGGGTGGTCAAATATGTGCGCCTCAATTTCTTCGTCCCGGTACCACAGGTGCGAGATCTGGAAGAACTTAACGAAAGGCTGGCCCAGATGTGCCGGGAGGATCTGGCCAGAAGGCTTCGGGGTAAGAGTGCCCCCAAATCAGAACTCCTGGCTGAAGATCAGGCAGCGTTTCAATCCCTTCCGCCGATCCCCTTCGATGCCTGCCGTATACGGACTACCATCGCAAACTCCCTGTCTCTCGTACGTTTCGATGCCAACGACTATTCGGTGCCGGTGCGTTGCGCTCACCATTTCATCACAATAAAGGGATACGTGGATAGGGTGCTGCTGTGCAGTGAGGAAGAGACGGTTGCCGAGCACAGGCGTTCCTGGGACAAGGAAGGGGTCTTTTTCACGCCCATACATTACCTTGCGCTCCTGGAAAGAAAGCCCGGTGCATTGCATCATGCGTTGCCCCTGAACGATCTGCATCTGCCGGAGTGTTTCGACATCCTTCATCGCCGTCTTCAAGTAAAAGAGGAACGCCAAGGTGAAGGTACCCGAGAGTATATCCGTGTGCTCCGACTTTTGGAGGACCATAGCCTCTCCAGGCTGACACAGGCTGTCCAAAAGGGGATTCAGGCGGGAGGGCACACTCGGGACGCCATTGCCCAGTTCCTGATCCCTCAACCTTCCTGGAGCCCTCCGACCTTCAGATTGGACGGACGAGAGCATCTTCAGTTGGTGAGAGTGGCCGGACCCGACATTGCGGCATATCGGGCCCTCCTTCCCAGTGGGGGTGTTCCATGAGCGAGCCCAAAAAGTCTACTGTGCTGCTGGAACACTATCTGAAAAGGCTGAAGCTTCCCACAATACTCAGGGAATACGCTTCAATGGCGGCAATCTGCAAGGAGGATCGATCGGATTACCCCACTTATCTCTTGCGTCTGACCGAGCGGGAACTGCTCGACCGTGAGACCAGGGCTGCGGAGCGGCGGGTCAAAGATGCACGGTTTCCTGTGACCAAGACCATCGACACCTTTGATTTCAAAGCCCAGCCATCTATAAACGAACCTCTCGTCAGAGAGCTGTTGCGGGGTGAATTCATAGACAAGCGTGAAAACGTCCTGCTTATCGGCAACAGTGGTACCGGCAAGACACACCTGGCATGTGCCCTGGCATTTTCAGCATGCATGCAAGGCTACCGTGTCCGTTTCTCCAGCGTTACCGGTCTGGTCACCGAACTTCTGGAGTGCCGAGAAGATCGGAGCCTCCAGCGCTTCCACAAACAACTCGAACGTCAACAGCTCTTAGTCCTGGACGAACTGGGCTACGTACCGTTTTCCAAAGTAGGCGCAGAACTCTTCTTCGAGGTCATCAGCCGGGCCTACGAACGTCAGAGTCTGATCGTAACCACTAACCTTCCCTTTGAATCTTGGACCGAGGTCCTCGGTTCCGAGCGCCTAACCGGAGCCTTGCTCGATCGCCTTACTCACAGAGTGCATATCATCGAAGCCAATGGAGAAAGCTACCGACTCAGAAACGCAAAGAAGCGAGCTTCAAAACAACCTAAGCACGCACTGCCGCAAAACTGAAAGGAGGAAAACCTTGACAAGCAACGAGGCAAAAGGCTAATCATGCAACCAGTGCCGCACTTTTCGACCGACACCCTCCGCAATTTTCAACCGGCCTCAGCA